>JBAYVP010000314.1:0-6442 GCA_041674485.1 Sulfuricellaceae bacterium
CCGATGCGCCTCGTTCCTCGGCACATCCTACGGGCTGTTCCAATCACATAGCGGCTTCTGCCCATGTATGCCTTTCGATTCAGGACGCTGGAGCGTCCAGAGCGGCGTTCCCACGCTGGAGCGTGGGAACGATCAAAGGAACAAACCCCAGCATCCTCACTAAATTCCTCCCGCAACCACCACCTGGCTTTGCCCGCCGGCCAACCTTTTCACCTGCACGCAAGCACCGATTCGTTCGGTCATTTCCTGCACATGGGAAATCACGCCCACTTTGCGCCCCATCGCCTGTAGGCTGTCGAGCGCGTCCATCGCCACCCGCAGGGTTTCCGCATCCAGGCTGCCGAAGCCTTCGTCGATGAACAGCGATTCGACGCGCACCCGGTGGGAGGACAGCGACGCCAGCCCGAGTGCCAGCGACAGCGACACCAGGAAGGATTCGCCGCCGGAGAGGGAATGCACCGAGCGCCGTTCGTCGCCCATGTCCTGGTCGATCACCAGCAGCGCCAGACTATCCTTGACGCGGCTTAGCCGATAGCGCCGGGCGAGTTCCTTGAGGTGGGCGTTGGCGTAGCCGAGCAAAATATCCAGGGTCAACTGCTGGGCGTAATTGCGGAATTTCTTGCCGTCGGCGGCGCCGATCAGCTCATTCATCTGCGCCCACAGGCGCGCGGTTTTTTCCTGGGCGGCGAGGATATTGAGCAGTTTCGCGGCTTTTTGCTTGATTTCGTCGTCCCGGCGTAGCGCCAGCTCTATTCCGCTCAAATTTTCGTGCAAGCCGTTCAGCGTTGCCGCCGCTTGCTCCAGATTCGCCTGCACGGTTTCCGGGGCGTCTTCGGTGGGGCGCACGCTCTCGTGGTCTGCGCGCTGCCTGCGTAGCTGCGCCAGGCCGCCGGTGGCGGCAGTGACGGCGCTATCCAGTTGCGCCAGCGCTTGCCGCTCGGCGGCTCTCCAGGCCGCGTCGTGGGCCAGCAAGCCGTGCAGGGATGCGCCATCCAGCGGGGCGTCTGCGGGCGCCTGCGCATTGAATTCGGCCAGCCAGTGCGCGAGTCTTGCCGTCGCCTGTTGTCCCTCGGCTTGATGGGCGGCGAGCAATTGCGCAAGCTGGGCGAGCCGCTCCTGTTGCACAGCCAGGCGTTGTTCGTTTTCCTGGAAGGTGTGCCGGGCGTCCACTTGCCGGCGGCGGGCGGCAGCGATAACGCCCGCCAGATGGTTGTCGATTTGCTGCACCGCCATATCTTCGAGCGCAACGCCCGCCGGTTGCTCGGGCAACGCCATGCCGGCGAACACGTTGCGGCGCGCCGCCAGTAGCGCTTGCAGTTGCCCGCCGATTTGCGTCAACGCCAGCCCGGCTTGCCGGTGAACGACCTCGGCCTCGGCTGCGAGCCGGGACAAACCGCGCGCCGCAGCTTCCAGACCGGTCATGTCGGTTAACCAAATTTCCTCGGATTTCTTCCGCGCCGCCCACGCGTCGGCGTCCCTCTGACGGGCGGCGTGGTATTTCTGCGGGTTGGTCGCCCATTGCGCGCGCCAAGTATTGTCACCGGGATGCGCTTGATCCAGTTGATCCAGCGCATCCGCCTGGCGCTGCGCCACGCCGTCCCTATGGTCGCGCACGGATTGGAGCGCGGCTTGGGTGCGCTCCGCGCCGGCCTTCAGGCGCGCGCTTTCATCCTTCAGCGCGTCGTGCGCCTTGCGCGCGGCGTCGAGGCGTTCCTGCGCCTTTTGCCGGTTGGCCGTTGCCAGCCGCAACTGGGTTTCCTGTTCGGCAACGCGTTGGGTTTCGTCCTGAATGCGGGCGAGTTGGTTCGCTAGCCAAGTCGGGAATAGCGCCGCATCGGCGCAGAGATAATCCGCGCCGAACAGAGCGGTCAAATTGGAAACGGCCTGCGACCACGCGGCCAGGATGCTCTCCTGCTTGCGCACGATCTGGTCGTGTTGGAGCCGAATTTGCCCGATACGTCCGCCCAGGTTCTCAAGCTGGTTGAGCTGGGTTTTTTCCTCGATTTCCAGTTCTTTAACCGTCTGCCGGCAGCGTGCCAAAGCGTCCTCAAGGCGCGCCAGTGCATTGTCCAGGGTGGGATTGTGCGTGACATAAGGGTGCGCCAGCGCGCCGCACACCGGGCAGGGCGCATCGGCCTGCAATTGCGCGCGCAATGCGCCGACGTTTTCCTGCGCCGCGTCAAACACCACGCGCCAAGCGCGCTCGGCTTGTTGCGCCGTCGCCTGCACCACGGGAAGTTGCGCGCGCACTTCATCCCAGCGCTGGCGGGACTGCTCCCGCATTGATGCCAGCGCTTCGGTTTCGCTCGCCAATGCGGCGAGTTGTGCCTCTCCCGCGCTACGTTCGCGCCACACTTTGTCGGCGTTTTGCAACGCGTCCTTGCGGCTATCCAGGCCGGCCTTGGCGCGCGCCGGCGCTTCGGCATCGAAAAACGCCAATGCTGCCACGGCGTCCCGGAGTCCGATCTCCGCCGCTTGCAATGCAGCGGCAGCGGCAGCCAGACGCGTTTCGCCATCTTCGACAGCCCGAATTTGTTGCTGCCCCTGTTTGCCCAAAACCTGGAGTTCCTCATCCACCTGCACGATGCGCCGCTGTTCCTCGCCCGCACCGGTGAACAACGTATCCCAGCGCATCCAGCCTTCCGCCAGGGGTTGCAGATGGCGATGTTCCGCCAGCCATACTTGTGCCGCCTGCAACTGCGCTTGCGCCGCCTGGATCGCTTGCCGGTTGGCGTCGCACTCGCTCTGCGCCTGAGCCAGGGCGGCCAACGCGTTGTTAAAAGCCTTATCCGCGCCGACATGAGCTGTGCGCCGAGTGGCGACATCAATGTCGAGCGCGCGCGCTTGAGCGATCAGCGGCGCAAACTGCCGGTTTGCGCTTTCCAGATGATTCAGCGCGGCATCGGCGGATTCCCAAGCGCTTTGCGCGCCGGCGCAGGCCTGCGCCGACAACGCGGCGGCATCCTGGGCTGCGCTCGCCTGCCCGGCGCTGTCGGCGCAGGCTTTTTCGATGCGTTGCGCTTCGGCAAGCAACGGTCTTGCGCCCTGCACCGCTTCGACGCGCTCGAAGCGGGCGCGGCGCGGCGCAGCTTCGGCGCGTAGCGCGTCGGCTTTTTCCAGCTCAATTAAAGCGTCGGATTCGCGCTTGAGCGCTTTTTCCAACTCCTGATGCCAGCGCAAATGACCGGCGAGCCGTTTTTCCTGTTCGCCTTGCGCCTGGATCGCAGATTTGGCCGCGAGTTGTTCGTCCTCATACCGGCTGCGTTCCTCGGCGGACAAGGGCTGCTGATCGTCCAGGCGCGCGCGCAGTTGGCGCAGCTTTTCCTGCTCGGACTTGTGGCGCTCGAAAGCGCGCCGCGAGAGGGTTTCGAAACGGTCGGTGCCGGTCAGGGTTTGCAGCAACGCGGCGCGCTCATCGTCGCCGGCTTTCAGGAAAGTGAAAAATTCGTTCTGCGCGAGCAACACCGCGCGGGTGAATTGCTCGAAAGACAGCCCAATTTTCTCCGCTATCGTCTTGACGACCTCACTCTTGAGATGCCCGCCAACCGGTTGCAAGTCATCAAGGCGAAGGAGAGACATCTCGATCTTCTGCAACCTGCCGCCCATCTTAAGGCCGGCGCGCCGCACGCTCCAGCGCGCGCGGTAGCCCACCCCGTCGTTGCCCAGAAAATCCACCTCGGCGTAGCCCTCGGCTGTGCCCCGGCGCAGAATATTGCGCCGGTCGTTGGGCAGCGTGGTTTCCGCGCCCACATCGGGCAATTCTATCCCGCGCGCATCGGCGCTCTTGAGCCGCGGCGTATCGTCGAACAGCGCCAGGCACAGCGCATCCAGCAGCGTACTCTTGCCCGCGCCGGTGGGGCCGCTGATCGCGTACAGCCCGGCGGAAAGCAGCGGCTCCCGCTGAAAATCGATCTCGAATTCGCCCGCCAGAGAGGCGAGATTCTTACCGCGTATCGCCAGAATCCTCATACCGCCGCCTCTTCCGCCGGGGCGCAGCCCAGCTCGGCAAAAGCGGCATGCAGCCCGGCCAGCAACGCTTCGCGCTCGGGCGCGTCAGGCGCGATTCTTTGCTCGCACAGACGCGCAAAAAACGTCTCGGGAGACAAGCGCTCCAGATCGGACAAGGAAAGCGCGGCAGACTCATCCCCATCCGCGCCGCCGCGCGCCGCAGTCGGCTCAATCCGTGCCAGCCGCACCGGCTTGCCGAGCAGCGCGGCTTCCACCCGCGCCCGCAATCCCGGCTCGGGCGCATCCAGGCGTACCCGGACTTCAAGATAGGGGTGTTCGGCTGCGGGGACATCAGGCAGCTCCAGCGCGGCGAGAGCGGCCAACACCTCATCCAGCGCCGCCGGTTGATTCGGCACGCGCAGCAATGGCGTCGCACGGGGGATAAACAACGGCTGGATTTGCGCGACGGCCTCGCCGTCCAAATCAATGCGCAGCACCTGATGGGGATAATCGGCCTCGGAAAACGACATCGGCAACGGGCTGCCGCAATAGCGGATATGCGCCTGCCCGCCGACCCTCTGCGGCAAATGCAAATGCCCCAGCGCCGCATAAGCGATTGCCGCATCGAACATCCCCGCCGACAACGCTTCCGCCCCGCCGACCACAATATGGCGCTCGGAAGTCTCGGAAACCTGCCCGCCCACCATATGGCAATGCCCCATCGCGACTATCGCCTGCCCCGGTTCGCGGCGCGAAGCCGCCACCGCCAGCGCCTGACGGTAAAGCGCGGCGACGCCTTCGAGATAAGGGTCGGTCGCATTCTCGACGCGCGGCACATCACTGGGACGCAAAAAGGGAATCGCAAGACACCAGGCCGCGACATCGCCCTGGGCGTTTTTAAGCGGAACCACCAGGCGCTCCAGGTCTATGCTCTGATCTGCGCGGCGCTGCACATGCCCGACCACCGCAGCCTCAAACAGATCGAGAAACGGCGCAGTCGCCTCCAGCCGCCCCGGCGAATCATGGTTGCCCGCCACCATCACAATAGACAAATGCGGCGCCTGCGCGCGCGCAGCGGTCAGGAAACGGTACAACTGGTGCTGCGCGGCAGCCGATGGATTGGCATTATCGAAAACATCGCCCGCGATCAGCAGCGCATCGGCCTGTTCCGCCTTCAGCGTAGCCAGCAGCCAATCGAGAAAACACTGATGCTCGAAAGTGCGGTCGAAATCGTACAGAGTCTGGCCAAGATGCCAGTCGGAAGTGTGGAGGATGCGCATGGCGTAAAATTTCGGCTAATGGGGCAAATACTGCTGCCGCAGAAACAAGCTATTATGCCTTCTCGCGGGGGAAATTGTTCGGTTGGATTGATCCCAGCGCAGGGTAAATTTGTTCTCGTCCAGAAAAAAAATATTCACCGCAGAGACGCCGAGACGCAGAGAAATCAATGAAAAGAGTAAAACCATTCAATTCTACAACCCATTGTTTTTCCTCTGCGCCTGAAGCGTCTCTGCGGTGAATGGTTTTTCTTCGGGCGGAGAACAAATTTACCCTGGCCCCGGGCGGGCGCTACTCACCGCGTTGCATCCCGCGAGAAGGCATATCTTCACCGGGCTGGATGCACTGGTAAGGGACTTTTTAACTGATATGCGGAAGGCGCGGCAATGAACGACAAAACCCTAAAGGTGTACATAGGTACACCAGAGGATGCGCTGCACGACTTCATGGAAGTCTGGAAGAGCGGCAAACCCGCGCAACCCGTCAACCGCCTGAGCTTTGAGAGCATGGGCGGCTTCATGCGGGCATTCACCCCCAAGCGCTGGGAGCTGCTGGATATACTGAAACGGCGCGGCGGGCAAAGCGTCAACCAACTGGCGCAAACGCTGGGACGGGACTACAAGAACGTTCATGCCGACATCCATGCCTTACATGAATTGGGGCTGGTGGCAAAGGACAAGGCAGGGCTGGTGTCCGTGCCCTGGGATGAAATAGAAACCCATTTCAAGCTGGGGCTGGCAGCCTAACCGGAACTGACAATAACCGGCTATCTATGAACAAGTAAGAGTTGATGCGTTTCATACAGCAGCGCATCCTGCGGCTAATCAGGATTTAGATTTAAAGGCCGCCAACGCGTTGGACAATCGCCGCCCTTGCCCACTATAAAAACGCCAAGCGGCGCGACGTTTGGCCGTGTTAATCTATGTTAAAAGGGCATCGCCGCCCCCTCGCCACCCGGTGCAATGCGCTATCGCAATATTGCGCCCTGCTTGGCTGGTGGAAGTCTTTTTAGACTGATTGATTTTGCCGCCCATCCTGCCATGACGAAAAAAACTGATCGTTCCCACGCTGGAGCGCTCATCGTTACACACATCTTTGATCGTTCCCACGCTCCAGCGCTCATCGTTAGTGCGGCAAGCGAAGCTTGACGTTTCTTTCAGGGTGAAAGTCCCTGACGGGGAAGGTCTAACCAACCGCCCGTATCGAGTGTTGCGTC
>JBAYVP010000315.1:0-6392 GCA_041674485.1 Sulfuricellaceae bacterium
CGCGGGCGCGGCTTCCGCGTTGCAAATTGCTTGTGTGGAACAGCCACACGGCGCAATTTGCGCAGCAATCGCATCCCGCGAGACGCGGCTAAATCCGCAAATCGTGGCCGCGCAAAGTATAAATCACTCGAACAAAGGAAAGAAACGGAATGAAGGAACTGTCGGAACCGGGAATTCGAACTGCGGGAGTCGGTCTGATGAACCGGCTGAAGTACCCTCAGAAGTTTGCCCTCATTACTTTTCTGTTTTTGCTACCTATTTCGCTGTTGATGTATTTTTTCGTCAGCGCGGTCAATATACAGGTGCAGTTTGCGCAGAAAGAGTTGGTCGGCACGGCCTACCTGCGTCCTTTGCGGCTGCTGCTGGAAGATGTATTGCGCGCCAGGGTGCTTGCCCGCGAACGCCTGGCCGGTTCTGCGGCACGCAGCGAAGAACTGGCCCAGGTGCAGGCGCGCATTTCCAAAGACCTGGAGGCGCTTGCCGTCGCCGACCGGAAATGGGGCGCCGAACTTAACACCGGCGGCAAGAGCGAGTCGGTGCGCAACGTCTGGCGCATCCTGCAGGAAAAGGCCGTGCAATCGGATGCGGCGTTAAGCAATGCGATGTACGGCGACTTCATCGGCGACATTCGTGCCCTCATTTCTCATGTGGGCGACACCTCCAATTTGATTCTCGATCCCGATCTGGATAGCTATTACGCGATGGATGCGATCTTGCTCAAACTCCCTTCCGTACAGACGGTGCTTTCCCAGATTCAACTTCTCGTGCTGGGCATGAGCGAGCGCGACACCCCCATGGAGGAGGAAAAAGCGCAATTGTTGATGCTGGTCGGTATGGCGAAGTCCAACCAGTCCGAATTGGAAAAGGGGCTGCGCACCGCTTTTTTCAATAATCCCTCGGGAAATCTCCGGCCCAGCGTGGACGGCCCGCTGGAGGAGCTTACGCGGGCCACCCAGGTTTTTTTCGAGCGGCTGGAAAAAAACATTCTTTCTTCGAACGGCGCCAAGCTGGGGTCTGCGGCCATGGACGCCGTGGCGCAAAGAATGTTCGGCGCCAGCGTCGGCCTGTGGGAGAGGACAACGGATGAACTGGATATTCTGCTCAGGACGCGCATCAAAGGTTTCGAGTTGCAACGCAACATCGCGATAATCGTGACGGGGCTGGTATTGGTGCTGGTAGCCTACTTGTGGGTGTCGTTCTATTTCGGCGTCATGGGCACGGTGCATGGGCTGGAAAAAGCCGCGCAGCGCATGACTGACGGCGACATAGACGGCGCCGTCGATCTGCCCAACCGGGACGAGCTTGGGCTGGTGGTGAAATCGTTCAACGTCATTGCCGTTCGTTTGCAGGAGAGCAACCGGGATATGAAGCAGGCGGCGCTGGAGGCCGAAGGGATGGCTCTCGCGGCGGAAGCTGCCAATCAGTCCAAGAGCCAGTTTTTGGCGAACATGAGCCACGAATTGAGGACGCCCTTGAATGCCATTATCGGTTACAGCGAAATGTTGCAAGAACAAGCCGAGGAAGAGGGCATGGAGCACCTGATCCCGGATATGCAAAAAATCCATAACGCCGGGAAGCATTTGCTTGGCCTGATCAACGACATCCTCGATTTATCCAAAATCGAAGCCGGTAAAATGGAAATCTATCTGGAAACCTTCAGCCTGCCGGAAGTGCTCAAGGAGGTCAGCGCTACCATCCAACCCTTGATCGGCAAAGGGCAGAACCGGCTCGAAATCCTGCTGGGCGAAGGATTGGGCGAAATGTGCTCGGATCTCACCAAGGTCAGGCAAATCCTCTTCAATTTATTGAGCAATGCCAGCAAATTCACCGAGAACGGCATCATCACCTTGTCTGCGGAATGTGCATTCGATGCGACGCATAAAAAGTGGATTGTCTTTCGGGTGAAAGATAGTGGAATCGGCATGACTGCCGAGCAGATAGGCAAATTGTTTCAGGCATTCAGCCAGGCCGATGCCTCCACCACCCGCAAATACGGCGGCACCGGCCTGGGGTTGACCATATCCCGGCGTTTCTGCGAGTTGATGGGCGGCGATATCCAGGTGGAAAGCGAATTCGGCAAGGGCGCCACGTTTATCGTGCGCCTCCCCGCAGTGACGGTGGAACAGCCCATCGTCACGGCGGAGAGGGAGAGCGGCGCGGCACACGATGCGCCGGAGGGGGGCGGTACGGTGCTGGTTATCGACGACGACCCCGCGATTCGCGAGTTGCTGGAACGCTATCTGAGCAAGGACGGTTTTACGGTGAAAACCGCCGGCAGCGGCAAGGAAGGGCTGGCGCTGGCCAAAACCCTGAAACCCGATGCCATTACGTTGGACGTGATGATGCCCGGCATGGACGGATGGGCGGTGTTAACCTCGCTCAAGGTCGATCCCGAGCTGGCGGATATCCCCGTCATCATGCTCAGCATGGTGTCCGAAAAAGACATGGGCTACGCCTTGGGCGCTGCGGACTACATGGTCAAACCCATAGATCGCAATCGCCTGGCCAGCGTGCTTGCGCGCTACCGCACGCATAGCAGGGCATGTCCTCCGTGCCGGGTGCTCCTGATCGAGGACGATGCGCCGACGCGCGAAATGACCCGGCGCACTCTGGAGAAATCCGGCATGATCGTGATTGAGGCGGAAAACGGTCAAATAGCCCTGGAAAAACTGGAACACGAAACACCCTGCCTGATTATGCTGGACTTGATGATGCCGGTCATGGACGGCTTCCAGTTTGCCGCCGAATTGCGCAAAAACGAGAAATGGCGCGCCATTCCCGTGATCGTGGTCACCGCCAAGGACCTGACCGACGAAGATCAACTCCGGCTTAACGGCTATGTGGAAAAAGTCATGCAAAAAGGTACGCATAGCCGCGAAAATCTGCTTTCCGAAGTTGGGCGTTTCGTCAAAACCAGCACGCATCAGAAGGGCGCGTTACCTTAAGATTTCTGGAAACAGGAAGAACCTAAGCCAGACAAGCCGGAACCAAAAAAATATTTACCGCAGAGACGCTTCAGACGCTTCAGACGCGGAGAAATAACGAACCCTCTGCGTCTCTGCGTCTCTGCGGTGAAAGCATTTTGCCGGTATCTCAAGCGGGCCGGCTGGATAAGCGTAGCGCATCCACCCTGCCACCCAACAAAACGGCATCCGTCACAAAATTGCAATATCACCTACAGGAAGAAAAGGATACAATTGCCCTTTCTCCTTTCGGGGAAGAGTATGAACGGCCAACTAAGGAATCCAGGTCATGTCAACGGAAAAATCATTAATTCCCGCAGCCACCTTAGAACCCGCCTCGCTGGCAGCCACCCTGGCGGCCTCCGGCGACCAGCGGGAGCAGCTTTTGGCTGCTTTGCGCCATGAGCTGCGCACACCGATGAACCATATCATCGGCTATAGCGAAATGCTGATAGAGGACGCCACCGAGTTGGGGCGCGATTACCTGATTCGCGATCTCGGGAAAATTCATCGCGCCGGGCAGCGCCTGTTGGCGCTGGTCAACGATCTATGCACCCCGCATAAGCTGGAAAGCAGCCTGCAACACGGCTTGCAGGAAGCACGCCACGATATGCGCACCTTCGTGAACCACATTATCGGTTTTAGCGAAATGCTGCAGGAAGAGGCGAACGCGCTCAGCGAAGCGAGCTTTATCACTGACCTGGGTAAAATCCAGGATGCCGCCAAACGACTGCTCAGCCTGATCGACGGCTCGGCGGAATCGCTCCAGAAAGCGGTGCTGCCGGCGGCATCCTATCCCCCCGCTTTGGGGCGCGAATCCGTAAAGGTTGGCGCGCAGACGGAGCAGTGCGGTTCCATCCTGGTGGTGGACGACGACGATGCCAACCGCGACATGCTGTCGCGGCGCCTGGAGCGGTTGGGGCACAGCGTCTCCACCGCCGCCGATGGACGCAGCGCGCTGGAAATCATGACGAGCGCCCGAATCGACCTGGTTTTGCTTGATGTCATGATGCCGGAAATGGATGGACACGAAATGTTGAGCCGCATTAAATCGGACGATGCGTTGCGCCATATCCCGGTCATCATGATCTCGGCGCTGGACGAGATCGGCAGCATAGTGCGCTGCATCGAAGCGGGTGCGGAAGACTATATACCCAAGCCCTTCGACCCGGTGCTGCTTCGGGCGCGCATCGGCGCCAGCCTGGAAAAGAAGCGCCTGCGCGATCAGGAAGCCGTCTACCGGCATCAGATAGAGGAATATA
Organism: Sulfuricellaceae bacterium; assembly: GCA_041674485.1. GTDB lineage: Bacteria > Pseudomonadota > Gammaproteobacteria > Burkholderiales > Sulfuricellaceae > JAGXQV01. The sequence continues at coordinate 4,226 of JBAYVP010000315.1, forward strand.
ACCTCCACCTGGAAGAACGGGTGAAAGAGCAGGTCGGCATCATCACCCAGGCGCAAATGGAAACGATATTTGCGCTGTCCAAACTGGCCGAATCCCGCGACCCGGAAACCGGCGCCCACCTGGAACGCATGCGCGAATATTGCAAACTGCTGGCCGTCACCTTGAGCAAAACCAGCCGCTATGCCCAACTGATCGATAGCGATTACGTAGAAAATCTCTATATCGCCAGCCCGCTGCACGACATCGGCAAAGTCGGCATTCCCGACCCCATCCTCCTCAAGCCCGGTCGGCTCAGCGCCGAAGAATTCGACATCATGAAGACCCATGCCGCTCGCGGGGCGGAAACGCTACGGGCGGTCAACCAGAAAAACAACAACAACAGCTTCGTCCGCATAGGCATAGAAATCGCCGAAAGCCACCATGAAAAATGGGACGGCACGGGCTACCCGCATGGCCTGGCGGGCAACGCGATTCCCTTAAGCGGCAGAATCCTCGCACTGGCGGACGTATACGATGCGCTACGCTCAAAACGCTGCTATAAAGAATCCTTTTCCCACGAGAAATCCCGCAGCATCATCCTGGAAGGAAACGGCAAACACTTCGACCCGGACGTAGTCGCCTGCTTCCTGGAAGTCGAGACGGAATTCGCGACGATTTGGCGCGATACGAATATCGACAACGAATAGGGTAGGGTGTCCCACGAAGGAATAATTCTAAGCCGGACTAGCCGGAACCAAAAAAATTACCGCAGAGGCGCTGAGGCGCGGAGAAATATAACGGAGGGTGAAACCATACTATTACCCTACAAAATCTCTGCGTCTCTGCGGTAAATATTTTTTGGTTCCGGCTTGTCTGGCTTAGGATAATCCAATCAGGACAATTTCCCCCCACGCAAGGCATACCCTCCCCAGGTTCCGGTGTCGTCAAGCCAGGAAATCCGGTTTGGGCGGGGCGGCGGCGGACAGAGTCAGGACTTCGTAGGCGGAGTCGGTGACCAGGATGGTGTGTTCCCATTGCGCGGACAGGCTGTGATCCTTGGTGACGATGGTCCAGCCGTCGGCGAGTCGGCGGATGTCGCGCCTGCCGGCGTTGATCATCGGTTCGATAGTGAAGATCATGCCCGGTTCCAGTCGGGGGCCGTCATTGCGCTTGCCGTAATGCAGCACTTGCGGTTCTTCGTGGAAAGCGCGACCGATGCCGTGCCCGCAATATTCCTGCACGACGCTGAAAGCATGTTTTTCCGCGTGTTTCTGGATGGCGTAACCGATGTCGCCGAGATGGGCGCCGGGCCGGATCGCTGCTATGCCCAGCCATAGGCATTCGTAGCTGATTTCGCACAGCCGCCGGGCCTGGATGGACGGTTCGTCCACGTAATACATGCGGCTGCTGTCGCCATGGAAGCCGTTCTTGATGACGGTGACATCAAGGTTGACGATGTCGCCCGATTTGAGTATACGCTCGCCGGGAACGCCGTGGCAGACTTGGTGATTGACCGAGGTGCAGATCGATTTCGGATAAGGTCGGTGGCCCTTGGGCGCGTAATTGAGGGGCGCCGGGACAGCGCCTTGCACTTTGACCATATAGTCGTGGCACAGCTTGTCCAGTTCTGCAGTGCTGACGCCGGCGACGATGTAAGGCCGGATGTAGTCGAGCACTTCCCCGGCCAGTCTGCCGACGATACGCATTTTTTCGATTTCCTGCGGGGTTTTGATGATGATGGGCATAAAGCTTGGATTCAATCACTAGGTGGAGGGCGGAGTATACCAAATTTGGCGATCAGCCTACGTGTCGCAAAAGTTGCTTTTAAAGCATAGTGCGTTCTACAATTCCCCATATCACGCAAAGCGATTTTGAAATGAAAACTTATTTGCTGATTCTTTTGACATGTGCTCTGGTGGCGGTACACTGCGCGCGACCATAATTTGCGCATCAATCCATCGTCTGGCGGGCGCGGTTTCCGTGTTGCAAATTGCTTGTGTGGTGCGACCACACGGCGCAATCTGCGTCTTGCATCGCATCCCGCGAGACGCGGCTAAATCCGCAAATTATCCTAAGCCGGACAAGCCGGAACCAAAGAGGTAACGCACGAATTTCGGGCAACAAGAATCCTCGGTCATGCGGGCAAAAACAGACGTTCCACCGATTCACGTCCGCCCAAATATTCCTA
>JBAYVP010000316.1:0-6385 GCA_041674485.1 Sulfuricellaceae bacterium
TCACCATACGGGTGATCCCAAAATATATGACAAAGTTGTTTAGAGCCACCATGTTACACGTCCTGGCAAGCGGTCAACTGAGCTTTCTAGGGTTAATTCGTCGCACGTTTCTGGTAACGCGCCACCGCCCGATTGTGTTCCGCCAGCGAATTGGAAAACTGGTGAGCGCCGTTTCCCTTGGCGACGAAATACAACGCCGACGATTTGGCCGGATGCAGCGCCGCCTGAAGCGATTCCCCGCCGGGCATCGCAATCGGGCTGGGGGGCAAGCCGCTACGCGTATAGGTATTATACGGCGTATCGCCGGTCAAATCGTGCTTGTGCAAATTGCCGTCGAACGCCGCACCCAGCCCGTAAATCACAGTTGGATCGGTTTGCAGGCGCATGCCGAGCCGCAAGCGGTTGATGAACACGGAGGCGATCATCGGGCGCTCGGAAGCCTGCGCGGTTTCCTTTTCGACGATGGAAGCCATAATCAGCGCTTCATAAGGGCTGGAATACGGCAGATCCGGGGCACGGCCTTGCCACGCCTCGCCCAGACGATTTCGCATCATGCGGTTGGCGCGTTTCAGGATGGAAATATCGCTCATGCCGCTGCTGAAAAAATAGGTGTCGGGGAAAAACAGCCCTTCCGCAACGGTTTCCTCCGCTTCCAGGCGCTGCAGAATCTCCTGCTCGGTAAGGTTGAGCGTATCGTGGCGCACGGACGAATTCTCGTCCAGCGCCTTGCGCATCTGGCGGAACGTCCATCCTTCGATGAACGCCGCCTGGCTCTGGGTCACGTCGCCGCGCGTGATCGCCAGAAACAGCCGGTAAGGGCTGATCTCCTTATCCAGCATATAGTTGCCGGCCTTGATGTCATTCGCCTTGCCGAACATGCGCACCAGGAATTCAAAGCTCCACGGCTCAATGATAAGCTTGTCGTCGGCGAACTGGCGCGCTACGGTACGCAAGCTGCTGCCATGCTTGATGTCGAATTCATAAGGCGTTTGCGGCAGTGGGGACGGCGTCAAGGCGAAATAGCCCAGCCAGCCGGCCACCAGCAGCACCCCGGTAAAAATCAGTTTAAACAGCGACTTAATCATTATACTTGTTACAGAAGTTGAACAAAAAATTAATATGTTAACGCATGGAAGTGATTTTGTTTCTATGATTTATGTCTTGGACGGTTGTACATGGGGGTCGTATGGCGCCAGAATAAATTTGTTCTCAGTGCGGAAAAAAAACTATTCACCACAGAGGACGCGGAGGAAAAGCACGGGTTTTCCTCCGCGCCCTTGGCTTCCGGGATGTTTAAGTCTAAAGCAAGCGAGAATTACTTGAGAAAACGGTTCGATAGCGGGTATAATCCCACCCTTTCAACGTTTTAGTTTCGGAGACGACCAAGATGTCAGTGACCAGTGCCCAGAAAGCACAACTCGTGCAGGATTACCAACGCGCCACCGCCGATACCGGCTCCCCCGAAGTGCAGGTTGCCCTGATGACTGCGCGTATCAACGACCTGACCGGTCATTTCAAGGCGCACATCAAAGATCACCATTCCCGCCGCGGACTGCTCAAAATGGTAAGCAAGCGCCGCAAGCTGCTGGACTATCTCAAAGGCAAGGATGCTGACCGTTATCGTTCGCTGATTGAGCGCCTTGGCTTGCGCAAGTAATTTCGTCCCTTACATTAGTTAAAGGGGCGCCTCTCAAAATTCCAAGCGGGACAAGATGCGCAAAAAAATTTTAGCGCAATGCCTCATTGCAACGAAGTTTGAATTTTGCGACGCGGTTCTGGATTTTTGGTAGCGCCCTGAATGAAATGGTTGTCGGGTGGGATGCTTTGCGCATTCCGCTGTTTTCCCATCGCGTGGTAGCACCATGCCGAATTGGGTGTCGTTCCGTCTCCTTGAATGCGGGCGGCGACAGGTTAATCGAAAAAAGGATAACCCCTTGAAACAAATCAAGAAGAGCTTTTCATACGGGCGCCATCAGGTTACGCTCGAAACCGGCGAGATCGCCCGCCAGTCATCCGGCGCCGTGTTGGTGAACATGGACGACACTGCGGTGCTGGTGACTGTGGTGGGCGCCAAGAATGCCAAGCCGGGGCAGGATTTTTTCCCGCTTACCGTGGATTATCAGGAACGCACTTATGCCGCCGGCAAGATTCCCGGCGGCTTTTTCAAGCGCGAAGGCCGCCCGTCGGAAAAGGAAATCCTGACTTCGCGCCTGATCGACCGTCCGCTACGCCCCTTGTTCCCGGATAGTTTCTATAACGAAGTGCAGATCGTCGCCACCGTGGTTTCCTCCAATCCCGAGGTGGACCCCGATATTGTCGCGATGATAGGCGCATCCGCTGCATTAGCCGTGTCCGGGATACCCTTCAACGGCCCGATAGGCGCTGCGCGTGTCGGCTATGCAAACGGCGAGTATATCCTCAACCCGACGGCAAGCGAGTTGAAAAATTCCCAGATGGACTTGGTGGTGGCCGGTACGCAACAGGCCGTGCTGATGGTCGAATCCGAAGCGCTGGAATTGCCCGAGGACGTGATGCTGGGCGCTGTGGTGTTCGGCCATGAGCAAATGCGCGCGGTGATCGACGCGATCAACGAACTGGCCGACGAAGCCGGAATACCGGCTTGGGACTGGACGCCGGCGGCCAAGGATGAGGCGCTGATCGCCAAGGTTGGCGAACTTGCCCACGCAGACCTGGAGCAGGCTTATCGGATCAGGCAAAAGCAGGAGCGCTACAACCGCATCGACGAAATACGCGACCGCGTGCTGGCGGAAGTGGCTGGGGCGGATGCCAATGGCGACCGCATCAACTTGATCAAGAATATTTTCTTCGAGGTCGAAGCAAAGATCGTGCGCGGCCAAATCCTCCAGGGCGAGCCGCGCATAGATGGACGCGACACCCGCACCGTGCGCCCGATCACCATCCGCACCGGCGTATTGCCACGCGCTCACGGCTCGGTGCTGTTCACCCGCGGCGAAACCCAGGCGCTGGCTGTCGCCACGTTGGGCACCGGGCGCGACGAGCAGATGATAGATGCATTGCAGGGCAGTTACACCGACCGCTTCATGCTGCATTACAACTTCCCGCCTTACGCCACCGGCGAGTGCGGTCGCGTGGGCACGCCCAAGCGCCGCGAAATCGGCCACGGACGTTTGGCCAAACGTGCGCTGGTGGGTGTGCTGCCGCCTGCTGAGGAATTCGGCTATAGCATGCGCGTGGTTTCCGAAATCACCGAATCCAACGGTTCCAGCTCCATGGCGTCGGTGTGTGGCGGTTGCCTCGCACTGATGGACGCGGGTGTGCCGATGAAATCCCATGTGGCCGGCATCGCTATGGGATTGATTAAGGACGGCAACCGCTTTGCCGTGCTCACCGACATTCTCGGCGATGAAGATCATCTCGGCGACATGGATTTCAAAGTGGCGGGCACTGAGACAGGCATCACCGCGTTGCAGATGGATATCAAGATTCAGGGGATCACCAAGGAGATTATGCATGTCGCCTTGACCCAGGCGCGCGAAGGGCGCTTGCACATCCTCGGCATCATGAAAGGCTCCATCGAAGGGCCGCGTCACGAAATGTCGGCTTACGCGCCGCGCATCGTCAGCATCAAGATCAACCCGGAAAAAATCCGCGACGTGATCGGCAAGGGCGGCGCAGTGATACGCGCGCTGACCGAGGAAACCGGCACCACTATCGACATCGCGGAAGACGGCACGGTGAACATCGCGTGCCAAAACCTGGACGCCTGCGATCTGGCCAAAAAGCGCATCGAAGAAATCACCGCCGAAGTCGAAGTCGGTCGGACTTACGAAGGCACCGTGCTGAAGCTGTTGGATTTCGGCGCAATCGTCAGCGTGTTGCCGGGCAAGGACGGCTTGCTGCACATCTCCCAGATTGCCCACGAGCGTGTCAACAGCGTCACCGACCACCTCAAGGAAGGGCAGACCGTCAAAGTCAAGGTGCTGGAGGCCGACGAAAAAGGCCGCCTGCGCCTGTCCATGAAGGCGTTGCTGGATGCGCCTGCCGCCGCGCCGAGACCGTCCGACGAAGCGTAAGCTTGGTGGGGTTTCAGTTATAAAAAAGGCGACCTGATGGTCGCCTTTTTTATGCTCGCGGATGTTAGCCCATGTTTGTCATGCAAAACAAACCAGTACCGACAATTGGAAGGCTACCCAGGATGAATCGGCAACCTCGAAACTGTCTGCCCAGGCCAGAATTGCTTCTCGTACTTCGCTGGCTTCACGCTGGGTTTTTCCGGTAAGCACCCGGTATAGTTCACCCAGCGTTTGGGCTGGAAGCAGGACCCGTTCCGCTGGTTATAGAGTTCCAAGCTAATAAAGCGACAGGCTTTTGCGCAGAGATGCAAAAAACGCAGGCGAAGAGATGGCAGGGTATGTCGCTTTATTAACTCCGGCCTCTATAGTTGTTCGACCAACGCGACAGTGGCGGCACAGCGAATTTTGTCGCCGATGCCTTCGGCATAGGCCAGAATGTTGGTGTCCAGGGCTATTCTCATGGTCAACGGTCGTAGAGTTCATCACGCGTCCAGTTACGCTCGCCACCGGCTTCCTGCTTGCGCAAGCGGGCGACCAACGCCGCTTTCGCCGCGCGGCGTTGCGCGTCCAGAGGCTGGGCGGGAGCAATGGTTGCGACGGGTTTTCCCCTCGATAGCACGGTAAATGTCTCGCCTTGGCTGACATCTCGCAATACGCTGGAAAACTGGCGGTTTGCATCCGTAGCGCTGACGATTCTCATGAGAATGCCTTTGCATGTAGTGTTCGGCACTACTTTATGAGATGCGCTTTTTTTTGTCAATACCGTGCAGATTGCATCGGATCAACGTAGGTTGAAAGAGCGCGGTTGCGCGTATATACTCGGAACCTTTGCCTTTGCAAATCACCGATTCCAAAGCCGAAACATTGGCAAACGAACTCGCCCGGAAAACCGGCGAAAGCGTTCCCAATGTGATTGTTCACGCTCTTGAAGCACACCTGGAAAAATTACGCGAGCAAGATGCTGCGGTGATTTCGCTTGATGCCATCATGCGCATAGCCGAGCGTAGCAAGAATCTCCCCAACCTGGATAAACGTAGCGCAGATGAAATCCTGGGCTATAACGAGACCGGTCTGTTTCAATAACGATGGTCGTCTGGGATTACGCCGGGGAGTGTGTCTTGAGCCAGTCGCGCAACGCGCAGCGTTGACAGCCGAAATGTCAGGCTGCCAAACGCTCGAAGCGATAAATTCCGCTGAATATTTCAGACAGCGAAATTGCAGCTTTTTCCGTGTCATAGTCGGCTTGCAATCCCATCCAGAATGCGGACGACGTGCCGAAAACGCCGCCAATCTCAGTGCGGTATCGGTGGTGATTGACCGCTTGCCAGAGCAAATAGCGGAAATTCTTGCTTCTGTCACTCCGATTTCCTTGGCGAGCCAGTATTGCGAAAGCCCAAGCGGAATCAAGAATTCCTCGCGCAGCACTTCGCCGGGGTGGATGTTGTGCAATCTGTTCATTTCAATCTCCTAATCAACGGTAATCGACGATTTCAACGCGATTGGCTTGTCCTTCATGCCATTCAAAGCAGGATGCGCCACTAGCCGTTGATGCGGATGCTCCATTGTCCGTCCCGGTCACCGCCGAGTCTTTCCAGATGGTTTCCGGGCGAAATGCGCAAATCGTCAATGCACTGGGCGTTGTTCAGCATCCGCAGCTTGCGTCTTGCCACCGCTTAAATTTGGTTGGGCAGCATCCTAGGCTGTCGAAATACAGCGCCTTTGACGAATTTCAGCTTCCCGGTTTTTGGCTTACAAGAAATGTCACAACCTACCTTATTTTTAATCCGTTCACCCTTCGCCCATTCGGCGAAGCTCAGGGCAGGCCAGGTAAAGTGGACCCCTAAGTCAAGACAATATCGAGTTTAGTTTAAGCTGCACACGCTACTTCGCTTGCAGCTGGATGGCGCTGCCCCGGTTTTGCCTTTGTTTTTGCTGGTGCATCTGATTTTGTTTCTGTAATGGAGGCACTCCCTGTTCCCTCACTCGGCACAGAAGATTCCTTTACTGTGCGTGGGTATTTATCCACGATCATCGCACCGCCTCCCATAGCTGTTCGGTACACGACGTCAGGTGTCTCATTACCCAGCGACTGGTGCGGTCGCTCAAAGTTGTAGAGGGCAAAGTACTCTGTCAGGCCGACCGTCAATTCGCCCATCGTGGCATAGCCTTTCAGATACACATCCTCATGCTTGACGCTACGCCAGAGCCGCTCGACGAAGATGTTGTCGAACGCACGTCCCCGCCCATCCATGCTGATGGAAACGCCTTCCCGCATCAGCACACCGGTGAAGGCATCGACTTGTGAACTGGCTGCCCTGATCGCTGTTGAA
>JBAYVP010000317.1:0-6351 GCA_041674485.1 Sulfuricellaceae bacterium
ATCCTTCGACAGGCTCAGGACGAACGGATTAAAAATAAGGTAGGTTGTTATGGTGCAACCCGGCATACGCGTGAGGCACTGAGTCAAATTTCCCCGTTCGTGGTGAGCCTGTCGAACCATGAATGGGGAAATGTGACTCAGTCCGTCAATTGAGAAAATCCAAAAACCAGTGCTGTTTTTTCGTCAAAAAATGATAAATTTCGACAGCCTAGGTCAGCCCCCTTTTCATTTTTTCTTTTCATTTTTTTCTTTAACCGTCACCAAATCCGCCGCCGAGACAAATTTCAGAAGATAGGGTGCGGCGCGCCGGGCCTTGGCGGTTTCAAAGCCCAAACAATGTCATCTGCTTCATAAACAGTCGATTTTCTGCTTGCCAATATGGCGGAGCACACCGGATCAACATCAGGTGAAGAAGGCACACAGCAGGCCAGGTCTAGCATTCCAACAAAAAGGCTGGAATGTTAGACCTGGCCCCATTCCCCTCGATAAAAACGCTATACTTCAACAGCCTAGGTCAGACCCCTTTTCCTCCTCTTTATCCTCCTTTTCCTATTTATTTAAATAAACCAATCCGGTATACTCAATTCCGATGAGAATCTCATTCCTCAGCCCGGAAATCGAGGGGCTATGCAAGCAGTCCAGATTGGCCGTGCGCAAGCTGGGGACGGAGTCCGCCAGGAAATTACAGCGTCGCTTGAGCGAATTGTTTGCCGCAAATGCGGTTGCCGATCTGGTGGCGGGACGACCTCACCCCTTGGAGCGTGATCGGGCTGGGCAATATGCGGTGGATTTGCACAAAGGCTGCCGCCTGATCTTCAAACCGGCGAAACAACTGCCACCCACCAAGCCGGATGGCGCTATAGACTGGGCGCAAATCGATGAAATAACGATTATAGAAGCAGAGGATTATCATGACTGAGCAGTCATTACGCGGGTACGACACCCTGGCGGAATTTGCGCCGGACTGGATCAGCGCGCCCGGCGAGACGATTGCCGATTTGCTGGAAGAGCGCAACTGGAGCCATGCCGGCCTGGCTGTGCGCACCGGTTTCACCGAAAAGCATATCCATTTGCTGTTGCAGGGCAATGCGCCCATTTCCGAAGACACCGCGTTGAAACTGGAGCGGGTGTTGGGGGGCAGCGCGCATTTCTGGATGAATCTGGAAACGCAATATCGCGAGCAGCTTTTGCGCCGTGAGGCGGTTGATGCACTGGCGCAAGAGGCCGGCTGGTTGAAAGAATTGCCCTTAAGCGACATGTTGAAATTCGGCTGGGTGGAAAAGGCGGCAGACAAGGCGCAGCAGGTCTATGCCTGCCTATGCTATTTCGGCGTGGCCTCGGTGGAAGCGTGGCGCGCTCAATACGAGCGTCCGGTGGCGGCCTACCGCGCCGCCGGGACGCTCACGCGCACCCCCGCAGCAGTGTCGGCCTGGTTGCGCCAGGGGGAGCGTGAAGCGGAAAAATTGCGCTGCGAAAAATTCAACCGCGCACGATTCGAGGCCGCCTTACAGGAAATCAGAACGCTCACCGCCGAGCACAGCCCTAAAAAATTCCTGCCGGACTTGGTCAGGCAATGCGCGCAAGCCGGGGTGGCGGTCGTGTTGGCGCCCGCCCCCAAGGGATGCCCGGTCAGCGGCGCGACCAAGTGGTTGAGCGCGGACAAGGCGCTCATCATGTTGAGCTTGCGCGGCAAATCGGACGACAAGCTGTGGTTCACGTTTTTTCATGAGGCGGGGCATTTGCTTAAGCATGGCAAACGCCTGACCTTCCTCGACATCCTGGGCGAAGACGGGCTTAACCCGGAAGAAGAGGCGCAGGCCAATAGCTTTGCGCGCGATTTTTTGATCAATGCCGCGAACTACCGGAAATTTTGCGCGAGCGGCCAGTTCACGGAAGCCGCCGTTAGCGCCTTCGCACGGCAGGAGGGCGTGTCTCCGGGGATCGTGGTCGGGCGCTTGCAGTTCGATCAGCGCTTGGGATGGAATCGATTGAACCAACTGAAAGTGACTTACCGTTGGGATCACGAAGAATAAGAACGCCGCCCTGAAAACGACCGGGGGCAAAGCCGGCTTTCATGCGCCCACCCAGAAGGATAAAGGGGACGCTACTAGGCTGTCGAAATTTATCATTTTCTGATAAAAATTCAGCACCGGTTTTTGGATTTTTTCAACTTACGGACAGGGTCAAATTTTCCCGTTCATGGTTCGACCCTTCGGCGAAGCTCAGGGCAGGCTAAGCTCACCACGAACGGGAAAATTTGACCCTGTGCCTCGCACGTATGCTGAGGTTGCACACTGAGGTTGCACCATGACAACCTACCTTATTTTTAATCCGTTCGTCCTGAGCCTGGCCTGCCCTGAGCTTCGCCGAATGGGCGAAGGATGAATGGATTAAAAATAAGGTAGGTCGTGACGTTTCTAAGGATAAAGGGGACGCTACCCTTTTAAAGCCATCCTCAACAAGGGTAGCGTCCCCTTTTGCTCCACGCGGAAATAGCCAACGTCCACCGGGTTGTCGGCATTCCCAATCAGCGACACCCTCCCGCGCGCCACAACGCATGACTGGCCGCATCCCCCACCAGGATCAACGCGCGAATATTGTCAATCGCATGAGCAATAGCAAACAGCAGCGCCGACGCATCATGCCCCGATAAAACATTGCCGTTCTTCGCTTGGCCGTTGCCGTCCATCCCGCCTCCCATCAGGCAACCAACACCCTCCACGGATTCCTGCAAAGTAGCCGCCACATCCTCCGCTTTGTCGATTGCGCCGGCAAACCACGTGAGCGTTGCATGGTCAAGATTGGGCGCGGCGCGTTCCCAGAGTTCGGAAATGAGATTGAAAGCGCCGGGTTCGCCCGTAGGCGCGGCGATAGCCGGGGCGTCGGCAGGCGTTGCCGCTGCCGCCAGCGCATCGCGCAAATGTGCAAGCGTGGCGATGGTGTGGTTCAGTTCCTGGATGGCGGAATTTAGGGCGGTGGTGGGGTTCATGAGGGTGTGACTCCTGTACGTGCGGATTGAGTTTCGCGCCACCCGCTGTCAAACGGGTGGACGCAACCTTGCGGGTTGACAGACCGGGTACAGGAACCGGCGCAGCCGAAGCTGCCCCACAAGGCGCGCCCATGAAGGGTTGCCATGATGATGGACAGAAAAAACCGCGATGGTGGCGGCTGTCCGCCTGTACTCCGGGCTGTCAAACCCGCCTGCCGTGTTTGCGGCATTACGCGCATCATGCACTTGGTCGGCGGCGGCGTCAATCGCTGCAGGAGCGGCTCGCGTGCGTTGAGCACATCGCCGCTCAGCCCGTAGGCTGGGGTAAGGAACGAACCCCAGCACCGTAGGATGTGCTGACGACAGGAGGCGCATCGTTCGCGCATCCCGGCGGCAATACGCGACAGATGCGCCTCGTTCCTCGGCACATCCTACAGACTGGGGTTGCATCGTCGTTCCCCGCATCCCATGAATCAGCGACGCCTCCGCGCGCTAATGCGTAATGCCTCGGTGTGAAGAACATCGGAAAGCCGTATGGGGGAAAACCGCATGTACGGTTTGATGAGGTGGACTACGGCACGGCTATTGAGGCGCCGTCGGACGAAAGGGACGGAAACGGATAGGCTTGGCCTAAGGAATGCTGAACCTGCTTTCTACTCTACCCATGCCGCGATTTGGTGGTGTTTCTCGTGGGAAAGCCGGGTTTTCCAGCGTGATTGTGCAACCTCAGCACGCGGCGTCCCATGCGGTTAAACGTTTTTGGCACGCTTCTTTAGGCAGTCGGCCATTTTTCGTCATCATGGCGCGTAATCCTTCACTGGCTTCTTTTCCCGAAATGATTTTCAGCGTGAAGAGTCGGTCGAGGAGCCACAGGGAGCCATAAACGATCACTCCTTGCTGCCCGGCAGTTTTTCGTAGCCTGCCGTCTCCGGTTAACAGCGGGCAATTTAGTGCGTTTGCCAGGAACAGGCACGAAACGTCCGCCAAGGCGCTATTGTTGAATGACTGGCATAGCCCGTAGAGTTGCTTGATCTCATTGCCATCCAGCGAATGGATCGTGAGGCCAAGGGAAATCATATAATCAATTCCCGGCGTTGTCAGTTCCGCCTTAACAAAATCAGTGGTGCAAAACGTATACGGTAGCCGGAAAACAGCATTTAGCAGGTCGGCGCGGTGAAAGTCGATCCAAATATTCGTGTCGGAAACCAAAATCCTGGGCATTAAACCTAGAAACCTCAGTTGAACGGGCTGGAGTGTGCGGTTTTCCGGGTGCAGGGCAAGGCGCAACGACGCGCAATGGTCGTTCCATTGCAAGAAGTTGCAACGCCGCCATGCGCCCGGAAAATCGTGCAATCCAGCCCGTAGCGCTCTCACCAAACAGGTGAATGCAAAATAGATGACAACTTTGTTTAGAACCACCATGTTGCGCATCTTGGCAAGCGGTCAACTGAGGTTTCTAGGTTAAATCACCGGAGCATCCGCTTGTTCCAGTTCCGACAACGAAATCTGCAAAAACTCGGCCGCTTTAGCCGGAGTAAACAGCCCTTCGGCAAGCCCGTGATAGACCAGCCATTGAAACCGAATGGGCGCTTCCCCGGTAAGTTCTTCCGGTTCTTTTTTTCGATACCCGCATTGTCCAAAGCGTATCACCATGAACCGATAAGTCGCGTCCGAAATGACGCCGAGAGTCAACAAACGCCGCAAAGTCGCCTGCATGGAAATGCCGTATGCGCGTTTGGCCAACAGGAGTTCCTGAACATGCACATGGCTGCGCCGCCGTCCGAACTCCTCGTACACCCGGTCCTGCGGAAACAAAAAAGCGCCCGCAAACCGATGACACCAGTTTTCGCATTCTTTTTCCGGGAGGTCGTGCGGCAGCTTCATCGCAATGTGACCCAGCTCGTGGGCGGAGGTAAAACGTTGCCGCTCTCCGGGCTTCGCGCCATTCACGATGATTACCGTGTGGCCGCTGTTTTCGACCTGCGCCGACAAACCGTCAAAAGGCGCCGGGGCGTCTATTTTAATGACCTTAATGCCATGCTCTTCCAGCAATTCCGTCAGGTTCTGTATCGCATCCAACCCAATAGACCATCTTTCGCGCAGCGCTTCCGCAGCCTGTTCAACCTGCTCGGGCGATTCGACGGAAAATGCCTGGCACTCATCGAAAGAAGTAGCCAAGGCATCCGCGTCGAAGCATCCCTCCAACGCAAGATAACGTTCGAGATGCTCCCGTGCCTGCTCCTGAATAGCGCCTTGATCCGTTTTCGAAAGCTTCGCTTGCTTGCGAAACTCAAGACGCCCGAGCGTTACGGATTGCGGGCGAAAAAAATACTCGGGCTTTAGCCCAAGCGCCTCGGAAAGTTGAAGAATGCGCGCCGACCCCGGCGTATCCCGACCGGTTTCATACTTGCTCAACGCCTGCTTCGATATGTCCCCGATAGCATCAGCCAAACCCTGAAGCGACATGCCCCGGAGAATACGCGCACGACGGATGCGTTCATGTAGCATACCCCCCCCGTTTAAGGTTGACACTTTATGCAAAAATGTGTAATTTGTCAACCTATGGAAGCCATTCAAAATCGCAATGCATTTTAATGTTTCACCACCCGCCGCCTCGCATCGAGTGGCGGCAGCGGGCAAAGTGCGGAGAGCTTCCGTGCTGAAAAAAACAAATGGCCTTAACGCTCGAACGTTAAGGCCATTTGAAGGCGGGCTGAGTATTTACAGCCCGTGCCGGTGTTTCGACCGCCAGCAACGTATGTTGAGTCGGATATTTCGTGTATGCATGCGGAATTTACCACCGAACTCGATGTGTGTCCACCTCTGTAAGTGTCGACAACCATCGATAAAGGATTGGCACAATGGGAGCGAAAACCGTTCTTGTGATCTCGTATCCTCGGTTTCGCTTTGGAAAATGGGAGCAGGTATGCACCCATTTCCGTAGCGCTCCGAGGTAATAAGTAGCATAAATTATAGGCCGGGGTTATCCCCGGCTTTTTCGTGAGCAGCCCGGTAGCACCCACGCGGAATTTATCGCGTTGATCCGTGCGGGCGCAATAAAGCCGTGCCCACTCCACCCGGCTCAAGCGTTTCATCCGGGACAATCACGGAAACCCCTGGCGATTTACAGCCACGACGGCTATGCTTGCATTGACGGGGGCGAAGAAATCTATCAAACTCCGCCGGTTTTCTTCAAGAGGACACGGGTTCAAGTCACCTTGCGCTATGACGATACTTATTATCTGAAGTTTCACCGTTTTAAAATCCCTTTGTGGCCGTGTTTACAGGGGATATGAATTTCGACGGGATTTGCTATTGATACAGCAAACCCCGTCAAAATAGCTTTCCCTTATACGCTACGG
>JBAYVP010000318.1:0-6333 GCA_041674485.1 Sulfuricellaceae bacterium
ATCGTGTACCTGAATCCCGATCAACGCGTCACTGAAAAAATCACTCAAAAGGAGGAGAACAAAGGGATAAAAATACAGCTTGATTGAAACCATTTAGGCGACAACTAGCTTGACAGCTACCGATTCCGCGTCGTTGCGCCTTGCCCTGCACCCGGAAAACCGCACACTCCAACCCGTTCAACGAAGGTTTCTAGGATGACGATTTTGATTGCTCCGACAATCGGAGAGTAGCGGGCAATGAAAAAAAACTTGGGTTGGCTGGCGGCCATTTTTGCGTTGCATGTTTCAGCGCTACATGCCGAGATTTATCACTACGAGGGTGTGCTCACCATTGAAGCGGTTTCGGGGAAGGGATGCGGCAAAGTTCCGCTGGGGATGGCACGCAAGATTGACCTGATCGTGGAACAGTCCCCCGGCGCTTCCCGCGTGACGGGGATATTCAAGGGCGAGAAAATCGCGCCCGGCAAGATTGCCGGCGACACGCCAGCCAATCTTGCCGTCGAATATGCTTTTGCCGATGAAAATCTGGCGCGCGGGCACAGCCTGTTCCTGAAAAATCTGGGGGGCGAAACGCTGGAAGGCGAATTGCACGAAAAACACCTGGATGAGCGCGTCGATAATTGCAATTTCGACCGCGCCGGGATCGTTGCGCAGCGCAAGGCCATGGGGGATGACGCGAGGTCTATGCTGAAAGAAGCGCTGGACGCCCATGCCGATTTTCTGGAGGAAAACCAGGCGAGGAAGCGTGATCCGGATGGCGTCGGCAAGCTCGCCAAGCTCTTGCGCGAAGCACGGCAGGCGGAAAGCGCGGGAAATTGGGAAAAAGCCGCAGCACTGCGTGAATCCGCCCTTCCGCTTCAGGAAAGCCTGTTCGGGACGGAAGGCAAGCGCGTCGCCACCGCGCTCCATGGGCTGGCGGAGTCTTATTACCAGTTGGGGCGGTATGCCAAGGCGCTGCCGTTGTTGCAGCGCGCCCTGGCGATCCGGGAAAAACGCCTGGGCGCCGACCATGCGGATACGACCGGCTCCCTCAATAATCTGGCGTTGCTGTTCAAAACCATGGGGCGTTACAAGGAAGCGGAAACGCTTTACCGCCGTGCGCTGCAAGCCGATGAAAAAAACCGGGGGGGTGAGCATCCCGATGTGGCAACCGACCTTAACAATCTCGCCGAACTGCTCCAGATCACCGGGCGCTACGGGGAGGCCGAACCGCTTTATCGGCGGGCATTGGCGATTTTTGAAAAGCGCTACGGGCCGGATCACGATTATCTGGCCAGCAATCTTAACAATCTGGCATGGCTTTTCAGGGCGACAGGCCGCCATGCCGAAGCCGAAACGCTCTATCGCCGTTCCTTGGCGATATTTGAGAAAAATCTCGGCGCGGAACATCCCAATGTGGCGCGCAATCTCAATAACCTGGCGGGCTTGCTCAGCGAGGCCGGGCGCACCGGAGAGGCCGAACCCCTTTACCGCCGCGCGTTGGCGATAGATGAAGCGAAACTCGGCGTGGAACATCCGAATGTCGCGTCCGACCTCAACAATCTGGCGGAATTACTACGAGCAAGAGGCAACAACCGGGAAGCGGAAACGCTCTACCGCCGTGCGTTGGCGATCCACGAAAGCCTGCATGGGCCAGACCATCTATTAGTCGGCGCCGTTCTCAACAATCTGGCCGGATTGAATGAGGCGATGGGGCGCAACCTTGAAGCCGAGCCGCTTTATCTGCGCGCCTACCGCATTGCCGCGCGCGCCGGCGCGCCGGAATTGCTCTGGAACGTCCAGGATAATTTACGCAATTTTTATACCCTCACCCACAAAAAAGCGCTTGCCGTTTTCTACGGCAAACAGGCGGTAAACACCTTGCAGGGCGTGAGGGGGAATCTCAAAAGCCTGGATCAGGATGTGCAAAAAAGTTTTCTCGCCCGGAATGAAAGCACCTATCAAAGCCTGGCCGATCTGCTGATAGCGGAAGGCCGCATTCCCGAAGCGCAAGAAGTGCTGACCATGCTCAAGGAGCAGGAATATTACGACTTCGTGCGGCGTAGCGCGACCGACGACCCGCGCACCACGCAATCCAGCCTGACCGGCCAGGAACAAGCCTGGCAGGAACGCTACCGGCAGATCAGCGGCAGTTTGGCCGCTATCGGTGCGGAACTCGACGAAATCAAGAAAAAAGCCAAACAGGGGCTATCGGAAGCGGAAAAGTCGCGCCGCAGCCAACTGGATGCCGATGCCAAAGTAGCCCGGCAGGCGTTCGACCACTATCTGGCCGACATGATGCGCGAATTGGGCAAACAGGATGCGCAGCGCAACCGTGAGGTAGGCGAAAAAAACCTCGCCAGCCTCAAGGCGCTGCAAGGCACCCTGGGCAAATTGGGGCATGGTGCGGTGACCCTGCATTACCTTGTCACCGACAGCAAGGTTCGCATCCTCCTTACCACCCCGCAAATCCAATTGGCGCGCGAGGCCGACATCTCCGCCACCGCACTCAACCGGAAAATTGCGCAGTTGCGCGGGCAATTGCAAAGCCCCCGCCATGATCCGCGCCCCTTGGCGCAGGAACTCTATCGCTACCTAATCGAACCGGTGGACGAAGACCTCAAACAGGCCAAGGCGCAAACCCTGATGCTGTCGCTGGACGGCGCCCTGCGTTATTTGCCGATAGCCGCTCTGTACGATGGCGAGCGTTATCTCGCGGAACGCTATGCGTTGGCGATCTTCACCGAAGCCGCCAAGGATAAGCTCAAAGACATGCCGACGGCGCAATGGAGCATCCTGGGATTGGGCTTGACCCGTGCGGTAAAGGGCTTCGAGCCGCTGCCCTCGGTCAAGGAAGAACTGAACGGCATCGTCAGCCAGGGCATTCTGGAGGGAGAGGTTTATTTTGACCAGGAATTCACCGCAGAGCGTTTCAAGGAAGGTCTCGATCAAAGTCGGCCATTGCTCCACATTGCCAGCCATTTCGTATTCAAGCCGGGCACGGAAGCGGATTCCTACCTGTTGCTGGGCGATGGAGAGCCGCTCTCGCTCAGGGAAATACGCGACAGCGACTACGACTTCCGCAATGTCGATCTGATTACCTTGTCCGCTTGCGAAACCGCAGTGGGCGGCGGCAAGGACGCCAATGGCCGGGAAATCGAGGGCTTCGGCGTATTGGCGCAAAAACAGGGCGCCAAGGGCGTGCTGGCGACCCTGTGGCCGGTCGCCGACGCGAGCACCGGGCCGTTCATGCAAAACCTCTACCGCATCCGCCAGCACAACCCCGGCATGACCAAGGCGGAAGCACTGCGCCAGGCGCAACTGGCGTTCATCAAGGGCGGGCAGGCCGCCCCGGATGCGAATGCCGAACGGGGGGCGAAGCGGGCTGGGGCAGAGCCGGTCGCGACCTATCCCACCGACCCCAGCCGCCCGTATGCGCATCCCTATTACTGGGCGCCGTTCATCCTGATGGGGAACTGGCTTTGACGTTATTCTTGACGGCAGGCAACGATCCTATAGAATCCACCCGTCAAAATCAGGGGGAAATAACAAGATGAAAAATTACCGCATCGCGGTTGCCGGGCTGATAGGCGCGCTCTTGCTGGGCGGATGCGCCGCCACCAGGGATATCGGGCGTTTCAACGACCAGTTCAAGATAGAACCCGGCAGGCCGCCTGTCGGGGTCAAACCCACCGAAAACGGGATATTCATCAATGCCGACGGCAACATCCTGGTCAATTACCGCGCCAAGTCGCTACTCACGGTCATTGACGAACTGGCCTACAAACAGGGGTTCAATTACACCGTGCTTTCCGACCTGACCCGGTTCAAGGTAAATCTCTACAACTATGTCGAGCAGGCAAATGACGACTTGCTGGCCTTTCCCGATGACGACCCCGCCGACGCCTCCCCATACAAACAAAGAAAATTCGCCGATGAAATCGAACTGTTGAACGAATTTCAATTACAGGTCAATCAGTTCATTCAAAAGCGGGAGGGGAATAAATCGGTTTATTTTCACTACCGCTGGGTGTCGGACGGTCCCGAGTTTTTTCTTTCCAAATCGCCCAAAAATAATATCGACCAAATCGTCTGCACCGAGAGTAATCGTCCTGGCGACTGCAACCGGATGACTTTCAAAAAGATATTTCTCAAGAACATCACCTCCGACGAAGCCGCGAAATCGATCTGCGACCTTTTTCCGTCCGAAGTGGAATTAAAGCGGGTGACGGAACAAACCGCGATTACGCCATCAGTCGGCGGCAGTGGCGTCGGATCGGGCAACATGCCCAGCTTAACGGCGCCATATAGCGGCCCCATATCCGATCCAAACAAGGCGGCGTTGCTCCAATATCGCCCGCAAAACGCCTTGATTATTCGGGCTTCGGAACCAAAGATTTACGACCGCATCGCCGAAATCATTCCCTCCCTGGACGCCAACTTCCAGTTGGTGTTGGTGGAAACCCAGGTTTACGAATACGACGACAGCATCGGCAAAAAAATCGGCGCCGCATTAAGTTACTCCAAGGAGAACGTGAATGGCGACGGGAATTCCAGCAAATTCGGATTTACGACCCTATTCGGTCAAGGGATCACGGATGCGCTGCCGACATTCTTCGGCAACCTGAACATGGTTGAAAAGAAAGCATCATTGCTTAATAAACTGGCGTTTTTCGATCAGGATGGCGTAGTGAGGGTGCTGGCCGAACCCAGCCTGGTTCTAAAGTCCGGCGAAGAGGCCGAAGTCAAGCTGGAGCAGCGCAAATATTTCCTGACCAGCGGCTTTAATTCGCCCGGCGACTTAAAAGACCTGCCCACCGGCATCGCCTTCAAAGTCAAACCCACCGTACTGGGCGACAACAAAATATTGCTGAATCTTTACATTCGGCAAAGCGAATTCATACCCGCAGCCGAAGCCAATGTCGCAGCCTCGACCAATCACAACGAAATACGCACCTCGGTTGTCGCCAGAGATGGCGAATTGGTCTCCATCGGCGGCATTCTCAAGAAAAACGACTCCAAACTTTCCTCGGGCATCCCAGGGATGAGGAAAATACCCGGTTTGGGGCTGCTATTCGGTTCGGAATCGCAGGACACGGGCATTATAAGAGTCGAATTCATGATCCGTTCCACCGTGAATCGCAGCAAGGAAGTGCTGAGCGACAAGCTCAAGAAAATCAAATACACGAACTGCCGGATCAACGACTGGATGGACAAGAAAGACCCACAGTGCAAGACGAATAATAGCCTGCAAAGCCCAGCAGGACTTTCCAAGGGCAATGACCTCATGCCGGAGACCCCATGAAAATGGCCTGAAACAACCCGCTCCTGACAAATTCAGGCATGATGCGTCCATATGCATATGGATAGAGTAAAGTTAACTGCAAGGGAGAAGCAAATGAAAAAAGCCACATTATGCGCAATAGCAGGCATCTGCGCCTGCTTGATATTCGGCGTTGCCGAAGCCGGATCCAAGCAGCGCACCGTCAGCCCCAAAAAAATACAGTCGTTCATGGAAGACCCGATAGCCATGTCCGTTCTTGCCGAACAATTGATTACCTATGCCGAACAAAAGAACGACCCGTTGGCCATGATTCTGGCAGCCAAAATCAAAAAAGGGATAGTAGTGCTGGATAAGCAGGCCGCACCGGCCAGCGCGGCGAATGAAGCCAAGGAACTCCTGGAAAAAGCCAAGGCCATGTCGGAAAATCGCCCGGAAGTAGTCGCCCTGGCGGATGACGCCCTGCAAACCGGAAGCCGGGGGGTGCTGGAAAACATCCAGCAAATTCGAGAGACGGTAAAAAGCGGCGCCACTTATCGCATACCGCTTACCTTCAAGGGCGACGAATTCACCACCGTAGGCGTATTGCTGGACTCAAGCGCCGGCGGCAAACGGGAAGAATACGATCTGGATTTGTATGTATACAGCGGGCAAGGAAACCACACGATCTGCGCGGTGGAAGGCCCTGGCATCCCCGAAAAATGCTCATGGACGCCGGAGAAAACCGGGAAATACGTCATCGAGATGGTGAATAGAACAAAGCTGGATACGCCGTTTGTGTTGCTGTTCAGGTAGAAGACTTTGCCCGTGCCACATGCGCCTCCGGCGACTAAAGTGCGATGATGGAAAACATTCATGAATCCCAGGCAAACTGAGCCGCAACGCTGCTCAACTCATGACGGCAATCCATAAAGACAAAACCTTTTGGCTCATATTGGGTTTTGAGGACACGACTGGCGGAGGTTTGGTTGGCTGGATAATCCTAGAAACCTCCGTTGAACGGGCTGGAGTGTGCGGTTTTCCGGGTGCAGGGCAAGGCGCAACGACGCGCAATGGTCGTTCCATTGCAAGGA
>JBAYVP010000319.1:0-6318 GCA_041674485.1 Sulfuricellaceae bacterium
GAATCTCGCATCCCATCATTGATCGTGAAAATGTCAAAAAATCATCAAGATGTAATGCTCCCCATCATTTAACTTGACCAAAAATGCCCATTTCTACATCACGATAGGTGAACGTACTCACCACGATGGATTAATGCGCAAATTGTGACCGCGCAAGGCATAACCTGAAAAGCAGGGTAAATTTGTTCTCGGAAACTCATGATTAAAATCAATGATGCCCAGCATTCATGAATCTCGGGCAAGTCGTAGGGTGGATAAGCGTAGCGCATCCACCGAATTGGCGTAGAAAGGTGGATGCGGCTCGCGCTTATCCACCCTACATTTTCCCGAGAACAAATTTACCCTGCGTTCGCGGGTGAGATGCTTGCTCTGGGGTATGTCATAATTATGTCTTGCAACGTAGTTAGTATTATCATACGCTTTACACATCCTAAGAACTAGCGGGACACCATCATGCTACAGTGCGATTCCCCCGATATTCCCCAACTGCTCGCGCCGATTTTCAAGCGGCATGGGCGCGACGCCACCCGGCTACTGCAAATTCTGCGCGAAGTGCATGATGCCAACCACTGCATTTGCGACAACACCATCGACCTGATCGCGGCGCATCTCGACATGCCGCGCGTGCGGGTCGAGGGCGTGGTGGGCTTTTATTCCTTTCTGACTTCAGGCAAGGCATGTGGCGAATACCGCGTGCTGTTTTCCGACAATATCACCGACCAGATGCTCGGCAAGGCCGAGTTATGGAATATTTCTGCAAAAAATTGTGGGTGGAGCCGGGCAAAGTGTCGGAAGACGGGCTGATTAGCGTAGACAGCACATCCTGCACCGGCATGTGCGACCAGGGTCCGGCGGCGCTGGTGAACGGCATGCCGCTCACCAATCTGGACGAGAATTGCCTGGACCTGATTTGCGAACTGATCCGCTCGAAAAAACCGGTGGCCGAGTGGCCGCCGATGCTGTTCGAAGTGCAGGACAACATCCTGCGCAAGGATGCGTTGCTCGGCGCAGTTCTGGAGCCGGGCGCGGCGCTTAAAGCGACGCTTGCGCGCGGCGCGCGGGCGACCTTGACGGAAATGGACAAAGCCAATCTGCGCGGACGCGGCGGCGCGGGTTTCAAGACCGCCTCGAAATGGTCGTTCTGCCACGCGGCCATCGCCGAGGAAGAAGGGCACGTGGTATGCGACATCGGCAACCGCGCCGAGCGCATCATGGTGTGCAACGCCGACGAGGGCGAGCCGGGCACCTTCAAGGATCGCGTGCTGTTGAACAGCTACGCCGATCTGGTGTTCGAGGGCATGACGGTGGGCGCGCGCGTGGTCGGCGCCCGGCGCGGTTTCCTGTACCTGCGCGGCGAATACAGCTACCTGCGGGACAAGCTCGAAGGCGTGTTGCAACGGCGGCGCGAGCTTGGGCTGTTGGGCAAGAGCATCCTGGGTGAGGAGGGCTTCGATTTCGACATTGAAATCCATCTGGGCGCCGGCGCCTATATCTGCGGCGAGGAATCCGCACTGATCGAATCGCTGGAAGGCAAACGCGGTCGTCCGCGCAACCGTCCGCCGTTCCCCGTGACGCACGGCTATCTCGGCCACCCGACGGTAGTGGACAATGTGGAAACCTTCGCCTGCGCGGCCAAGATCGCGTTGCATGGCGGGGAATGGTTTGCCGCCATGGGAACGGCGCAATCCACCGGCACCAAACTCTTAAGCATCTCCGGCGATTGCACGCGGCGCGGCATTTACGAATACCCATTCGGTGTCACGATACGCCAGATACTGAAAGATTGCGGCGCAGAAGACCCTTACGCAGTGCAGGTAAGCGGCCCGTCCGGCACTACCATTTCGTGGAAGGAATTCGACCGCAAAATCGCCTTCGAAGATTTGGCGACCGCCGGCGCTTTCATGATATTCAAGCGTAAGCGCGACTTGTTCCAGATGGCGCGCAATTTCAGCCATTTCTTCGCGCACGAAAGCTGCGGTTTTTGCACGCCGTGCCGGGTCGGCACCACGCTATTGCAGCGCACCATGGACAAGATCGACGGCGGGCACGGCACGGCTTCTGACCTGGAGGAAATGAAAAACCTCGGTCATTTGCTGAAAACCATGAGCCATTGCGGCCTGGGCGCCTCGGCGGCGAACCCGGTGCTGGATACGCTCAACAAATTTCCCGGCGTTTACGAGCAAAAACTCAAGGCGCTGGCCTTCGAGCCGGCCTTTGATCTGGACGGCGCGCTATCGACTGCGCGCCACATTACCGGGCGGGACGACGCAGATGCGCATTTGGGGGGTGAATCATGAGCAATACCATAACCATCGACGGCCAGACCGTTCCGTTCGAGGAAGGCCAGACCATCATGGATGCGGCGCTGGCGGCGGGCGTCTATATTCCGCACCTGTGCCACAACCCGGAATTTACGCCGCACGGCAGTTGCAAACTATGCACGGTCAACGTCAACGGGCGCAATGTCGCCTCCTGCACCATGCCGGCGGTGGAAGGGCAGCAGATCGCGAACGACACTGCGGAACTCAACGCCAAGCGGCTTGCGCTCACGCAAATGCTATTCGTCGAGGGCAACCATTTCTGCCCATTCTGCGAAAAGAGCGGCAACTGCAACTTGCAGGCGGTGGCCTACCATCTCGGCATGATGAGTCCACGCTACAACCATTTTTACCCGGCGCGCGAGGTGGATGCCACGCACCCCGACATCCTGCTGGACCGCAACCGCTGCATCCTGTGCGAACTGTGCGTGCGCGCCAGCCGCGATGTGGACGGCAAGGAAGTGTTCGGCTTATCCGGGCGCGGCATCCATTGTAAGCTGGTGGTGAATTCGGCCAGCGGCGATCTGGTCGACACCGATCTGGCCGCCACCGACAAAGCCGCAAGCGTGTGCCCAACCGGCGCGATCATCGTCAAGCGGTGCGGTTTCAGCGTACCGATAGGCGAGCGTATTTTCGACCACAAGGACATCGGCAAAGTACAAATCGAAGCGGCACAGAGGGAGAAGAGCCATGGGTGAAAACAAAAAAATCCGCGTGGCGACCTGCTCGCTGGCCGGTTGCTTCGGCTGCCATATGTCGCTGCTCGACATCGACGAAAAATTGCTGACTTTACTCGAACTGGTCGAATTCGACCGCTCGCCGCTCACCGACATCAAGCACTGCGGCCCATGCGACGTGGGGCTGATTGAGGGCGGCGTGTGCAATGCCGAAAACGTCCATGTGCTCAAAGAATTCCGCAAAAACTGCAAAGTGCTGGTGGCGGTAGGCTCCTGCGCCATCACCGGCGGCATACCGGCGATGCGCAACAACATCGGCCTGTGGGAATGTTTCCAGGAAGTCTACCAGTTCGAAGGCGGGCTGGAAGGCGGGCAAATACCCAACGATCCCGAATTGCCGCTGCCTTTCGACAAAGTGCATCCGATTTACGAAGTAGTGAACGTGGATTACTTCCTGCCCGGATGCCCGCCGCCTGCGGGAGCGATCTGGAAATTCCTCACCGATCTGCTGGCCGGTCGGGAGCCTAAGCTGGAATACGAGATGTTGCATTACGACTAGCCCGGATATTTCATAAATTGCGCACGCCCTCGCTGGTCTTTTGTTCCATAGGCAAATTTCGCTCAGTCGGGCGTATGAATAACTACGCCGCGCTATCGCAAAATTCGCCTATGAAACAAAATCCGGCGCTTTTCATCGCACGAATTTACTTGTGCCCTTTGGGTATGAAATATCCGGGCTAAGATGGAAAGCCGCGAAATGGAAATTCGCGCTATGTTGCGCCGCGCGTTGGAGCCTTTCGCGCCGCAACTGGCCGGCTACCGCGTGTTCCTGTTCGGTTCGCGGGCAGCGGGGCAGGCGCGTCCGCGTTCGGATTTCGATGTCGGCGTGATGGGTTCCCAGCCGTTGCCGGTCAAGCTTTATTCTGATATTGAGGATGCTTTCGATGCTTTGCCGACCTTGTATCGCATTGACTGGGTAGATTTTAACCAGGTGTCGCCCTTGTTTCGCGAACGGGCGATGCAGCAGGTGGAAGTGCTTTATGAATGAAAACTGGATTCTTGAGGACTTTGAGCGTGCTTTGCAGCAACTGGAAGAGGCGCTTGAGTTTCCCCATGCCGACAATCTGCTCAAGGCAGGTTGTATCCAGTATTTCGAATTTTGTTTTGAACTGGCGTGGAAATCGGTGAAGGTCGTATCGCAGCGGCTATCCCTGCCCGAGTGCTTGTCGCCCAAGGCCTGCCTGAAGCAGGCTTTTTCCCAGGGTTGGGTGGATAGTGAGGAAATTTGGCTGGCAATGTTGGCCGCCCGCAACAAAATGTCTCACACTTACGATGCAAGCGAGGCACTGAACGTTTATGGTGCGCTGGTCGGGTTTTTACCGGCGTTGAAGGTATTGTTGAAAAATCTGCGGCGTGCCGCCACGGATTGACGAGAGGTATCAAGAAATGTTCGCACTGGAAACAGCGGAAAATCCGCAAAATTTGAAGCGCGTGGTGATCGAGCCGGTCTCGCGGGTGGAAGGACACGGCAAGGTGACCTTGCTGCTGGACGAAGACAACCGCGTGCATCAGGCGCGCTTCCATATCGTGGAATTCCGCGGTTTCGAGAAATTCATCCAGGGACGCCCCTACTGGGAAGTGCCGGTGGTGGTGCAGCGGCTCTGCGGCATTTGTCCGGTGAGCCACCATCTGGCGGCTTCCAAGGCGCTGGACATGATCGTCGGCGCAACCCTCACTCCGACCGCCGAAAAGCTGCGCCGCCTGATGCATTACGGCCAGATATTGCAATCGCACGCGCTGCATTTCTTCCACCTATCTTCGCCCGACTTGCTGTTCGGTTTCGATAGCGACATGGCGAAACGCAACATCGTCGGCGTGGCGGCGGCATTCCCGGAAATCGCCAAGAAGGGCGTATTGTTGCGCAAATTCGGCCAGGAAGTCATTCGCATGACGGCGGGCAAGCGCGTCCACGGCACAGGAGCCATCCCCGGCGGCGTGAACAAAAACCTGTCGTTGGCGGAACGCGACGCGCTGCTGGCAGACATCGGCCAGATGATAGAATGGAGCCGGGATGCGGTCGAACTGATCAAAAAAGTCTATACCGGCAGCCCGGATTTCCACAACGGCTTCGGCTATTATCGCTCCAGCTTCATGGGAATGGTGCGCGCCGACGGTGCGCTGGACCTCTACCACGGCGGCCTGCGGGCGCAGGACGAGCACGGCCAGACCATCTTCGACCATGTGGATTACGGCCATTACTGGGATTACATCCACGAAGAAGTGCGCCCCTGGTCCTACATGAAATTCCCCTTCATCCGCTCGCGCGGTCGTGAAGAAGGCTGGTATCGGGTCGGGCCGCTGGCGCGGGTGAATAATTGCGACTTCATCCCGACGCCGCTGGCCGAGGCCGAAAGAAAAACCTTCAAGGAATTCGACGGCGGCAGCGCGACCCAGGCCACATTGGCTTACCACTGGACGCGCATGATAGAAATGCTCCATGCCGCCGAAAGCATCCAGGAACTCCTGCACGACGACGATCTACAGGGCAATGACCTGGTGACCAAGGGCGAGCGCCAGTTGCGCGGCGTCGGCGTGATTGAAGCGCCGCGCGGCACATTGATCCACCACTACCGCATCGATGAAAACGAGCAAATAGTGCGCGCCAACCTGATCGTTTCCACCACCCACAACAACCACGCAATGAACGAAGCGGTGCGCCAAGTGGCCTTGCAATACCTGGACGGCAAGGAACTCACCGAAGGGCTGCTCAACCACATCGAAGTCGCCATCCGCGCCTTCGACCCGTGCCTATCGTGCGCCACCCACGCGCTCGGCAAAATGCCGCTGGAAGTGGAACTGGTGAATGCGGAAGGCGCGGTGATCGACCAAATGACCAAAAATTCAGCGTGCGGGTTGGATTCCCTCGGCTAATTTCACCCGCAGGCAAGCGTTTTTGCGCCGCTCGCGCCCCACGCCCAAGTCAAGTAAAACGGCACGGTAAGCTGGGTACATTTGTTCTCAGAAATTCATGATGAAAATCAATGATGGAAAACATTCATGAATCCCGGGCAAACTGAGCCGCAACGCGGCTCAACTCATGACGGCAATCCATAAACCTAGAAACCTCCGTTGACCGCTTGCCAAGATATGTAACATGGTGGTTCTAAACAACTTTGTCACTTGTTTGACTTTCACCCGTATGGTGAGAGCGCTACGGGCTGGATTGCACGGTTTTCCGGGCGCATGGCGGCGTTGCAACTCCTTGCAATGGAATAACCATTGCGCGTCGTTGCGCCTTGCCCTGCACCCGGAAAACCGCACAC
>JBAYVP010000320.1:0-6316 GCA_041674485.1 Sulfuricellaceae bacterium
AACCGTGCAATCCAGCTCGTAGCGCTCTCACCATACGGGTGAACGCAAAATCGATGACAAAGCTGTTTAGAACCAACACGTTACACGTCTTGGCAAGCGGTCAACGGAGGTTTCTAGGATAATCCTAAAAACCTCCGTTGAACGGGCTGGAGTGTGCGGTTTTCCGGGTGCAGGGCATACCCGACGGCCTGACGGCCTAGGCACAAGAGGCGCAACGACGAAGAATGGTCGTTCCATTCTGAGAAGTTGCAACGCCGCTATGCGCCCGGAAAAGCGTGCAATCCAGTCCGTAGCGTTCTCACCAAACAGGTGGGCGCGAAATATATGGCAAAGTTCTTTATAACCATCATGTTATGCATATTGGTAAGCGGTTAACGGAGGTTTCTAGGATAATAGTGTAAGCCTTCGATAGCTAATTCCTATCAAAGCTATTTCAACAAATCATTGGATCAATGATCATAATTTCCCTACGATAGCAACCATTAAGCACCGCAATACTTCAAGGAGAAAAATCATGCCCAGCACTAAAAAGACCACTCTAACCCCGATGGACATCGGCATTTCGGCAAAAGACCGGGAGAACATCGTCGCCGGGCTTAACCGTCTGCTTGCCGATACCTACACCCTTTATCTCAAAACCCACAATTTCCACTGGAACGTCACCGGCCCGATGTTTCAGACCCTGCACCTGATGTTTATGGATTTGTACAACGAGCAGTGGATGGCGGTCGATCTGATCGCCGAGCGCATCCGCGCGCTGGGCTACCCGGCGCCGGGCAGCTACCGGGAATTCGCTGAGCTAACCTCGATCAAGGACAGCGAAGGTGCGCCCAAGGCCAAGGAAATGCTGCGCCAGATGGTCGAAGGTCAGGAAACCGTAGTGCGCACAGCGCGGGAAATCTTCCCGGTGGCCGACGCGGTCGGAGATCAGCCCACTCTCGACCTGCTCACTCAGCGTATGCAAATCCACGAGAAAAACGCCTGGATGCTGCGTAGTCTGCTGGAAGAATAGCAACAAGCCGGCCCGCCGCCAGCCCCGGCGGCGGGCCGACGCTTGGGATACGATAGCGCCTGGAGTACACATGACTCTCACTGATCTGCGCTACATCGTTGCGCTCGCACGCGAACGGCATTTCGGTCGCGCCGCCGAAAAATGCTTCGTCTCCCAGCCGACCCTGTCGGTCGCGGTGAAAAAGCTCGAAGAAGAACTCGGCATCCCGCTATTCGAACGTAACGCCGGCGACATCCGCGTCACCCCGATGGGTGTGCAACTTGTCGTCCAGGCCGAGCGGGTGCTTGCCGAGGCTGCGCGCATCAAAGAAATCGCCCAGCAGGGCAAGGACCCGCTGGCGGGACTGCTACGCCTTGGCGTGATCTACACCATCGGCCCCTACCTGCTGCCGCGCCTGGTGACGTTGCTGCGCGAGCGCGCCCCGAATATGCCGCTGGTGATCCAGGAAAATTTCACCGTGCGCCTGGTCGAAGCGCTCAAGCGCGGCGACCTGGACCTCATCGTCATCGCGCTGCCGCACGAAGAACCCAGCCTTGCCGCCCAGCCCGTCTACGACGAAGCCTTCTGTGCTCTTGTTCCGGTCGGTCACCCCTGGACGCGCGAACAGGAAATCGATCCTGCCTGGCTGCTCGACGAACCCCTGCTGATGCTCGGCGCCGGCAACTGCTTCCGCGACCAAGTGCTCGACCTGTGCGCCCACGCCGCCCATGCCCCGCCCGGCAGGGTTGCGCAACTGCTCGAAGGCGGCTCGCTGGAAACCATACGCTACATGGTCGCCGGCGGTATCGGCGTCACCGTGATGCCCGCCGGCGCGGTCGCCAACATTCCGACGGACGACCCGCTGCTGCGCGTTCTCCCGTTTGTCCCGCCTGCCCCGGTGCGTCGCGTCGGTCTGGTCTGGCGCATCAGTTTTCCGCGTCTTAAGGCGATAGACTTGGTGCGGCAAGCCATGCTGGATTGCAAGCTGTCGGGAACAGTGGAGGTGAAGGGACATTGATTTATACCTTCTCGCGGGAGAAATTGTCCGGATTGGATTTGTTCCTTCGCAGGATGCAACGCGGTGAGTAGCGCCCGCCGGGGGCAATTTCCCGCAAAAAAGCAATGACAGGATGAACAGGATTTACAGGATGGGTTTTCTATCCTGTTCATCCTGTAAATTCTGTCTAAACTTCTGTTGGCTTCCGGCTTGTCCGGCTTGGGATTATGCGGGAAATGGTGCGGGAAATAGTTGATTTACACATTCGTATGTGTAGAATTGGCTTTTATCTTCTGCAAAAAGGCGCCCGGTATGGCAACCAATTTGGCTATTGATGACGGGCTGATCGAATCGGCGCGTAAGATTGGGCATCATCGCACCAAACGCGAGACGGTGACTCGCGCTCTGGAAGAATACATCCAGCGTCTGAAGCAGCAGGAAATCGTGGCGGAATTCGGCAAGGTGGACTACGATGCGGACTACGACTACAAACAGCAGCGCAAAATGGCGTGAAAGTCGTAGTTGATACTTCGGTATGGTCGCTGGCGTTGCGGCGCAACAGCATTGCCGCACCTGCCGGGGAAGTGCTGGCGCTGGAGCAGTTGATCCGGGATTATCGCATGGTGATGCTTGGTGCGGTTCGCCAGGAAATCTTGTCCGGTATTCGTCATGCGAGTCAATTTGCAAGACTGCGTGACAAATTACATGCTTTCCCCGACCTTGACCTGACAGAGGCGGATTACGAAACCGCTGCGCAATTCTTCAACCTATGCCGCAACAAGGGCATCCAGGGTTCCAATACCGATTTCCTGATATGTGCCGCTGCTGTGCGCCGTAATCTGCCGGTTTTCACTACCGACAAGGATTTCCTGTCATTTAGGGAGCATACCGGAGTTGCCTTGCATGGGCTGCATGAGCATGGCTAAAGCAAAAAACTCTGCGGTGAATCGGTTTTTTCCGTGCTGAGAACAAATTTACCCTGCCAGGGTAAGTGTTGCGATTGCATTTTTTTCATCTGATCCTCCTGAATAAACGACGTTCGATTCATGCCGGGGAACTCCCTGCGCAAGTTTTCCGGCGCGCCGTTTCGCTGTAATCCGACTATCCATGCACCTCCTTTTTTAAAAAAAATCGTTAAAATCTGGTTTAAGGATTAGAATGAATATAAATTTTTTACAAGGTATATTTATTAAACCATTACTGCTGGATTATGGTTTTATGCCTTGCACGGCGGCCATTGTCCGGTTTGATTGCCCCCGGCGGGCGCACTGCCGCGTTGCATCCCGCTGGGAATAATCAAACCGGACAATTGCCACCGCACAAGGCCTATCTGGAATCCCAACCGGGTTGGAGCAGCCGAATGTATTACTTTGATCCATAACCAAGAAGGAGAGTGCCATGAGTGACCAAAAGAAACTGACCACCAACGCCGGCTGTCCGGTTGTCGATAATCAAAACGTAATGACCGCCGGCCCGCGCGGACCGCAGCTTCTTCAGGATGTCTGGTTCCTGGAGAAGCTCGCGCATTTCGACCGCGAAGTCATTCCCGAGCGGCGCATGCACGCCAAGGGTAGCGGCGCCTATGGCGCCTTCACCGTCACCCATGACATCACCCGCTTTACCAAGGCCAGTATTTTTTCCGCCGTGGGAAAAACGACCGAACTTTTCACGCGTTTTTCCACCGTCGCCGGCGAACGTGGCGCAGCCGATGCGGAGCGCGATATCCGAGGTTTTGCGGTCAAGTTCTACACCGACGAAGGGAACTGGGACTTGGTGGGAAACAACACGCCGGTATTCTTCCTGCGCGACCCGCTCAAATTTCCCGATTTGAATCATGCCGTCAAGCGCGACCCGCGCACCAACCTGCGTAGCGCGAAGAACAACTGGGATTTCTGGACCCTGTTGCCCGAGGCGCTGCACCAGATCACCGTGGTTATGTCTGATCGCGGCATACCCGCGAGCTATCGCCACATGCACGGTTTCGGAAGCCATACTTTTAGCCTGGTCAATGCCGACAACCAACGTTTCTGGGTCAAATTTCACCTGAAGTGCCGGCAAGGCATCAAGAACCTGACCGACCAGGAAGCCGAGGCGATGGTCGGCAAAGATAGGGAAAGCCACCAGCGCGACCTGTACGAGAGCATCGAAAAAGGCGACTATCCGAAGTGGACGATGTACTTCCAGGTGATGCCGGAAAAGGAAGCCGCCCAGGTCCCCTATCACCCCTTCGACCTGACCAAAGTGTGGCCGCACAAGGACTATCCCTTGATCGAAGTCGGCGTTATGGAACTGAACCGCAACCCCGGAAATTATTTCGCCGAAGTGGAGCAAGCGGCCTTCAACCCGGCCAACGTCCCGCCCGGCATCGGCTTCTCGCCGGACAAAATGCTGCAAGGGCGGCTATTTGCTTACGGCGACGCGCAACGCTACCGCCTGGGCGTGAATCACCACCTGATTCCGGTTAACGCCGCGCGCTGCCCGTTCCACAGCTCCCACCGTGACGGCGCGATGCGCGTCGATGGCAACCACGGCGGAACTCTGGGCTATGAACCCAACGGCTATGGCGAATGGCAGGAACAGCCGGAATTCAGGGAGCCGCCGTTGAGTCTGGAAGGCGCCGCCGATCACTGGAACCAGCGCGAGGACGAGGATTACTACTCCCAGCCCGGCAACCTCTTTCGCCTGATGAGCGCCGCGCAGCAGCAAGTGCTGTTCGAGAACACCGCGCGTTCCATAGGCGATGCGCCGCGCGAAATCCCTATCCGCCATATCTGCAACTGCCTCAAGGCCGACCCGGCCTATGGCAAAGGCGTGGCCGATGCGTTGGGCATCCCGCTTTCCGAAGTAGAAGTATAAGTCGGGCAGGTGGGCGGCTTGGATTTCTTGGTAGAAGAGCTACACAAGCAATTTGCGCCTCCTGTGCCCATACCCGACAGCCTGGGCTGTCGGGTATGTCCTGCACCCGGAAAACCGCACACTCCAGCCTGTTTAACGGAGGTTTCCAGGATCATCCGTTACCAAAATTTACGTCCCATGGAAGATTCCAGGGTACGCCAGCGCACAGACTCGATCAACCTTGCACAATAAACTGCACCCCATCGAGACTGAAAAGCTGCCGTGCCGTAGCACAGCTTTGTGCAAAGCGGCCAGTCGCGATAGTCAACTTACGCTAAGGAGAAAAAAATGAACTGGGATCGTATCGAAGGCAACTGGAAACAACTCAAGGGCAATATCAAAGAGCAGTGGGGCAAACTTACCGACGATCAACTGGATGTGATTGCAGGCAAACGCGAGCACCTTTCCGGAAAAATACAGGAAACCTACGGCATCACTAAAGAGGAAAGCGAAAAGCAGATTTCCGCTTGGCAAGCCCGCCAAAAAGACCTGCTTAAATAACGCGCATAACCGGCGCCCATCGCATCCTATTCTTCACAACCGTCAAAAGGAATCACCATATGAACAAAATCAATATCAGTGCGCTTGTGCTGGCAATCAGCCTTGCATATAGCGTCGGCGCTATGGCGCAAAACCTGTCGAAGAGCGAATACAAGGCTGCCGGGAAGAGCATTGAGTCCGACTATAAATCCGCCAAGAAAGATTGCGATTCTCTCGCCGACAACGCCAAGGATATTTGCCGGGCCGAAGCCAAAGGCAAGGAAAAAGTCGCGAAAGCTGAACTGGAAATGCGCTACAAGCCTTCCAAAAAAGCAGAGTACGAAGTCAGCGTTGCCAAGGCGGAGGCAGTTTACGCGGTGGCCAAAGAAAAATGCGATGACAGTTCAGGCAACGTCAAAGACGTCTGCAAGAAAGAATCGAAAGCCGCCTTGATAAGCGCCAAATCCGACGCCAAAGCGTTATTGAAAACTTCGCAGGCTGATACGACGGCCAAGGAGGAAACCTCCGCAGCTCGCATGAAGGCAAAAGAAGCAGGTGGCGAAGCCCGCCAGGATGCCGCGACTGACAAACGTGACGCGGATTATGCAGTGGCGAAAGAGAAGTGCGATGCGATGGCGGGCAACGCCAAGGAAGTGTGTATCAGCGGAGCAAAAGAGCGCTACGGGAAATAATCCTCCGGGTAGGAATTTTCCGACTTTGATTGCCTTTTTCCATGCCTACGCCAAGATGCCGAAGCGGCGTTGCATGGCAGGCATTTGAAAAAGGAGACGAGTATCGGCGATGTAAGCAGCACTGGAAAAAACTTTCAACCTAGAAAGCTCAGTTGAACGGGCTGGAGTGTGCGGTTTTCCGGGTGCAGGGCAAGGCGCAACGACGCGCAATGGTCGTTCCATTGCAAGGAGTTGCAACGCCGCCATGCGCCCGGAAAACCG
>JBAYVP010000321.1:0-6251 GCA_041674485.1 Sulfuricellaceae bacterium
CAAAACGCATCTTCCGTATCTCCTGTAACAACTCTGTCGGCTTCATTCCGCACCTCCTCAGGCACATCGTAAAACCGGACAGTTTATTTGCTACAAGTCCGGACAGTTTATTTGTTCTCTACAGTCGATAAAAATCGGGGTTGACGGACACGCCGCCGTCATGGATACTTAGAATAGTGTGAAAGTGCCGTTAAATTTTCAATTCTTCCGACAGCATCAATTGCACAAGACTGATTTATTTTCGTAATTTCCTGGAGATAAAAAATGAAGACATTGAAAAATTTAATACTGGCGTTCGCGATCCTGATCCCCGTCCTACCCGCCCAAGCCGCCGACGATCCCATCGAGCAACTGAAAAACGCGTTTGCACAAGCACAGGCGCAACAGAATGACAATGGCTTTGCGGGTTATTCATCATCATGCGTGAGCGTATCGCTATTTACCAAGGGAGGCGTTATCGCATCGAACCGCCAATGTGTCGGTCGTTGGGTGACAAAGGAATTTATCGAGAAATTCGCCTCCGACAAAGGCTATCAGTTTGTTTTCCGAAATCAATACATGGATTTGCTCCAAATAACCCCATCGACCATGCCAAAGGGCAGCGCCTATTATCAGGTCTACTATGATGATGCAGGCAACGCCAATGAAATCGCTGTAGTCAATGATGCGCTCCCCTAAAACCCGGCGCTTAGGTAACTCGCAATAAATAAGATACCACTTTCAGCCCGGTAGGGTGGGCACATTTTTTGTGCCCACGCGGAATTTATCGTGTTGATCCGCGTGGGCACGATAAAGCTGTGCCCGCCCTACCCGGCTGGCAATTTACAACTTCGGATACGCGGATTAAGTTGACTCTCCTTTATCCGAAACTATTGCTATTACGTTGTGCCAGGTGGCCGCGCAGGCCGATTTGATCGTGTCGGGTGATGCGGATTTGCTTGTGCTCAAACAGTTTCAGGGGATACGCAACAATTCGTAACGGCTGCGCAGGCGGTCGGGAGCATCACAGGCGCCTTCCGGTAAATGCAGTCGGCTTCCTTGGTGCGTAGTGTAGTGCCCGCGCATGTAAATATTCGGTGAACCCGTATGGACGCGCTCAATGCTCTGATTTAACACAATATTATTCGTGACCAAAAAATGAGCGCAATTGTATCTCATTGAATAAATGAATATTTATACGGGTTTACCGAATATTTACCCGCGCATTTAACATAGTGGTGTGGGCAGGATAAAGCTGCGCCCACCCTACCGGCGGGCTACGGGCTAAACAGCTTATGGCGCAGCATGTGCTTCAGTTCTAGTTTTTAAGACTACAACCGCATGACGAGGAAGGAACACCAATGGATTTTTGGACGCTAGTGGGCATCGTATTGGTGCTTGCTGTAATCATAGGCATTTTTCAGGCTGTGGAGATATCGAAGAAGAAAAAGGCGATGGAGGCCTATCTATTAGGCATTCCAGGCTTCTCGGCCACCCAGAAAGTAATTGGCAACGACGGCGCTACTGGGTTGGCTATTGACGAACGGCGAAGGAAAGTCTGTCTCATCGATCACCGGCAACAAAGCGTCTCTTGCAGGGTTGTCACCTATAAAGATTTGCTTTCGTCCGAAATCTTCGAGGATGGTTCAACGGTAACGAAGACCGTGCGCACAAGTCAGATCGGGGGCGCTCTCGTCGGCAGCCTTGCCCTTGGCGGGGTCGGCGCAATTATTGGCGGCCTTTCGGGAAAAACGAAGACATCCGGAAAGGTGAAGCGAATCGATCTTCGCATCACCGTAAATGACACGAAAAGTCCGCTGCACGATGTCAATTTTTTAAACCTGGAAACGGAGCAGGGCGGCTTCATTTACGAAGGTGCGATGAAGACCGCGCGCCATTGGCATGGGCTCGTCGCGGTGCTGATTAAGCGGGCTGACTCTGAAGACGGGGAGAACCTTGTAACCCTCTCCCAACCTCAGCCCACTTCCGTTGCCGATGAACTGAAGAAACTCGCCGACCTAAGAGATTCGGGCGTCCTGAGCATTGAAGAATTTCAACGGCAAAAGACCAGGCTGCTTAGCGCATGAGGTGTCGCCCACCCCATCATTCCACCGCACATCAATGGGTCAGACTCAGTTGGTTTGCAGGGGCTACCCAATGATCCGCACTGCATCAGCAGGCTTGGTGACGATAACCGGCAACACAAAAGTGGTCTGGATCGGTTAATTTCCAGAAATTTGCAGCGCTCAATAATTAGCGATAAAATCCAATCCGTACATTTTCCGCATGTGATTGGAGTAAACCGTGCTTGCCGTTACCCATCCCCAAGAACGTATTGATTTGCGCACCTCGCATGAAATCAAGGAGTTGATTGTTCGTGCGGCAGCCACTACCGGGCAAACCGTCAGCGCATTCCTGATCGGCGCCGCTCAGGAGCGTGCCAGGCAGGTGCTCTCCCAAAGCGAGATGCTGACTTTATCGCCACGCGACTGGGAGGCGTTTTTTGCTGCGCTCGATCAAGTTGACAAACCCCGTCCGAAGTTGGAAGCTGCAATGAGGCGTCATCAGGAATGGCGGGATCAGCAGGGCAGGGCATGACGGGGTTCGATGGGGCGGCCATAGCGCTTTTGGCAGCCGGTCACAATCGACATGGTTTTTCCTGTGGGGACAATACGCTCGACGACTATTTACGCCGTTTCGCCCGCCGACATGCCGATGCAAAAATCAGCCGCACCTACGTTGCTTGCAAAGGCACAAATATCTTTGGTTATTACAGTTTGGCAATGTCGGCGATCCGTAAGAATCAATTGCCGCAACAGTATCAGGCGCGCTTTCCCAATTATCCGTTGCCGGTTGTGCGACTGGCCCGCCTGGCGGTTGATTCGCGCCATCAGCGGCAAGGTTGGGGGGAGATGCTGCTTGCGGATGCGTTATACCGCAGTTTTCGATTATCGGAAGAAATCGGGATGATAGGCGTGATTGTCGATGCCAAGCATGAAAGGGCAATGGCGTATTACCGTCGGTTTGAATTTGAATCATTGCCGGATTCTCCGCTTACCTTGTGGTTGCCCACAGTGGCAATTGCCAAAATGATGCGGTAAGAATATCGATGGCATCAATGTAGGCGGCATCTGAATGCCACTGCCGATAACTGATTAAGTTATTGATTGTATGCTTGTTTTTCAATATATGGGCACTTAAAGCCGAACATTCTTTGAATATAGCGCACTAGATACAAATTAGCGGTAGCGGCATTAGGCTCTAATGCAATAACAAACGACAACAAATTGTCGCTTGTGAAGTTGCGATTTTCAAGTGAAGGTCACAATTTCTGATAAGAATTTTTCACGCGAAGACGCGAAGTCGCGAAGAAGTGGGGGCGAGTATGAATGGGGCGGCCTCATTCTCAACTCGCAAAAAAAGATACGGGTTCGATTTTCTTCGCGCCTTCGCGTCTTCGCGTGAGTCGGCTTGGCTGTTCGCTAAAAGCGAACCTCTTGTTTCCAGCGCGGTCTGGGAAAAAGCTTAGTTACTTACTGGCCAAGTCATAGCAATTTGTGACAAGAACATATCGTAGATCAAGCACTGGAGCAGCTTTCCGCAAAAAACAATGACAGGATGAACAGGATTTACAGGATGGGTTTTCTATCCTGTTCATCCTGTGAATCCTGTCTAAACGTTTGTTTGGTTCCGGCTCGTCCGGCTTAGGGGCGGTGCGGTTTTATCGCGCCCATCTGGCTGAATGTTTCCTATCGCATGGGGATGGAACTTCATCATTTCTAAACAAATTTCAACCCGAAGGGATTAAAATGAAAACTGCAAACGGCTTAACTTTTATTTTGGCGCTTGCCTTGCTGGTTGGTTTGCCGATTTATCTGGTGAATGCTGAACTCGGTGCGCAAATTCTACTGGCGAAAAGACTGGCTGCCGGCACCGTTCTTGTAGCGCTTCTGGTTGGCTCGTACATTCTCCTGCAAGATAATAATGCCCTGCGCGACTCGTCCGAGCTTGCAAATAATAAGCCATACAGTTTTGCGCGTGTGCAAATGTGGTGGTGGACGATAATTGTTCTCGGCTCTTTCCTTGGCGTTTATGCCGTATCCGGCAACCAATGGACAATAAACGCAACTTGTCTCGTGCTCTTGGGTATCAGCAGTGTAACGACGGCGGGCGCGCGCATGATTGACAATTCGCAAACAAATGACGCCGGCGTAACCCGTCATCAGGATCGGACGCCTTCCAAAGGCTTGGTAAGAGACATTTTGTCGGATGAGAATGGCCTTAGCATTCATCGGTTCCAGGCGATGATTTTCAAT
This sequence comes from Sulfuricellaceae bacterium, assembly GCA_041674485.1. Classification (GTDB taxonomy): domain Bacteria; phylum Pseudomonadota; class Gammaproteobacteria; order Burkholderiales; family Sulfuricellaceae; genus JAGXQV01. The sequence continues at coordinate 4,296 of JBAYVP010000321.1, forward strand.
TTGGCATATGGGCTTTCTTTCCTTGTGGAGGTATTCTCAAAAGTTCATGCGACGGATGGCGCATTTCCCGTGTACGCAGACCCCGTTCTCGGTCTCTTGGGGCTAAGCTCATGCTCTTACGTTTACATGAAGATGAATGAAAGCCAGACCGCAACGCCACCACCGCAATCTGCGACCGCTACCCCGCCAGTTGCGTAGATTGTGCTGAGTTTTATCGTTAACCCAACTCACACTGCTGCTTGGTCGCGTATATCAACCAAGTTTGCTCCATTGATGTGAGCGCAATAAGGAACCCCGATGGAAAAAAGAAACAATGAAATTTCTTTTGACGAATTTGGCGATTGCTCCTCGGCTATCCAAAAACAGTTCCAAAATTACGTTGACGCATTCGAGCAGGCAGAATGGACTCAAACATTTCAGGTTTTGGTTGCGTCAGGCATATCTTTGCCGCCATCCGGCGAGTTGTCGGATGCCGATCTCGATGCCAAATTATGGGAAATCATTAACGCCCTTGCACTGATGGGCGCCTACTTGGAGCATACGGATCACTTGAGCAATCGTGAATTGTATATCCTCCTTTTAGACGATGTTTTGCTGGAAGAAACGGTTATTCCATCTCCCGCCATCGCCTCGGTTTGCCATATTGATTTGATTGGCAGCGGAAGCGACGAGGATAACGACACCTACCTAAAATATTATGCCGACGAGGATGATCGATCCCTCTGGCTTGAAGAGTTTCCCGATGAACCCATGCCTAGTCGGGAGCCGCTCCCATATGATCGTGATCGTCGATTACCAAAGCCCGACCTGAAAAGAAAGCTTGGTGTGCATTAGTCAAGCAGGGAGGGCGCTTAATCCATGGGTAAATTTGTTCTCGGCACGGAAAAAACCGATTCACCGCAGAGGACGCGGAGGACGCAGAGGAAAAGCATGAGGGGTTTCCTCTGCGTCCTCCGCGGTGAAAAAGGTCTTGTCTTTATGGGTTGCCGCCATGAGTCGAGTCGCGTCGCGCTAAGTTTTCCTGGGATTCATGAATGTCTTAGAACAAATTTACCCTGTGCGCTTAATGCTCCCCCATAGCGCCCGCTACGCCACTTCCACTGCCAAACGTTTGCCCAAAGCAGCCAGAGCGGTTTCGATCTGGTCGATACGGCTCTTGTGGCGCATTGAAATAAGGCGGTCCACCAAGGGAGGGGACACATTCAGCGCGCGCGCCAGATCGGCTTTGCGCTTACCGGACGCCAACATTGCGTTGTACAGCAACGCCTTGCTGGCCACCAGCGCCGGCAACCATACCACCGGCTGCCCCAATTTGGTCGTAGAGGGCATGGGAATCGGCTCGCGCCGCGCCTCGAACGACTCGAAAGCTGTAATCAGCGCATCCACCGCATTGAGCAAAGCTTCGTCTTCATCCTCCCCCACCGAATGGCAAAACGAAATATCGGGAAATCCCACCAGTACAGCGCCGGTTTTCAGGTCTTTTTCAAGGGTTGCAGGATAGCAAAACATAATGTTCCTCTACTTTAATCCAAGGTCTTTCTTGATGGCATTAACCAGCTGACTGGGAATTTCCATTCGCGCCGTGGAATGGAAATATCGAGTGGTAGCCGTTGAGTTCAACATGCAAATGACTACCTTTGCCAGGCGTAAATTTCGCCCCTTGTTTTTCCAGCCACCGTTTGAGTTCGCTGTATTTCATGGCGCCGCTTTCACTTCGGTTGGCAATCAAAATTATAAACACTTAAGTTTATAAACACAAATGTTCAATGTGGAATTTTCATCAAACAGCATTGGGGCATGACAAATTATCCTAGAAAGCTCCGTTGAACGAGTTGGAGTGTGCGGTTTTCCGGGTGCAGGGCAAGGCGCAACGACGCGCAATGGTCGTTCCATTGCAAGGAGTTGCAACGCCGCCATGCGCCCGGAAAACCGTGCAATCCAGCCCGTAGCGTTCTC
>JBAYVP010000322.1:0-6231 GCA_041674485.1 Sulfuricellaceae bacterium
CGCTGTTGAACTCATGGCAGCAACCATTAAAGACAAAACCTTTTTCACCGCAGAGGACGCGGAGGAAAACCCTCATGCTCTTCCTCTGCGTCCTGTGCGTCCTCTGCGGTGAATCGGTTTTTTTCGTGCTGAGAACAAATTTACCCTGGCATGAACCTAACCGCAGAGACACAGAGAAATAAATGAGTTACCCTAGGATTATGCGTAATTTTCCCGAATGTCGGGATTAACTGTTTTGGAGTTTCCCATCCGTGCCCCCCGCCAACGCTTCTTTTCATCATTTTTTTGCCCCTTGCCCGCGTGGGCTGGAGAGCGTGCTGGCCGTCGAACTGCAACAACTGGGCGCATCCAACGTTAAACCCACCGACGGCGGGGTAGGCTTTAACGGGGACATGCGGCTCGCTTATCGCACCAACCTGCACAGCCGCGTCGCCAGCCGCATCTTGTGGCGTCTGGTGGAAAAGCCCTATCGCAGCGAGGACGACATTTACCGCGCCGCACTGGAATTGCCGTGGCCGGAGCTTTTCGATGTCGGACACACGATACGCGTGGATGTGAATGCGATCAAATGCCCGCTGAAAAGCCTGGAATTCATTGTGCTCAAGATCAAGGACGCAATATGCGACAAATTCCGCGATGCGTGCGATGAGCGCCCCAGCGTCGATACGTTGGAGCCGGACATACGCATTTACGGCTTTTTGAGCGCCGACCGCGTGATGCTGTACCTGGACACCTCGGGCGATGCGCTGTTCAAGCGCGGCTACCGCAAGGCGCAGGGCATCGCGCCGCTACGTGAGAATCTGGCTGCGGGCATCCTCAAGCTGGCCGGCTGGGAACCAGGCGTTTCGCTGTTGGACCCGATGTGCGGCAGCGGCACGTTCCTGATCGAGGCGGCGCAGATGGCATTGAATATCGCACCCGGCATTGAGCGTTGGTTCGCTTTCGAAAAGCTGAATAATTTCGATGCGCCGTTGTGGGACGCCGTTTACCAGGAAGCGGTGGCGGCGGAAAAACCCAGGACGCCCTTGCCCATTTACGGTAGCGACCTGTACGGGCGGGCGCTGGACGATGCGCGCGCGAATCTGGAGCAGGCCGGGTTGGAAGAGGTGGTGCAGTTGAAGCAGGTGGATGTGCTGGACCTTCCCGCCCCCGCCGCCGGCGGCATACTCGTCGCCAACCCGCCCTACGGCGAACGCCTGGGCGATCAGGAGGAACTGGAGCAATTTTACCCGCGCTTAGGTCACGTGCTGAAAAAGAACTTCGGCGGCTGGAACGCCTACATCATCACCGCCGACACCCAGTTGCCCAAGTTGATCCGTCTATCCGCTTCGAAACGCACACCGCTGTACAACGGTGCGCTGGAATGTCGGCTGTTCGAATACAAGATCGTGGCCGGGTCCAACCGCAAAATTTAGCGTAACCGGGACGTTTTCCGTGCCACAATAGCCACCATTCAATCCAAGGAGCACACCATGAAAACCACTATATCCAAGCTAACCCCCGAATTCGTGGCGGAATTGAATTTTCTCGCCCATTACGATCTGGACACCATGCAGGAAGGCATCAAGGTGCATAAAGACGCCGATCCGGCGGTGATCGCCGCAGCGCAACGCCTGCACGATAAAAAACTGGTGACCCAGGCCGACGGCGGCTACATGACCGCGCTCGGGCGCGAAGTGGCCGAGCAATTGCAAGCCACCCTCACGATACTCGCCGGAAAATAAGCCGATGGTCGCCGGTTTCATGGGATATGGGGATTAACAGGTGAAGCCGGAAATCCGCGAACTGCTCGACCGCATCGGCATCCTGGAAGAAGAACTGGAGCTGGAACTCGCCAAAAAACGCGAGGAACTACGCTTCAGCCTGGAAAACCGCAAAGTCCATTTCGAGCGGGAAATTCTCGCGCAACACCGCAAGCTGAAAACCAGCCTGCTGCGCTACCTCCTGAAGGCGCGCCTGCTCAACCTGCTCAGCGCGCCATTCATCTATGCGGTGTTTTTCCCCATGCTGTTGCTGGATGGATTCGTGACTTTATACCAGTTCATATGCTTCCCGATTTACCGCATCCCCAAGGTGAAGCGGCGTGACTTCCTGATTTTCGACCGCCACAACCTGGCCTATCTCAACCTGATCGAAAAAATCAACTGCGCCTACTGTTCCTACGGCAATGGCCTGATTTCCTATATTAAGGAGGTCGTGGCGCGCACCGAACAATACTGGTGCCCGATCAAGCACGCCCGGCGGACGCGGCAGGCGCATTCGCGCTATAGCCGTTTCGTCGATTTCGGCGACGGCGAGAGCTACCGCCGCGAGCGGGACAATCTCCGCTGCGATTTCAACCATGGCGGCGCATTGCCGCCGCAACCGCCATCCACCAATAAAAAGGAACCTCCATGATCAGAACAGCCACTCAGAAGATCGTCTTCGGCTGCGCCATCGCCATGCTGGTCGGCGCACTTGCAAGCCTGGTCGGGTTTGTCGGTTTGCTGCTGGAACGCAACATTCGCGATGTGCTGACCGTTAGTTTCATGGCCATGACAATATTTCTCGTGTGCTGCGCGATCGTGTTGTTTTTCATGAGCAAACCGCCACGCTACGAACTGCGCCCATGGGACGGGGAACCGGATGGCAACAAACCGGTCGTCAGGCCAGACAGCTGCAAGTTCTGACATGACTCTTGCCTCGCTATCCATCCAACCGAATATATTCCGCCGCCAGCGTAGCGCTGGGCTGCGCGGCATACGGCGCCACGCCCAACAGCGGCGCCGCCAGCCTGGCCTGCAAGGCGCGTAAATTCTCATCGAAGGCCGGCATTGACGGGTCGATGCGGTTGGCGACCCAGCCTGCCAACTCCAGGCCGGATGCCTTGATGGCCTGGGCGGTCAGTAAGGCATGGTTTAAACAACCGAGCCGCATGCCGACCACCAGGATCACCGGCAATCCCAGTTGCCGTGCCATGTCTGCGCTATCCTCGCGGGCGTTCAGCGGCACCCGCCAACCGCCTATGCCTTCCACGATCACCACTTCGGCCAGCGCCTGCAACGCGGCGCAGGCGGCGCATATCGGCGCGATTTCGATTGCGACGCCCGCCTGCGTGGCAGCGATATGCGGGGCAATCGGCGGCTGGAACGCGTAAGGGTTGACCATCTCAAGCGGTGCGCTGACGTTGCTTGCCGCCATTAGGTTTGCCACATCCTCGCACACCAGCCCCCGTGCAGTCGATGCGCAACCGGCGGCGACCGGTTTCATCCCCACAACGGTTTTCCCCCGCGCGGCAAAAACGTGCAACAACGCGCAGGACACCAGCGTCTTGCCCACGCCGGTGTCGGTGCCGGTGATGAAATAGGCTGCGTTCATTTTCTACGCGCTTCGGAAATAAAATTCGGCAAATAAAATTCGGCATAGCCAACCCGCAGGCTTTGTGCTAGATTCTGACCAGACCGGACAGAATTAACGGAGGGTGTCATGTACAGCGAATGGCAACTGCAAGAAGCAAAGAGCAACTTCAGCCGGCTCATCAAGTGGGCGGCTGCCGGCGATGCCCAAATGGTCACGGTGCATGGCAAACCAACCGCAGTGGTGGTTTCGGCGGAAGAATACACCCGGCTCACGCGCCGCCGGGGCAAGCTCTCCGCCGCGCTGCTGCGCCCCGATCTTGCAGCGGAAGACCTGGATTTCTCCCGCAGTCGCGACACCGGACGCGATATTGAGCTATGAGCTGGCTGCTGGACACCTGCGCGCTTTCCGAATACGCCAAAAAATCTCCCGCATTGCAAGTGATCGCCTGGCTGGACGAACAGGACGAAACCAGCCTGTTCATCAGCGTCATCACCCTGGGGGAGATCGAAAAAGGCATCCTCAAGCTGCGTGAAACCGACCCGCACCGCAGCCGGAAACTCACTGCCTGGCTGGGCCAAGTGGAACAACGTTTTGCGGGCCGCATCCTGCCGCTCAATGCCGCAACGCTTCACGTTTGGGTGCAAATTGCCGCACACGCCGAACTGGCCGGGCGCCCCATGCCGGTGATGGACAGCCTGCTCATCGCCACCGCCCAATGCCACGGACTCACCGTAGTCACCCGCAACGAACAGGATTTTGCGCTGTACCCGCAAATATTTATGCCTTGCGCGGGGGCAATCCAACCGGACAATTTCCCCCGCGCAAGGCATAACCCTTGGGCGTTGTAGATTGGTTATTGCCGTATCCAGAATCATTCTTTCGTTTCGTCGCCCGGATACGGAAAGCGAACATGCCCGATACGCACCAGCAGCACGGCCAGCGTCAACATCAGGATAGAGCCGCTGACCGCGAACATGCGCCATTCATCCATGGCTTTCATGTCCAGAATCAGGTAGCGCGCCAGCGCCACCATGCTGAGATACAGCGGGAAACGCACCGGCAGCTTGCCTGTCCCATAATGCAGCCCGACCATGGCCAGCACTTCCAGATAGAGAAACAGGAGCAGCAAGTCGGCCAAAGTGACCTGCACCGCCCGCACCATGGTCATGGCTTCGTTGACCATGGCAAACACCGTGGCAACCGCGATCACAAACAGACCGATGTGCTCCACCAGAGAGAGCAGCCATTTGTTGAATTCCTGAACCGGTTTTTTCACCATCGCCTATTCCTCAAAAACATTCGACATCCCATCAACTTATCCGAAAATCATTGAACCCGGAAAGCTCAGTGCCTCGCCACGATTTACCGATTTAGCCGCGTCTCGCGGGATGCGATGCAAAACGCCCACGAGGCAATGGATAAAACGGTAAATTGTGGCGAGGCAAGGTATAATGATGTTAGCATATTATAATTAAGCAATTAATTCAGGAGGCTACCATGGAAACGGAGGTCGATATCAAGTGGGATGAAAGCTTGTCCGTAGGGGTAGAGGCGATAGACAACGACCACAAGGAATTGATCAGACTTTTCAACCAGCTTTATGCATCATGCTCCGCCCCCGAAGGAACGCTGATTGCCACGGAAGCCGACACGTTGGCGCGGCTGCTTGACTATACAAAACACCATTTTCAGCGCGAAGAAACGCTGATGAGGCAGGAAGGCTATCCCGATTATGCCTTCCACAAAGAACTGCACGATGATCTTCTTTTGATCACCCTGAATTTTCAGGAGCAGTTGCAATCCTCCAGGATTCATGAAATCACCGATGAAACGCTTGAATTCCTGCGCTCATGGATAGTGAACCATATCATGGCGGTTGATATGGAGTTCGCCAACTACATGAAACTTAAGGCGCGACGTGCGTAATCGCGTTTAGGGGCAACCACGCCAGGGGTGGGCGCGACATCGATCAAAATCCCGCATGGAGCGCCCAAAATTTCGCTGGAGCCACGACCGGGTAACGTTCGGCCAGCGCCAGCAAGTCCTTGTCGCCCGTAATAAGATAATCGGCATCGGACATTCTGAGCGCCGCCAGCAAAGCACCCAGCACAGGCTGGTCATTGAAGTCGCGCAGGTCCGGTTCCATGCAGGGCAGCGGTTCGATGACTTCGGCTTGCATGGAAAGAACGTCCACCAAGTCTTCAATCTCTGCTGGGGTCAAACCATGACGGTGGCTCAACCGGGGCAATACGCGGCGCAATTCATCCAAAATGTATGCGGAAAGCAGCACCTCAATCGAACCGTGGCGCCAAGCCGCCATAATCCTGCCCGGCACACTGACCGGATAGGCGATGCCCGAGAGCAGCACATTCGTATCAAGCACCACCCGTAGGGTAGCCACGGTTTAGTGTTGCGTCTTCGCCGCAGCAAGCTCCCGATCAAGCGCTATGGCGGCCTCAATTTCTGCGCAACCTTCTGCCTCCGGCACATTCGCAAAACCTGCTTCGATGCGTTGGCTGAGCGTATCGAAGCGGCCTTGCATACGGCGAATGCGTTCGAACAAACGGGCATCGACCAAGGCGGCCACCGGCTTGCCGTCCTTGTTGATTACCACGCTGTCGTGCCGATACTGCACCTGATTGAGCATTTCGCCCAAGTTTTGCCTGAATCTCACTGCATTGGTTTCAGTAATCATGGGTTTTCTCGGTCGGCATGGTCATACTGGTCATTATGGAGCAAGATTCATGGACAGTCAATTTTTCTCAAATGTGAGCCACTTGCGCTGTAGCAAAAAAATGGCAAGCCAAATAACCACTATCCAGAGTGACTTGATTGAGTATTGATGTTTCCAGTGCCGATCTCACCAAAATATGACCGCAGCCACAGCCACTC
>JBAYVP010000323.1:0-6229 GCA_041674485.1 Sulfuricellaceae bacterium
CTTTGTGGCCGTGTTTACAGGGGATATGAATTTCGACGGGATTTGCTATTGATACAGCAAACCCCGTCAAAATAGCTTTCCCTTATACGCTACGGCTGCTTAAAACCGTGAAACTTTAGTTCTAGAATTATGCCCGCGATAAAGTAAAAAAATTGTAAATATCGCCGGGCAACACCGTCTTAGTGTTTTTTTACGTGATTTTTACGTCCGCTCCCCATAGTTATTCCAAATATTTATTTCTTCCCGCCTACACTTGCACTATCTAAATTGCAGTAAGGAGGTTGTCATGGATGCGGTTTTTCTGGGCGCAATTGTGCTGTTCATCATCACAATGTTCGCGTTTGTCGCGGGTTGTGCCAAGTTGGGAGGTGAAAAATGACCTGGCTCTACGTACTCAGCGGCCTGGTGTCGCTGGCTCTGCTGGTTTATCTCGTCGTCGCACTGCTTAAAGCGGAGGAGTTATGATCCTAGAAACCTCCGTTGACCGCTTGCCAAGATGTGTAACATGGTGGTTCTAAACAACTTTATCATATATTTTGCGTTCACCTGTTTGGTGAGAGCGCTACGAGCTGGATTGCACGGTTTTCCGGGCGCATGGCGGCGTTGCAACTTCTCAGAATGGAACAACCATTCTTCGTCGTTGCGCCTCTTGTGCCCAAGCCGCAGGCTGTCGGGTATGCCCTGCACCCGGAAAACCGCACACTCCAGCCCGTTCAACGGAGGTTTCTAGGATGATAACTCAACATTCATGGATATTGCTGGGGCTGTTTCTGCTGGTGCTTTTGCTTTGCGTAAAACCCTTGGGGGCGTACATCGCCAACGTGATGGAGGGGAAATGCCGTCTTGCGGCGCCACTGGAAAACAGCCTCTATCGCCTGTGCGGCGTGCGCGCCGACGAGGAGATGGGGTGGAAACAATACGCTTTCGCCATCCTGATCTTCAACGGGTTGGGGGTGCTCGCCGTCTATGCGATGCAACGGCTGCAACTGTGGCTGCCGCTCAATCCGCAGCAATTCGCCAACGTCAGCCCGGATTCATCGTTCAACACCGCTCTTAGCTTTGTCACCAACACCAACTGGCAGGGCTATTCCGGCGAAGCGACGATGAGCTATCTGACCCAAATGGCGGCGCTGGCGGTGCAGAACTTCCTCTCGGCGGCGACCGGCATCGTCGTGGTCATCGCGCTGATACGCGGCTTCGCCCGGCATACGGCAAACACCGTCGGCAATGCCTGGGTCGATCTGACGCGCGCGACGCTGTATATCCTGCTGCCGCTGTCGTTGATTTTCGCGACCGTGTTGATGAGCCAGGGGGTGATCCAGAATTTTGACGCCTACAAAGATGTCACCACGCTGGAAGTGACCAATTATCAGCAGCCCAAACTTGATGCAGCCGGCCAGCCGCTCAAGGACGACCAGGGGCAACCCGTCAAGGAAGATGTTTCCACCCAGACCCAGACATTGGCCATGGGGCCGGTGGCGTCGCAGGAGGCGATCAAGATGATAGGCACCAACGGCGGCGGCTTCTTTAACGCCAACTCGGCGCATCCCTATGAGAATCCCACGCCGGTTTCCAATTTCCTGCAAATGTTGGCGATCTTCCTGATTCCCGGCGCGCTGTGCTACACCTTCGGTCGCATGGTGGGCGACACGCGCCAGGGTTGGGCAGTGCTCGGGGCGATGACGCTGATTTTCGTGGTTATGGCCATTCCGGCAATCTACGCCGAGCAACAGGGCAACCCGTTGCTCGCCAAGCTCGGCGTCGATCAGACGGTAAGCGTCATGCAGCCGGGCGGCAACATGGAAGGCAAGGAGGCGCGCTTTGGCATCGCTGACTCCGGGCTGTTCGCCACCATTACCACGGCGGCCTCGTGCGGCGCGGTCAACGCGATGCACGATTCCTTCACCCCGCTCGGCGGCATGGCGCCGCTGGTGCTGATGCAATTGGGCGAAGTGGTGTTCGGCGGCGTCGGATCGGGGCTTTACGGCATGTTGGTGTTCGCCGTGCTGGCGGTGTTCATCGCCGGCCTGATGATAGGGCGCACCCCGGAATACCTGGGCAAGAAGATCGAGTCTTATGAGATGAAGATGATGTCCATCGCCGTCCTGGTGACGCCCATCATCGTGCTGGCAGGCGCCGCCATCGCAGTGATGACCGCCGACGGACGCGCCGGCATCCTCAATCCGGGGGCGCACGGCTTTTCCGAAATCCTCTATGCCTTTACCTCGGCGGCAAATAACAACGGCAGTGCGTTTGCCGGGCTTTCCGCCAACACGCCGTTTTACAACGTGATGCTGGGGGTCGCCGTGTGGTGCGGTCGCTTCGGCGTGATCGTGCCGGTGCTGGCCATGGCCGGCGCGCTGGCGGCGAAAAAACGCCTGCCGGTGACCGAAGGCACCATGCCGACGCACGGCCCACTGTTCGTCGTGCTGCTGATCGGCACGGTGTTGCTGGTCGGTTTATTGAACTATGTTCCCGCGCTGGCGCTGGGACCCATCGTCGAGCACCTGATGCTGTCGGTCGGCAATTGAGACCTCAAGGAGAAAAATGATGTCCCATAAAGCAAAAGCACTTTCAATGTTCGATCCGACCTTGGTGCAGGCTGCCATCGTCGATTCCTTCAAAAAGCTCGACCCCCGCGTGCAGTGGCGCAACCCGGTGATGTTCGTGGTCTACGTCGGCAGCATCCTGACCACGCTGTTGTTCTTCCAGGCGCTCGGCGGCCAGGGGGAGGCGCCCGCCGGATTTATCCTGGCGGTCGCGCTGTGGCTGTGGTTCACCGTACTCTTTGCCAACTTCGCCGAGGCGATAGCCGAAGGGCGCAGCAAAGCGCAGGCGGCGAGCTTGCGCGGCGCCAGGAAAAACGTATGGGCCAAGCGTCTGCCGGAACCCTACACCCATGGCGCGCCGTGGTACACCGTGCAGGCGGACGAGTTGCGCAAAGGCCATGTCGTCCAGGTCGAAGCCGGCGATGTGATCCCCGCCGACGGCGAAGTGATAGAGGGTGTCGCCTCGGTGGATGAGTCCGCCATCACCGGCGAATCCGCACCGGTGATTCGCGAATCGGGCGGCGACTTCTCGGCGGTGACCGGCGGCACCCGTGTGCTCTCCGACTGGATCGTGATGCGGGTGACAGTCAATCCGGGCGAAACCTTTCTCGACCGCATGATTGCCATGGTGGAGAGCGCCAAGCGCCAGAAGACGCCCAACGAGATCGCGCTGACCATCCTGCTGGTGGCGCTGACCATCGTGTTCCTGGTGGTGACGGTGACCTTGCTGCCCTTTTCGCTGTTCAGCGTCGAGGCGGCGAAAGCCGGAACACCAGTGACAATTACCGTGCTCACCGCGTTGCTCGTCTGCCTCATCCCAACCACCATCGCCGGGCTGCTGTCGGCCATCGGCGTGGCGGGCATGAGCCGCATGATGATGGCCAACGTCATCGCCACCTCGGGGCGGGCGGTGGAAGCCGCCGGCGATGTGGATGTGCTGCTGCTCGACAAGACCGGCACAATCACCCTGGGCAACCGCCAGGCATCGAAGTTCCTGCCGGCAAGCGGCATCAGCGAGCAGGAACTCGCCGATGCCGCACAACTTGCCTCACTCGCCGACGAAACCCCGGAAGGGCGCAGCATCGTGGTGTTGGCCAAGGATAGATTCAACCTGCGCAGCCGCGATATTCATGCACTCGGTGCGCATTTCGTGCCGTTCTCGGCGCAGACGCGCATGAGCGGCGTCAACCTCGGCGAGCGCCATATCCGCAAGGGCGCTGCCGACGCCATCCGTCGCTACGTGGAAGAACATGGACAGGTATTTCCCGCAGCAGTCAACCAGATCGTCGATGAAGTGGCGCGGCGCGGCAGCACCCCGCTGGTGGTGGCCGACGGGGCGAGCGTGCTGGGCGTGATCGAGCTGAAAGACATCGTCAAGGGCGGCATCAAGGAACGCTTCGCCGAACTGCGCCGGATGGGCATCAAGACCATCATGATCACCGGCGACAACCGCCTCACCGCCGCCGCCATCGCCGCCGAAGCCGGGGTGGACGACTTTCTCGCCGAAGCCACGCCGGAAGCCAAGCTGAAACTGATCCGCGAGCACCAGGCCCAAGGCCGGCTGGTGGCGATGACCGGCGACGGCACCAACGACGCCCCGGCGCTGGCCCAGGCCGACGTGGCGGTGGCGATGAACAGCGGCACCCAGGCGGCGAAAGAGGCCGGCAACATGGTCGATCTGGATTCCAACCCGACCAAGCTGATCGAAATCGTCGAAACCGGCAAGCAAATGCTGATGACGCGCGGCTCGCTGACCACCTTCAGCATCGCCAACGACGTCGCCAAATATTTCGCCATCGTCCCGGCGGCCTTCGTCACCACTTACCCGCAGCTCGCCGCGCTCAACGTGATGGGACTTGCCAGCCCTGCGTCGGCGATCCTGTCGGCGGTGATCTTCAACGCGCTGATTATCATCTTCTTAATTCCTTTGGCGCTGAAAGGGGTCAAATACCAGCCGCTCGGCGCAGCGATTCTGCTGCGGCGCAACATGCTGGTTTACGGCCTGGGCGGCTTGATCGTGCCATTTATCGGCATCAAGCTGATCGATATAGTACTCGCCGTATTCGGCTTGGTTTGAATTAATCGCCGTGCGTAGGCTGGGGTTCGTGCCTCACCCCAGCCTACATGAAAGGAGAATACACCATGAAACATTTACTGCGCCCCGCGCTTAGCCTTTTCGTCGCACTGTCGGTTATCACCGGACTAGCCTACCCGTTCGCGGTGACCGGCATCGGCAAGTTGGCCTTTCCCGATCAGGCGGCAGGCAGCCTGATCGTCAAGGATGGCAAACCGGTCGGATCATTGCTGATCGGCCAGAACTTTAGTGATCCCCGGTATTTCTGGGGACGCTTGTCGGCGACCAGCCCGCAACCCAACAATGCCGGCGCTTCGTCCGGCTCCAACCTGGGTCCGCTCAACCCGGCATTGCAGGATGCGGTCAAGGGGCGCATAACTGCGCTCAAGGCCGCCGACCCGGCCAATCAAGCGCCGATCCCGGTCGATCTGGTCACCGCCTCGGCCAGCGGCCTTGATCCCCACATCAGCCCGGCAGCGGCGGAATACCAAGTCAACCGTGTCGCCCAAGCGCGCAAGCTGGATGCCAAGGCAGTGCGCGGCATCGTGGCGAGACACACCGAAGACCGCCAGTTCGGCATCTTCGGTGAGCCGCGCGTCAACGTGCTGCAATTGAATCTGGCGCTCGACGCGGCAGGCAAGTAACCTCCATGAATGATGGGATAACCGTGCTTTACCGAGTTTACTCGGCGCTGCATTTCCACGTAGCGCGCTCATCGTTACACACATCTTTGCAAGTAATAACTGCTGCTCAGGTCTATGCGAAAAGACAGCAGAAAAGCCCCTCTCCCGCAGGCGGGAGAGGGGTTGGGGTGAGGGACATTGCACACAGTCAACGCTTGCCGAAGCGCAAACGCCCTCATCCCCGGCCCTTCTCCCGCCTGCGGGAGAAGGGAGCAAACCTGCGCTCGTCCCTGCCCTGACACTTGTGTGTAACGATGAGCGTAGCGCGAGGGAATGCAACAATGTGGAAACGAGGCAAATATTGGTTGTTCAAATGCATTATTCCGGCTGATAATGCGGAAAAAATTTGAAGAGGTTGTTTCCATGAAATTGACGGCGGTGTTCGAGAAAGTCCCCGAAGGGTATATCGGGTTTGTCGAAGAGCTTCCCGGTGCGAACACACAAGGCGAAACTCTGGATGAAGCCCGCGCCAATCTGGCCGAGGCGGTTGATCTGGTGCTGGAGGCCAACCGCGTGCTGGCTGAGGAAATTCTGGCCGGACGCGTTTGTATCCGGGAGCCGCTAGCGGCGTGAAGAGGCTGGATTTGATTCGTTGGCTTGAGCGGCATGGTTGCGATCTGTTGCGGGAGGGCGGGAGCCATTCGGTTTATGTAAACCGAGCGGCGCAAAAAGCCACTGCTGTTCCGCGCCATCGTGAGATCAACGATTTTCTCGCCCGGAAAATCTGCCGCGATCTGGAAGTGCCTTCTCCATAAAGTGCTTGCCGCTGACTTGCTTGCCGGATAATCCTAGAAACCTCTGTTGAACGGGCTGGAGTGTGCGGTTTTCCGGGTGCAGGGCAAGGCGCAACGACGCGCAATGGTCGTTCCATTGCAAGGAGTTGCAACGCCGCCATGCGCCCGGAAAACCGTGCAATCCAGCAC
>JBAYVP010000324.1:0-6222 GCA_041674485.1 Sulfuricellaceae bacterium
GCACCAGCGTATTGTCCGGCAGGCGCGCCGCGCCATCGGCGACATCGGCAAGATAACTATCGAGAAAATCCTGGATACGCCGATCCGGCGGGCACAGATAGGGACTCAACAAGCGCGATTTTTCCCGATAGCTTTTCAGCAAGTCGTTCGCCACCGCCAGAAAATCGCTGTTCCCACCCTCCATGCAAGTCGGCTGGCCGGACGACGCAAGCTTCAGATTGATATAAAGCTGCAACCGCTCGTGCGCCTCCCGCGTATCCTCCGCCTCGCCCAGCCCGAGAAATTGGTTCAAATCCATGACATTACCTTATAGTTATCCCGATATTGCAGGAAAAAACCGTATTCTACCCTGAAAGCGAGCGAAATTTTGACGCCGCGGCGATGACGGAATGGTAAATTTCTGCCCCTTTATCGCATGTCGAGGGGAGAAAAAGGCAAGCCATGAAACAATTTCGCGATTGATGCGCCTTCGTGCAAAGCGCCCCTACTCCCCTCCGAACACCTCCATAGGCACATGAAAGCGCGCCGCCAGCGCCCTCACCTGGCGCAGATTGAGCGCCCGCTTGCCGGAAAGAATTTCCGACACCACGCTTTGCCGCCCCACCTCGGGCAGGTCGGACTGCTTGAGTCCATGCTCTTCCATCAACGCCGCCAACATGCGGTGCGGCGGCAGATCAGGCCACGGATGCACCCGCTTTTCATACTCGCGGATACGTTCCGCAACCACATCCACCAAGGCGAAAATGGGGTGCTGCTCATCGGCGCCAAAACGCTCGAAGCATTCCTCCACAAAACCCAGCAGCGCCTCGTAGTGGGATTCATCGCGAATAGCCCCGGATAGCCCAAGCGCCATATTGACGGATTCCCAAGGTTTCAGCACATCCATCACGTTCATTTCCAGGCTCCTTTGTCATACTCGGCGTGCGTCAATATCGCCTTGACGAACAGCCGCTCTGCAACGAAATGTATCCCGGCAATCAGCCGGTGCTTGTTGCCGCCGATATTGAAAACGTAACGCTCCCCAACCTTATCCACACCGGCAAAGGCGGCGCGAAGTTCGACGAAATTGCCAAACGTCCCCTTTTCCACCTTTTGCCGGAAAGCCCTAAGCGGCTCGTCTGCATCCGGGTATTTGCCGGCGAATTCGCGTAGGGACTTGTTGGAAACCAGCTTCATGGCTCCAATTTATCGCAATATGCTATAAATTGCAAATTGCGATAAATACCGCTTGGTGGTGGCTTTGCCTGATGGAGGAATTATGGGGATTGCGCGATTATGCCCGGCTTCCATCCGCCACCTTCTGCTACAATCATGGTGCAATAATCCACAACAGGAGACATTATGCAAACCGCTGCCGTTCATGTTAGAGTCGATCCAGTCACCAAGGCTCAAGTTGAAGCCGTGCTGTCTGATCTTGGGATGACGCCGACAACTGCTATTAACCTGTTTTATCGCCAGATTGCAACCACCCATAGCCTGCCATTTGAGACTACAGCCGCCAAGTCAGGGGATGCTTCCACTTTGGTCGCCCGTCTTCGAGCGTTTACCGATGGACAGGCCATGCAGGATGAAAGCGTGGACACTATACGAGCCATCCGGGACGCTGCGCGGTATTGATTTGGATAAGCATATATCTCGATACTTCGGCTCTGGTGTCCATGCACTTCAAGGAGTCCCGCACAACGGCGGTGCTTGATTGGCTGGACTCTGCACGCGGCGCCGGTCTTGTCATCAGTCAGTGGACGCTTACCGAGTTTTCATCTGCTGCCGCCTTCAAGCTGAGAACGAAGCAAATCACCGCCGAAGAGGATATCGCCGGGCGGGCGCTGTTTGACGAAATGCTCGCGGCGCTGCTTACTGTGGTTGACGTGCTACCGTCAGATTTCGCAAACGCCGCTGCCCTTTGCAGGCAGAAAATCGCACCTCTGCGGGCCGGTGACACGCTACACTTGGCAATCTGCAAACGGGTCGGGCGGGCAATGCTGACGCTGGACAATGACCTTGCGGCTGCATGCCGGTTTCATGGTATGGTTGTTGAAAGCTTGGAGCAACGAGAAAAGCAAGCCAGGTAGGGTGAACACGTTTTTTGTGCCTACGCGGAAATTATCGCGTTGAACCGTGTGGGCACGATAAAACCGTGCCCACCCTACCGGACTGCGGAGTGGTCGCGATTGATGCGCTTCGTGCCTCAGCACATCCTACGCGGGCTGTTAACCCAACCTACGCAACTTTATGGCGCATTTCGCCTGAGCGGGAGGCAAGGCTGGACGGATGTTCCACCAAGCGCCCCGACACAAACTTGTGTAGGATGCTGGCGATTAACGTCTGATAGGGCATGCCTTCTTCAAGCGCGCGCGCCTGAATATCCATCAAATCCGGCGAGGAAAGACGGATATTGACCCGCTTTTCTTTAAGAAAGGTGGCGGTGGCCGCAGCTTTAAATTTTGCCAATTCTGCCTTTGAAGGAGAGGTGGACTTGAGTTCACCCTTTTCATAAGCGGCCAAAATATCTTCCTCGAACGCATCAAGTTTTTTCATCTGAATTACCCCTCTGCAAGTAGTCTCTGGTAGCCTTTCTGCTCGGAATCACAGTCTTCAGGAAATAGTAATCCGCTTCTTCAACATAAGGCGCCAAATAAACATAACCATCGAACGCCACGACAAGAACGGACTGGTTTGGATATTTTTCCACGTTCGGGTGGCGCAACTCGTCCAGCAAACCATCTGCCTCAATAGCAAGAGCTATCAACTCGAACGAAATGCCGCGCTCAATTTTCAGCGACTCGTTTTTATCATGGCTCCAGCGAAATGGCTTCATGCCGCCAGCTTATCTTGATGTGTGCCTTTTGTCACCATTTTGGCGGAGGCTAGCCAATTACAAAAACTTACGAAACAGCACCCGCAAGTAGGGGGCACGTTTTTTTTGTACCCACGCGGAGGCCACCATGTTGAACCGCGTGGGCACGATAAAACCGTGCCCACCACCAGACTGTCCCCTTTTGTTTGTGTGGGAGCGCAGTATTAGCACTGCTGTCCGGCTGAGCAACTTTGCTGGGCTGTTTGAATATTAGGCTTTTTGTCTACTATGACAGACTCGCCCATCTTCACCGGCAACTGATCCGGGTAGTCGTAGCCAGTACCTTTGCTGTGATCGATAATGGCACCAATACCACCACCAAAGATAATGTTTCCGAACATCGACCCTGCCGCACGAGAAATAGCTTTTAGCAGACCGTCAGGCATCCCTTCTTTCTTGCAGGTAACCTCAAGGTCTTCGTTGGATTTCCTGACTGTTATATTTGCAGGGGCTTTCGAATCCCAACTCCCTTTGTCATTTTTCAGTCGGCACTCAGGATCAACCGGCTTGCCTTGGAAGCTTGCAGTAAGCGACAAAGACTGCCCTTCGCTCTGGGTAAGTGTGGAACAGCCGACGCTATTGATTGCTGCGGCCAACGTAATGACGTAGATGCTGACTCTCATTGGAAATTCCCCTTGTGGTTGCTATGAAATGGCCGGAGCTAAATTTTAAACACGGCAAAACTGCCCTGAGCCAGAATTCATGCAACAATACGCGATAACCTGCGTCCCCGCAAGGAAATCTCACCTCTCAAATTTTCTTGCCTCCCAATCCCCCCCTAAACCGCATGATGGTGCGGAAACCTTACCGTAACCCGCGTTCCCCTGCCGCCCGCTCCCTCGCTCAATTCGACGCTGGCGTTGTGCGATTTAACGACTTCGCACACAATCGCCAGCCCCAATCCGCTGCCTTTTTGTCCGCTGCCGAGTATGCGGTAGAAGCGTTCGAACACCCGTTCGCGGTGTTCGGGGGCGATGCCGGGGCCGTTGTCTTCCACGCGCAGCACGCCGCCGCCCATTTCGTAGCCGACGCTGAGGGTGACCGCGCCGCCGGCGGGCGTATAGCGGATGGCGTTGTCGAGCAGGTTGCCCATCATTTCCGCCAAGCCGAGCGGGTCGCCTCTTACCGGCACGGCTTTGGGGAAGCCTTCGAAGCCTAAGTCCAGGCCTTTTTCCAGGGCTGCCGGCACCCATTGCATGGTGGTTTCCTGCGCCAGGCGGTTTAATTCCAGCGGTTCGGGTGCGCCGCCGATTCTTACGCCTGGCTCGTTGCGCGCCAGCGCCAGCAACTGGTTGACCAGGTGGTTGCAGCGTTCCGCGCCGGCGAGGATTTGCTGTAGGGCATGTTGTATCCGTTCCGGGCTGGTTTCGCGCAAGGCCAGTTCGGCCTGGGTTTTCAACCCGGCGAAGGGGGTGCGCAATTGGTGCGCGGCGTCGGCGACGAAGCGCCGTTGCGAATTCACCACTTGTTTGAGGCGTTGCAGCAGGTCGTTGACGGCGCGAATCAGCGGGCGCACTTCCTCGGGCGCCTTGCGTTCGGCGATTAGCGAAAGGTCGTCGCGCGTGCGCCGCTCGACGCCCTGGCGCAAGTGTTCGAGCGGCGCCAGCCCGCGTTTCAGCGCATACCATACGGCTGCCGCCGCCATTACGATAAGCAGTATCTGGGGGATCACGATATTGCCCAGGATGCCGCGCGCCAAGTCCTGACGCTTGCCGACGGTTTCCGCCATTTGCAGCATGATGGCGCTGCCGTCGGCATGTGGGTAGTGCAAGGTGACCATGCGGATTTTTTCCGCCTTGTGTTCCGCGTCGCTGAACAGCGGGCCGCTCTTTTTCGCCAGGAAGGCCGGCGGACGCGGCAGACGGGCGTTGCCGGCGAGAAATTTGCCGTCCTGCGTCGAGACGGTGTAATAGATTCGATCCTTGATGCCGGAAATGGTGTTCTCGGCCAGCGTGATCCTGGCATGGAGGTGCTCCGCGCGGCTGCCCAGCCCCAATTGCTCGGCAGCCGCCTGCGCCCGCTCCAGCAACGCGAGATCGTAGGGCTTGTTGGCAAAATTGAGGGTGGAAATGTAGCCGGATGCCGTGCTGAATATCCACAACACGAACAGCGGCGTGAACAGCCAGTTCATGAGATGAGTGCGCAGCGAGTGGGTGTCTTCGGTCATTTTCTGGGGGCGTGAGGGGGTGAGGCGAAAGGGGGGAGGCGGAGGACGAGAGATGGTTTAACCCCTCACGCCTTACCCCTCACGCCTCACCAATCCCTTCATATCTTATCCATCAAATACCCCAGCCCGCGTATGGTGCGTATGGTCACGCCGGCGCTTTCGATTTTTTTGCGCACGCGGTGGATATAGACCTCGATGGCGTTGTTGCTGACTTCTTCGGCGTAGCTGTAGAGGTGCTCAATCAGTTGATCCTTGCTGACCACCCGTCCGGCGCGGGTGAGCAGGATTTCGAGGACGCCGATTTCGCGCGAGGTGAGTTCCAGGCGTTCGCCGTTCAGCGTGATGCTGTGCCCCACGCTGTCGTAGGCCAGCGCGCCATATGTCACCAGCGGGTTTGCACCGCACTGGCCGCGGCGCAGCAGCGCGCGCACGCGCGCTTCCAGCTCCGGCAGGCTGAACGGCTTGGTCATGTAGTCGTCGGCGCCGAGGTCCAGCCCCTTGATTCTATCTTCCACGCCGTCGCGCGCGGTCAGGATAATAACCGGCACGTTGCGGTTATGGGCGCGCAACTGGCGCAGCACGGAAAAGCCGTCGAGCTTGGGCAGCCCCAGATCGAGGATGAGCAGATCATATTGCTCGCCCTGGAGGACATGCATCGCATCCTTGCCGTTGCCGACGCAATCCACCGCATGGCCGGACTGGCGCATGGAATGGCACAGCCCGTCGGAAAGGACTTCGTCGTCTTCGGCAATCAGGATACGCAAGAATAGGAACCTTTATATTTATCTCTTTCCCACGCGCCGTGTGGGAATGCGGTTTTGGCGCGCCGCGCCGGGAATTTCACAAGGGTCGTAGATCGTTACACACATCTTTTCAATCATTTGATTACATGCAGAAAAGATGGAGCACGGCGTTCCCTCCCCGGAAAGCGGGAGGGTTAGGGTGGGGATGGGGTGGAAGACGCAGGCAACAATGTAAGATATTGATTTTAGCCTGTGTCGTTCTACCCCCTCCCCCTCCCAGCCTCCCCCTTGGAGGGGGCTTACAAGTGTAGGTTTTTTTCATCCATCGCCTCCCACCACACAACCTGCGCCACTGATTCCCGGAAAGCCAGGCCATGCTTCCGGTCGCCCGCGCCTGACAGGAAGAAGCTGATGGTTAAGCAAAGCCGCCACGATTAAAGTCCAGCCGTGTTGAA
>JBAYVP010000325.1:0-6212 GCA_041674485.1 Sulfuricellaceae bacterium
CGGCTCTTAGGTAGGGTGGATAAGCGAAGCGCATCCACCTGAACATTCCGAGACACCGTTCGGTGGATGCGCTTCGCTTATCCACCCTACCCCCTGTTGGGTTCCGGCTCGTCCGGATTAGGATAATCCTAGAAAGCTCAGTTGACCGCTTGCCAAGATGTGTAACATGGCGGTTCTAAACAACTTTGTCATCTATTTTGCGTTCACCCATTTGGTGAGAAGGCTACGGGCTGGATTGCACGGTTTTCCGGGCGCATGGCTGCGTTGCAACTCCAAGAGAAGGCAATGGAATGACCATTCCGCGTCGTTGCGCCTCTTGTGCCCAAGCCGTAGGCTGTCGGGTATGCCCTGCACCCGGAAAACCGCACACTCCAGCCCGTTCAACTGAGCTTTCTAGGATAATTTATTAGCGGTTTTGTGGTTTTTTGTCAGCCAACGATGAGCGCAGTGCGTGTGTACGGGCGCCAGGCAATTTATCGCCGTAGGGACGGTCGGAGGTCGCTCCTACCCGTAATTTTCTCCCGCCCATTTCTTGAACATTTCCCGATACGCCGTTTCCACTTTACGGGCGAATCCGGCTTCGTCCATCAGCGGGCCGGTTGCCATTTCCTCTCGCAGTCCGGCGCGCAGGCGCATAAGTTCCGGTAGGTTCGAAGCCAAGGCTACGGCGATTTTTATATAGTCGTCTTCGGTGCGGGCGATTAACGCAGGATGTCCAACTCCTTCCAGCACCGAGCTGCCCAGCCGTCCAACGCTGGGGCGTCCTGCCAGGGTGACGAAGGGGATGCCCATGTATAGGGTTTCGAACAAGGTTGTCCCGGAGTTATGGGGGAAGCAGTCCAGGCCGATGTCCAAGCCGCGCAGCACGTCCCACGGCGGGCTGTGGTAGCCGATTTCCAGGCGTTCCCGCGCGATTCCGTGGGCGGCGAATTTTTCCGCCAGCAGCGCTTGCATGGTGGCGTCCCGGAAGTCGCTGCTGTCGATTACCAGCCGCGCGCCTTCCACTTGCTGCAATATCTTCGACCATATCCGTATGGTGTGGCGATTGATGCGTATCGCCCGCGTCAGGGCGCCAAAGGTGACGTATCCGCGCGTCGAGGCCGGCAAGGGGCTGACCGCGCCCATGCCTTCCGCCGGACGGTAAACATAACCGGGCGTTTCCAGCCGCCAGGGGGTTTCCGCGAACAGTCCTTCGCTGCCTGCCGGGGCGGCCACCGCATCGGTCAGCAGGTAATCCACCGCCGAGAGGCCGGTGGTGTAGCCGAATCCCAGCCAGGATAAAGACACCGGCGCGGGTTTGCGGGCGAACACCGCCAGCCGGTTTTTGGCTGTGTGCCCGGCCAGGTCGATCAGGATGTCGATTTGGTGGTCGCGTATCGTTTGCGCCATATCGTCGTCGCTCAGCCCGACGGTGTCGTGCCAGTGGTCGGCGAATTGGCGGAAACGGGTGGTGTATTCGTCCTCCCGTTTCACTTCGGCATAGCAGAATATTTCCACCTGCGACTTGTTGTGGTTGGCGAGGAGCGGTGCTGCGAAATAAGCCACCGCGTGGCGACGGAAGTCCGGCGAGACATAGCCGACTCTCAGGCGGCGATTGGCATTCCGGTCGTTGCCATGAGGACGCCATTTTTCCCGCAGGGGCAAACCGAAGCGCGCGTCGTATTCCCGGTACGCGGCGAATATTTCCTCACTGCTTTTGTCCGGGTGGTAGTTGAGGGTGAATAGCAGGTTGCCGTGCGCCTCGGCAAAATCCGGTTTTATCTCCAGCGCGTGGCGGTAGCTCGCCAGCGCATCGTCAAAAAGCCCGAGGTCTTTCAGCGCGTTGCCCAGGTTGCTATGCGTTTCGGCCAGGTCGGGTTTGATTTCCAGTGCGCGCCGGTAGCTTGCCACCGCGTCGGTGCATTGCCCGAGGTCCAGCAGGATGCTGCCCAGGTTGCTGTGCGCTTCGGCAATATCCGGTTGGAGCGCCAGCGCGCGGCGGCAGCTTGTCGCCGCGTCATCAAGTTGCCCGAGGTCTTTCAGCGCAAGCCCCAGGTTGCTGTGCGCTTCTGCGAGATCGGGCTGGATAGCCAGCGCGCGGCGGTAGCTCGCCACGGCTTTATCGATCTGCCCAAGCCCGCGCAGGACGAGTCCCAAGTTGCCGTGCGCCGCGGCATAGTCGGGTTTGATTTCCAGCGCTTTGGCATAGCTCGCCGCAGCAGCGTCGAGTTGCCCCAGTTCTTTCAGCGCATTGCCCAGGTTGTAGTGCGCCTCGGCATAATCGGGCTTGATTTCCAATGCACGGGTGTAGCTTGTCACCGCGCCGTCGAGCTGCCCGAGATCGCGTAGCGCATTGCCCAGGTTGTAGTGCGCCATCGCGAAGCCGGGTTTGATCTCCAGCGCCCGGCGGTAGCTCGCCACCGCGCCGTCGAGTTGCCCGAGATCGCGCAATGCGCTTCCCAGGTTGCTGTGCGCCTCGGCGTAATCGGGTTTGATTTCCAGCGCTTTGGCATAGCTCGCCAGTGCGCCGTCGCGTTGTCCCAGAGCTTGCAGCGCCACGCCCAGGTTGTAATGCGCCTCGGCAAATTGGGGGTTGATTTTCAGCGCGCGCCGATAGCTTGCCACTGCGCTATCGAGTTGCCCGAGGTTTTTCAGCGCATTGCCTAAATTGCTGTGGGTGTCCTCATCATCGGGCAAGTGTTGCGCCGCGTTGCGCAATGCGGCCAGCGCATCCTTGCCTTGTGCTTGCAGAGAGGCGCTCAGCGCCTTCCAGGCAAAGCCGGAGTGCGGATAGCGCTCGACCAATAAGCGCGCAAGGCTTTCCATTTCAGCATGGCGTCCGGCATTGAACAGCGCGAACAGCCGGTTCATTTCGGCAGGCGCCGGCGCGCCCCCCAGTGCGGGATGATTCGGCGCGGCTGCGGCTGCGGCTTTATCGCGCAGGGCAAGCGCCGCCGGGGAATTGAGGCCGTGCCGCATTGCAGTCTGGACGACCGCCAGCGCGTCCCCGGCTTGGCCGGACGCCAGCAGCGCATCGGCATACGACAACCAGTAATCCCCTTGAGAAGGATTGGCTTCCAGCGCGGCTTTCAGGTGAGGCAAGCCGCTTGCGGGTTGGCCTGTCTGCCCCAGCAGCACACCCAGATTATGGTTGGCATCCGGGTGAGCGGGTTGGACTTGCAGGATAGCGCGGTATATCGGCTCTGCCTCTTGCCACCGCCCTGCTTGATGATGTGCGACCGCCTGTTGCAAAGCCGCGTTGAGAAGCAAGGCAGTGGGGTCAACGGAAGTCATGGCGTATATGGGGGAATGGGAAATTTGCCAAGGCGTGTGTACCAGGAAAAGCTACAATCCGCACGTTTCGTTTCCTAATCCCACCGCCAGCCTGCATTTGAAACAGTGATTTATGCCTTGCGCGGGGGCAATCAAACCGGACAATTTCCCCCGCGCAAGTCATTAAGCTTCGTTCACGCCGGTTCCTGCAATCCTGTCGAAGTAACGCGCCCGATACAGCAGGCGTTTTTTCCCCGGCGCATCGGTGAAACCGGCGCGGTCGTGCAGCACATTGTTGCAGATCAGCCCCATGCCGGGTTCGAGGCGGGCGCGGTAGATGTAGGGCAGGTCGCTTGCCAGCAGTTTTTCCAGGAAGGCCACAGCCGCCAGCGTGGTTTCGTCCTGTTTCCACACGATGCTGCGGGTGCGCGCGGTGTAGCGCATGTGCAGGTCGCCGCTTTGGGGATGGACGGCAAACACCGGACCGCTTTCGTCGGGGCGCGCCACGCCGCTTTCCTCAATGCGCGCGGGAATAGTCATCGCACCCGGCTGCATCAGCGCGCGGATAAATTCGGGATTCTCGTCGCGCATCAGCAGGTAGGCGATTTCATGGTCGAGCAGCGCATTTTCGCCGCCGGTCAAAGCACTTTGCACGCAATGCAGCAGCAACCCCCATATCCGCTGTTCCGGCTTGTTGTAATAGCCGTCGGTGTGCCATTTTATCGGGCGGTCGGTATAGGGGATGTAATGCTGGTGCGCTTCGTCCGACTGCACCGTGAGCGAACTGAACCCGTCGCCGTCGGACAGCAGGTTGCTGTCCAGCCGCGTCAGGCCGAAGCGCGCGCCGAGCAAGCGGGGAATCGCCTTGTCGGAATCGCTGCCGGTCTTGCCGGCGTAAACCACCATGTTGGTTTTGCGACAGGAAGCCAGCATTGCCCGGTATTCGGTTTCCTTTAAGCGGCGCGGGTCGTTAATCTCGACCACGATCTGCCCGACCTGCGTCGGGTAGCCATCCAGCTTGCGCGCGCGCCATAGGCGGTAGCCGGCGTCGTTTTCCAGCGAAAACGGGGAAGTTGCGCTCATGTCAATCATTGTCGTGTGGTTTTTTCTTGCACGGAAACGCTTCTATCAATGCCGCCGTCACCAATGCGCCGGCGGGCACATGCAAATCCCGCTGGTGGGTTTTCAAATATTTGGTCACCACGGTGCGCAACTGTGCTCTATCGGCTTTAGGCGGTGCGCAGTAATAATATAGCGATGTTCCCATTAAGCCGTCCGACACGCCCATGATATAGCCTTCGTAAGCGCCGGCCTGGAAATCGCTCCCTTCGGCGCCACTGGGGGCTGTTCGCGCTTCGCTCCGCAGCATCATGCTGTTGATCTCCTGACCGGTAGGAGAATCGGCATAAGCCGGCAGGGAAAAAACCAGCACCCACAACAATGCGCTCAAAATTTTCATATTCATCTCTCCCGTTGAATTTTCACAAGTGCCGTCAGCTTACCAGTTTGACGTTTCTTCTGTAAACGCCATAGGCAAACAATAAATTCGTTTCCAACAGCAACATGGATGCGCCGAACGCCAGTGCGGCGGGATAGATCAGCGGCGGCAGCAGGGTGGATGCCGCCAGCAGCGGGGCTGCGGCGAAATGCAGCCCCATCTGGCGGCGCATTTTTTTCTCCGGCAGGATTTCCTTCATGTTGGGAACTTTCGCCGCAGTGCCTACCATTAGGCTTTGCAAATGGAACCAGACGAGGAACGGCACGATTTTGTAGAGCATGCCGTTGACCACCGAAACCGCGAAACCGGCGATGAACAGCATCCCCAGCAGGAAAGGGTAGACTTGCCCGTCGCTAAGTTGCGGAATGAATTGCCCAACCAGCCACAGCGTCAGCGCCAGCAGCAGGGCGGCCAAACCGAAGCGCCAAAACAGCAGGGTCACGTCCGACACTTTGCGACGGCGCTGTTTTTGCAGGCGCAAAGTGATCGCGGCGAACAGCGCGAAACCAAAAGCCGGCAACGCCCCGACGAATGGCGCATAGGCTTCCATGCCACCCAGCATGAGCAGCGACCACGCCGCCAGCAGCGCAAACAAGCTACCCGCCAGCCAGGCGGTGAGCCGTTTGGGGAACGCCGGCGTCAACTGGAACATAGGCACTACCTGGTAGGAAACGCCGATCACCAGCAACCCGACCCAGCCCAGCAGCCCCCATGCCAGATGCAAGTTGGTGAACCGCACCCGCTCGGCCAGCCACCAGTTCCAGCCGTAATTGCTTGCCAACACCAGCCCCAGCGCGACGGTGAGCGCCAGTGCGATCAGCGCAAACTGCATACTACGGACGGTAGCGCCGGCGGAGGCGCGTATCAGGCTGTAACCGCTGGCGGCGACGAACAGCGCAAACCCCATCCCCAGCAAGCCCAGCGCCAGCCGCATCAGGCCGGGAGATGCGAGCAGGAAACCACTCGCCAGCGCCAATGTCCCCGCCGCCAGAAAACCGAAAACCGCCAGGGCAATCGCAACCGGTCGGGCAACCGGCACGCCCGCCACCACCGGCAACATCTGGAACATCGCCCCCATCATCGTCATGCCGAGGAACCCCAGCGTCATCAGATGAGTGAGCGCCAAAACCGACGGCAGCCAACGGCTTAGCAACCATTCCGGCCCATGCCACAGCAGCACGGCTGCCGCCAGCACGGCGAACAACGGCGCGGCGAGAAAAAACCGGAAAGGCGCCAGGATAGGCGGCGCTTGATCGAAAGATAGGCCGGATTGGGGAGTCATCAGGGTAAATTTGTTCTCAGAAATATATGATAAAAATCAATGATCCTAGAAAGCTCAGTTGAACGGGCTGGAGTGTGCGGTTTTCCGGGCGCAGGGCAAGGCGCAACGACGAAGAATGGTTGTTCCATTCTGAGGAGTTGCAACGCCGCCATGCGCCCGGAAAACCGTGCAATCCAGCCC
>JBAYVP010000326.1:0-6185 GCA_041674485.1 Sulfuricellaceae bacterium
GAGCTGGATTGCACGGTTTTCCGGGCGCATGGCGGCGTTGCAACTCCTTGGAATGGAACAACCATTCCGCGTCGTTGCGCCTTGCCCTGCACCCGGAAAACCGCACACTCCAGCCCGTTCAACAGAGGTTTCTAGGTTCAATTGTACGTCAGATGGGTAGGGTGGGCACGTTTTTTGTGCCCACGCCAGGGTAAATTTGTTCTCAGTCGAGGTGGCGTGAGATTGGGGCGCGTTCCTCACCCCAGCCTACGCATACTCACTCCAGCCTACGCTTGCTGAAACCCTCAGCCGGTTTGCCCGTGAAGCGAAAACGGCGCACAATCGCTTCAATTATTGAAGCGATTAAAACCCAATGCCTATCTGGATATGGCAACAACCCGGCTGGCCGGTCTTCCGCTACGACGAAAAGGCGCTGCTTGGCCTGCTGGGACAGGCGCGTCTCAAGCAGGGCAAGCTCATGGGGCTTTCCGCCCTGCTGGACGGCGGGCTATCGCTACAAGCCCGTGCGCAAATCCTCATCGAAGAAAGCCTGAATACCAGCGCAATCGAAGGGGAATGTTTTGACCTTGATGCGCTACGTTCATCGGTGGCGCGCCACCTGGGGTTGCCGACCACTGGCCTGCCTGTAGCGCCACGCGCCGTCGATGGGCTGATTGAAGTGCTCCTCGACGCCACCTCGGGATTCGCCCAGCCGCTTACGCTACAACGCCTGTTCGGCTGGCAGGCGGCCTTGTTTCCCACCGGTTATTCGGGACTGTTCGAGGTGCGCACCGGTGCGCTGCGGGGCGATGAACCTATGCGCGTTGTTTCCGGTCCCGTCGGCAGGGAAAAAGTGCATTTCGAAGCGCCGCCCCAAACCGGCCTGGACGCGCAACTGGCAGAATTTCTGACTTGGTTCGAAAATCCGCCCGCTGGGCTGGATGGCCTGCTGCGCGCCGGACTTGCCCATCTCCGGTTCGTCACCCTCCATCCTTTCGAAGACGGCAACGGGCGGCTGGCTCGCGCCATTACCGACATGGCGCTGTGCCGCGATGAAGGCCAGGCGGTGCGGATGTTCTCCATGTCGGCGCAAATCATGCGCAACCGCGAGGCGTATTACGCCGTGCTGGAATCCACCCAGCGCGGCGGCCTCGACGTAACGCAATGGCTCGCATGGTTTCTCGGCGCCGTGTCGGCGGCCTGCGACCAATCCGAAACCACGGTAGGCCGCGTCATCGCCAAAGCGAAGTTCTGGCTGCACCACCAGAACACCGAACTCAACGAACGCCAGCGCAAAGCCCTCAACCGCCTGCTCGACGTCGGCGCGGATGGTTTCGAGGGCGGCATGAACACCCGTAAATACGCCAGCCTTAACAAAACCAGCCGTGCAACCGCCTACCGCGAGTTGGCGGACTTGGTGGGAAAGAAGTGCCTTGTCCAGGTAGGAGAGGGGCGAAGCACCAGGTATGGCGTGACGGTTTTAACCTAGGAGTCTGTCGGACTTAAAAATACTGTAAAACAATGTATCCTGTTTAACGAATGATCCTAAGCCGGACAAGCCGGAACCAAAAAACGTACTCACGCGAAGCCGCGAAGAACGCGAAGAAAAACCAAGGACGGTTTGGTTTTTCTTCGCGTTCTTCGCGGCTTCGCGTGAGAAATTCTTCTCAACAAATGGCGAAGACCTAAGCAGGAAGCAAACAGACGTTTTAGACAGGATTGACAGGATGAACAGGATAGAAAACCAATCCCGTCAATCCTGTCATTGTTTTTTTGCGGAAAGCCGCTCCAGCCCGTAGGTTGAAGTCATTTTTCCACCCGAGCAATAACTTTATCGGCAAATCCGTGCTTTATTCAGCAAACGGAAACACGGTAAGGGGGCGGTCTCAATATCCGTTCTGTTACAACGGGAAAACTTTAGCCCTAAGTCCATACCGGTTTCGGTTGCCATGGGTTGGCCTCCGTGGCACAATCCGATGCATTCCTGGCTTGCCCGAAACTTCTTTATAATAAAGAATGTTGAATTTCCGTATATGGGATAGCCGAAGCGTAACTCGCCAGGGTAAATTTGTTCCCGGAGATTATGTTTTTACCGTAAGAGGCGCGAAGACACGGCGGGTTTGTTATTGCTCCGCAGCTTTGCAGTAAATATTTTGAGGTGCGGCAGCCCGGCTTAGGCAGGGTTCAAACCGTGCAATTCCTCGCTGTTTCATAAAGAATCTTGCCCGGCCATATCGAGTTCCGCATTGCATGAAACTTAAAACCAAGCTGACCATCCTGTTAGTCCTGAGCCTGATTCTGGGGACTGGTCTTGCGTTGCTGTTTCAGACTTATTTTGTGCGGCAATATGTCAGCCAGGTGTTGGTCAAGCAGCAGTTTTCCGAAGCGCGCCATATCGCCGCGCAGCTTGACGACGAACTGCGCGCCCGCGTGGAATGGATCGAATTGATCGTTGGGCGCATTACTCCCAAGGTGATGGCGACGCGCGCCAGCCTCACCCAGTACCTGAAGGATCGCCAGATTGCCGCGAAATATTTCCACGGCGGCATTTACGTCACGTCTGCGGACGGCGTCTGCATGGCGGATTATCCCGAGATTCCCGGACGTGTCGGAACGAATTACGCAGATCGCAGCTTCATACAGACGGCGATCCGCGAGAAACGCTCGGTGGTGGGTGGCGCAGTCATGGGAAGAATCCTGAAGCAGCCCGTCATTCCCATTGCCACCCCCATACTCGGGAGCGATGGCAGCGTTGCCGGGGTTTTTGTGGGCGTGATGACTTACGAGCAGTTGAATTTTCTGGGCACGCAACGGGCAACGGACAAAGAGGGTTTGCAGGCGCAAGTTATCGTATATTCCCCCAAGGACAATATGACGGTCTTTTCCGACAACCCCGCCGATGTCCTGAAAACCATCCAGGAAAATAGATTCGACGCCACCATCATGGCGCCTTTGCTGCACGGGCGGGATGGCGAATTCGTCGGCCAGGGCAAGGACGGCCAGGAAATTACCGCAGCGATCACCACCGTACCCAGCTCGGGATGGGTGCTGGCGCTGGTTTCCTCAATGCGGAAAATCCACCAGGGGATAGACGAGATCAACCTGAAAATCTATGCCGCCGCCTTGGCCTTGTCGCTGCTGCTGTCTTACCTGCTATGGCGCGTGCTGGCGCGGATGTTGGCCGGCCTGGGCGATGCCGCCCTGGAGATTTCGCTGATGATGCAGGGCAAAAGGAGAATGCATGCCATTCCTTACCAGGGACATGACGAGGTAGGAGAGTTGGTGGCGAGCTTCAATGCGTTGCAGGAGCGGGTTTCGAAATCCGAAGCGGAGCTTAGAAATCTGACCCGCGAACTGGAAATCCGGGTGCATGAAGAGTTGGGCAAGAATCGGGAAAAAGACCATCTTCTGATCCAGCAGTCCCGGCTTGCCGCGATGGGCGAGATGATCCACAACATCGCCCACCAGTGGCGCCAGCCGCTGACCGCGTTGGGAATACTGCTCGCCAATATCGAGGATGACAGCAAGTTCCAGGAACTGACCCCGGAAACCCTGAGTGAGCAGGTCAAGACGGCGTTCACCATCATCGACCGCATGTCTTCGACGATAGACGATTTCCGCAATTTTTTCCGCCCCAGCCGGGAAAAAGCGCCATTCACGCTACAGAACAGCCTGGGGCTGGCGGTTGCAATGATCAGCGCCAGCCTGAAGCACGAGGAAATCACACTTGTCCTCCCATCCGCCGATATCGTATTGGTCGATGGCTACGACAACGAATTCGCGCAGGTTCTGGTCAACATCATCACCAACGCGAGGGATGCGATCATAGAGAGAGGCATCCCCAACGGCAAAATCGAGATCACCATTGGTCAGGAAAACGGACAGGCCTGGTTAAGTATTGCCGACAACGGCGGCGGCATCGCGGATTCCGCCCTGCCCAAGATTTTCGACCCTTACTTCACCACCAAGGAAAAAGGTTCCGGCATCGGGTTATATATGTCGCGCATGATTATGGAAAACATGGGCGGAAGCATAGAGGCGCATGACAAGGAACAGGGCGCGGAATTCGTGCTGCGCTTGCCGCTTGCCAGTTGACATCAACCCTAGGCTGTCGAAATACAGCGTTTTTATCGAATTTTAGCTTCCCGGTTTTTGGATATGCCAAGAAACGTCACGACCTACCTTATTTTTAATCCGCTCATCCTTCGACCCTTCGGCGAAGCTCAGCCCGGTAGGGTGGGCACGGCTTCATCGTGCCCACGCGGTTCAACGCGATAATTTCCGCGTGGGCACAAAAAACGTGCCCACCCTACTTGGCTGATTGGTTGTTAAAAAATAATAAATTTCGACAGCCTACATCAACTCTCGATGAAACGCACGATGTGGCGTCGGTCGCGCTTGGTGGGGCGGCCTTTGCGTTCACCCAACGCGTCGGCTTCGATTTTCAGTTGCGCCGTCAATGCTTCGCGCGTCGCGCGGCTTTCTTCGCTTTCGCGATAGAGTTTCACCGCTTCGCAGGACGGGCCGCGACGTGCGGATAAGCCAAGCACGGTGACGACGAGTTCGAAACGCCCCTGATGGATGTGCAATTCGTCGCCGACATTCACCGCCCTGGCCGGCTTGACGCGCGCGCCGTTAATGCGCACCTTGCCGCCGTCCACCGCCTCTGCCGCCAGTGAGCGCGTCTTGAAAAAGCGCGCCGCCCACAGCCATTTGTCGATGCGCAGTTTTTCCTGTTCCGGTGCAAGCTGTTCCGGCTTCATTTTTTCATCGCCTTGCGCAATTTTCCCCACAACAGGTCGCGCAATGTCGGGCGCG
Source organism: Sulfuricellaceae bacterium (assembly GCA_041674485.1). Taxonomy (GTDB): domain Bacteria; phylum Pseudomonadota; class Gammaproteobacteria; order Burkholderiales; family Sulfuricellaceae; genus JAGXQV01. The sequence continues at coordinate 4,798 of JBAYVP010000326.1, forward strand.
ATCTGTCGTGCGCCTCGAAATGCACGCGCGCCACCGGTTTATCGAGCCGGAACAGCGCCCCCAAATCGGCGGGCGTACCGAGCAACACCGTGTCGCAGGGAACGTTCAGGATGGTCCGGCGCAGTTCGTCGCGCTGTTGCGCGGAATAGCCGAGCGACGGCAGCACCGCGCCGAGATGCGGGAAGTTGGAATATGCATCGCGTAGCGAGCCGACCGCATAGGCGCGCGGATCGACCAATTCGGCGCCGTGTTGGCGCGCCATGGCTGCGCCGACCGCCGTGCTCAAGCCGCCGTGGGTGACTGTGGGTGCGTCCTCGATTGCCAGCACGCGACGATAGGCGACCCGTTCCGGCTTGTCCACTGTTGCGCTGGATTCCATCAGCACCAGCGCAGCAGCGGAATTGAGGCGGCGGGCGGCGGCGATGGTTGACTTGACGGCAAAGGGATCGGCCTGGTTTATCTTGTTTACGACCAGGATGTCCGCCGCGCGGATGTTCGCTTCACCGGGGTGGTAGGCATCTTCCTGACCCAGGCGTAGCGGGTCAAGCACAGTGATGGTGATGTCGGGGCGGTAGAACGCCATGTCATTGTTGCCGCCGTCCCACAGGATAATATCGCCCTGCATTTGCGCCTGTTTGAGAATGGCTGCGTAATCCACGCCGGAGAACACCGTTGCGCCTTGTTCGACGTGCTGCTGGTATTCCTCCATTTCCTCTATGGTAATGGCTGCGGCGTGTACGTCGGCGGGGGTGCGGTAGCATTCCACGGCGCGCTCGAAATTGCCGTAGGGCATGGGGTGGCGCACCACCACCGGTTGTACGCCCTTGGCGCGCAATGCATTAAAAATGTAGCGCGTTACGGTGCTCTTGCCGCAGCCGGTGCGCGCACCCACTACCGCGACCACCGGCTTTTTCGCCGCCAACATGGTGTCGCGCGGCCCCAGCAAGTGGAAGGAAGCGCCTCCCGCCAGCGCAATCGAGGCGAGGTGCATGACGTGCGCATGGGTCACGTCGCTATAGGCGAAAAACACGTCGTCTATGCCCGACAGGCGGATCAAACGCGCCAATTCCTGTTCCGGGTGAACCGGGATGCCGGACGGATAGCGCGCCCCGGCCAGCAGCGCAGGATAAGTGCGCTGCTGGATATAGGGTATCTGCGCGGCGGTGAAGGCGACCACGCGATACGCCGGATTATGCCGGAAAAACACGTTGAAATTATGGAAATCGCGCCCGGCTGCGCCAAGGATAAGCGCTTTGCGCGGCGTCATCCTAGAAACCTCCGTTGAACGGGCTGGAGTGTGCGGTTTTCCGGGTGCAGGGCAAGGCGCAACGACGAAGAATGGTTGTTCCATTCTGAGGAGTTGCAACGCCGCCATGCGCCCGGAAAAC
>JBAYVP010000327.1:0-6111 GCA_041674485.1 Sulfuricellaceae bacterium
GGAAACCTCCGTTGACCGCTTACCAGGATGTGTAATAGGGTGGTTCCAAACATCTTTGTTATCAATGTGCAACGCCCTCACCCCAATCGGCAGGGTAAATTTGTTCCCGGCACGGAAAAAACCAATTCACCGCAGAGGACGCGGAGGACGCAGAGGAAAAGCATGAGGGGGTTTCCTCTGCGTCCTCTGCGTCCTCTGCGGTGAAAAAGGTTTTGTCTTTATGGGTTGCCGTCATGAGTCGAGCCTTCAGCACAAATAATGTTAACGATATTTGCGCGCAGCTGTACTAGCAAAATTCTTCAAGTATGATTTTCTGTTCATCCTAGAAACCTCCGTTGAACGGGCTGGAGTGTGCGATTTTCCGGGTGCAGGGCAAGGAAGGCGCAACGACGCGGAATGGTCATTCCATTCCCTTCTCTTGGAGTTGCAACGCCGCCATGCGCCCGGAAAACCGTGCAATCCAGCCCGTTCAACGGAGGTTTCTAGGTTCATGGTTCGACAAGCTCACCACGAGCGGAAAATCATAGGGTTGCGCTACGAAACCGCTACGCCGCCGTCAGCTTGGCATATTCCAGCGACAGCCATTTCGTTCCGTTGTCGCGGAATTTCACTTCGACGCGCGCTTCGTTGCCGCCGCCTTCGCAATTGACAATCACGCCCGCGCCGAATTTGGGATGGGTGACGTTCTGGCCGACATGCCACGGCAGGCCGGGCAGGGAATGCCGCGCCGGTTTCGGCGGGATATTCCTGCCGCTGTCCGCAGGCGGGGCGGCGTGAGCGCGACGGGTGTTGACCAATTTTTGCAATTGCGCCGGGATTTCGCCCAGGAAGCGCGACACCACGCCGTAGCGGAACTGGCCATGCAACATGCGGCTTTGCGCATAGCTGAGATATAGACGCCGACGCGCGCGGGTGATCGCGACATACATCAGGCGGCGCTCTTCTTCCAGTCCGTCGCGCACGTTGTGGCTGTTGTCGTGCGGGAACAGTCCTTCCTCCAGGCCGGTCAGGAACACCGCGTGGAACTCCAGCCCCTTGGCGGCATGGACGGTCATCAACTGCACCGCTTCGGCGCCGGCTTCCGCCTGGCGCTCGCCGGATTCCAACGCGGCATGGGTCAGAAAGGCGGCGAGGCTGTGGTCTTCGTCGTTCTCGGCGATGAAACCGGCTGCGGCGTTGACCAGTTCGCCCAAGTTTTCCACTCGTTCCGCGCCTTCCTTTTCATTCTCGTAGTGCGCCAGCAGGCCGCTTTTATCCAGCATGTACTCAATCTGTTCCGACAACGGCAGGTTTTGGCAATCGGCGCGCAGGGTTTCGATCAGCGTCGCGAAATTGCCTATGCCGGCGCCCGCCTTGCCGCCGACCAGGCGCATACAGGCGGCTTCGAACAGACTCACCCCACGCTCGCGCGCGGCATCCTGCAATTGTTCCAGACTGCGCGCGCCTATGCCGCGCGTCGGGAAATTGATCACGCGCAACAGCGCGCCGTCGTCCCCGGAGTTGGCGACCAAGCGCAGATAGGCAAGTGCGTGCTTGATCTCCTGGCGCTCGAAAAAGCGCAGCCCACCATACACGCGATACGGCATCGCGGCGTTGAACAGCGCGTGTTCCAGCACCCGCGACTGGGCGTTGGAGCGGTACAGAATGGCGACGTTCGACAGCGCAACGCCCTCGCGCCGCAACGCCTTGGCTTCATCGACGATAAAGGCCGCCTCCTCCTGATCGTTGGCCGCCTCGAATACGCGGATCGGCTCGCCCGAGCCTTCCGCAGTCCACAAGTTCTTGCCGAGGCGTCCGTCGTTGTGGTGAATCAACGCGTTGGCCGCGTCCAGGATATTGCCGTGCGAGCGGTAATTCTGCTCCAGCTTGATGATTTTCTGCACCGCGAAATCGCGCTCGAATTCGCGCATATTGCCGACATGTGCGCCGCGAAACGCATAAATCGACTGGTCGTCGTCGCCCACCGCGAACACCGCGCTGTCCGGCCCGGCCAGCAGCTTCAGCCAGCGGTATTGCAGGCGGTTGGTGTCCTGGAACTCGTCCACCAGGATGTGGCGGAAACGTCCCTGGTAATGCTCGCGCAGTGCGTTATCGCGGCTGAGCATCTCGAAACTGCGCAGCAGCAGTTCGGCAAAATCCACTACGCCTTCACGGCTACATTGCCGGTCGTATTCGATGAAAATTTCCTGCAACTTGCGCGTGAACGTGTCGTAGACCTCCACTTTTTCGGCGCGCAGCCCTTCTTCCTTGGCATTGTTAATGAAGTGTTGCACCTGCTTGGGCGGGTATTTATCCTCGTCCACGGCGAGCACTTTCATCTGTCGCTTAATCGCGGAAAGCTGATCGGAACTATCCAATATCTGGAACAGCGCGGGTAAGTTGGCCTCGCGATGGTGGATGCGCAACAGGCGGTTGCACAGCCCGTGAAAAGTGCCTATCCACATGCCGCGCGTATTGATCGGCAACATCGCGGAGAGGCGCGTGAGCATCTCTTTGGCCGCCTTATTGGTGAAAGTCACGGCGAGCACACCATGAGGCGAAGCCTGCCCGCTCTGGATCAGATAGGCGATGCGCGTAGTCAGCACGCGCGTCTTGCCGCTGCCGGCGCCCGCCAGGATCAATGCGGATTCGTGGGGCAGCGTGACGGCGGCGCGCTGCTCGGGGTTGAGGCCGTGGAGGAAAGGATAAGGCATGGCGGGGATTATATACCTTGAACCTAGAAAGCTCAGTTGACCGCTTGCCAAGATGTGCAAAGCGAACAGGCAGGGTAAATTTGTTCTCAGAAATTCATGATGGAAAACATTCATGAATCCCGGGCAAACTTAGCGCGACGCTGCTCGACTCATGAAGGCAACCTATTAAAGACAAAATCTTTTTCACCGCAGAGGACGCGGAGGACGCAGAGGAAAACCCTCATGCTCTTCCTCTGCGTCCTCCGCGTCCTCTGCGGTGAATCGGTTTTTTCCGTGCCGAGAACAAATTTACTCTGGACAGCCGGGAAAGAAACCATGTTAGCCCGCGCTTGCGGCTTCCCGCAACGGGAGCACGAGCGTGAATTCCGCGCCGTCCGGGATGTTCCCGGCGTAAATCCGTCCGCCCATATTCTGCTCGATGATCATTTTCGACATGTATAGGCCGATGCCGGAGCCCAATGCCTTGGTGGAAAAGTAGGGGTCGAAGATGCGCTCCATGGCCTCCGCTTTGATCCCGCCGCCGTTGTCGCTGACCGTTACTCTGGCCTCGCCGTCGGTGCGCGCCAGGTGGATTGAAATGCGTCCGTTGGCGACACCCCGCGCCGCGATGGCTTCCTTGGCATTGTTGAGGACATTGAGCAATACCTGGGCATATTCGTTTTCATAACCCAGCACTTCCAGTTCTTCGTCCCCCTCAATCTCGACTTCGATGCCACGGCGTTGAAAGGCAGCGTCCACCAGCGCACGAACATTATCTACCGAGCGGCGTATCTGAAACGGCTTTTTCTCCTTATTGGGACGGAAGAAATTGCGGAAGTCGTCTATCGTCCGCGACATGTCCTGGATAACCCGATTGCCCAATTCCACCGATCTGTTCAGGCTTTCGTCGCTCAATTCACCGTAGCGGTAATCGTCCCGGATATTTTGCAGTATCAGGTTTACGGTATTGATAGGTTGGCGCCATTGGTGGGCAATGCTGCCTACCATCTCGCCCATCGCAGCAAGGCGCGATTGCTGGATGAGCAGATGATCTTTTTCCCGGTTTCTGTTTACTTCTTCCGTCACCCGCTGTTCCAGGGTTTCGTTGAGCAATCGCAATTGTTCCTGCTCCTGCGCCAGTTCGTCCAGCGCCTGCTGCAACGCGCGGCGCGGCACTAGCCGTAGCGGAAAGAACACCACCAACCCCAAGGCCAGCCCGACCAGCGCAACCAGACCGGTGTTGAAAAGCAGCGGGCGCAACGAGCTTGCCACTTCCAGAACGCCGACAGGTGCGCCGGCATCGTATAGCGTAGCGCTCAATTTAAGGTTTGGTGCGGGCGGCGGCTCGGAAAGGCGGGATATAACCTGACCATGAAGGTCGAGCACCTGGCTGAATTCCGCCGTCTCGTCCCCCTCTCCCCGCAGCAGGCTTATCAGGCGCAGCTCCTCGAAGCGCCACAGCTCCGGCTGGGTGTTGATATGCAGGCCGACCCGTTGCGCCTTGACGTGGAGTTCGAGATTCAAGCGCCCCTCCAGATGCTGGTAGGAAAGCGCGTAATATCCCGCCGGCAGCAGCAGGATCAAGGCCAGCGCAAAGGAAGTCGCAACCCAGTCGATAAAGCGGAAGATGCTTTCTTTACCGTACATCACGTCTAGCGGGCTTCCTGCGTCCAATAAGCGTTGCGCCGCAAGATTGCGCGCCCGGCGGGGGAGCGCAGGAAATCGGCAAAACGGCGCGTTTCTGCGGAAGGGTTGGCGCCTATGACGAGATAAAGCACCTTGGCATAAGGATAGCGTCCGTCGGCATAAGCCTGGAGGGACGGCTCGACGCCGTTGAGCGGCAAGGCGCGCAGGGCGCGCTTTTCGGAAACGATCAGCGACAGGGAGGAAGTGCCGATGGAGCCGGGGATTTTTTCGATGAGTTCGACGCTTTCCTGATCCGTCATCGCCGTCACCATGCCCTTGCGCGCCAGCGCCGCAGCGACGGCCGCATCCATCTCCGGCGAAATCGCCTGCAACAATAGGGTGTCGGCATCGCTCGGCTGGCGCAGGATCAGCCGCAGAGCGCCACCGTCGCGCCATGTCCTGGTGCGCCCGGCGTAGATGTCGGCCAATTCGGACAGAGTCAGCCCGGCGATGCGCTGGTTACCCTTCGCCACGGCTATTACCAAGGGCGCCCTGGCATATTCCTGCGCCACCAGTCCCTGCGCCCGTTCCTCCTCTTTCAAGGGGCGCGCCGAAACCGCCAGATCCAGCGCACCGCCTTGCAGCGCCTTGACGCTGCCCGCACCGCCCAGCGCGGGGCGCAGGATGTTGATCCGGCTGCCGGGGTGGGCTTTTGCATAAGCCTCGGCCACCGCTTCCAGCCCCCCCAACGCAGCCCCGGTGCCATTGATGCGCACCGTGTCGGCAGCGACCGGGAACACCCCCAATGCCAGCGCGCCGGCAAACAGGCTGGCTGCCTTCCTGACGAAGCGCGCCAAAATTTTCCGCCATGCCGTCTGCGACTGCCTCATGGTTGTCGATGTCATTACGCTTCCTCACAATTATCGCAGGCGCGAAGCGAGCCGGCCAGGGGGTAGATGCACTCCAGAGCAAGCATTCTGACATATCCGGGTGCAAAGAAGAAGGGAGGGAGCGCGCTCCCACGCCCGGTTCAGGCTGCAACGTCAGGCAGGCGCGTGATGAATTCCCATTCTCTCGGGTCCAGCGGCGTGATGGACAGGCGGTTGCCTTTTTGCAAAATGCGCATACGTTCGAGTTCGGGATAGGTGCGTAATTCCTTGAGGCTTACCAGCCGGGTTTTGCGTATCAGCTTCACATCGACGTTGAACCAGCGCGGCGCCTCGAACGTGGCCTTGGGATCGAAATACTTGCTATCGGCATCGAATTGGGTCCGGTCGGGATAAGCCTGCCTGCACACCTCGGCGATGCCGACGATGCCCGGCTCGGCGCAGTTGGAATGATAGAAGAACGCCTGATCCCCCACCCTCATCTGGTCGCGCATGAAATTGCGCGCCTGATAATTGCGCACCCCATACCATGCCACGCTCTGCCCCGGCATCGCGGCGAGGTCGTCGATGCTGCAATCGGTGGGTTCGGATTTCATCAGCCAGTAACGCATAATCCTAAGCCGGACAATTGCCGGAACCAAAAAATATTTACCGCAGAGACACTTCAGACGCAGAGATTTTGTAGGGGAAGAGCATGAGGGCTTTCCTCTGCGGTGAATAAGTTTTTTCCGTGCTGAGAACAAATTTATCCCGTCCTCTTTGGGAGACATGCTTTTCGCAACCCAACTTTTTCGGATCAATGAGGTTTTTGCTCGCCAAATACCTCATCCAGCGATTTTGCATCCAGCACTTGATCACCCCAGGCTTCCAGTTGCTCCAAACTTGCTCCAGACAGGCGGGACGCAACGTCATCCGGCAAAGCGCCA
>JBAYVP010000328.1:0-6058 GCA_041674485.1 Sulfuricellaceae bacterium
CGCAACGCGTCGCGGCGCGCTGCGACACTCAATTCTTTGCGGGACTCGCGGTGCTGACCGGCGTGTATGGCGAGGAACTGCGCGATGTGCTGGCCGAACTGCTGGATCAGCCGCGCAAGCCGCTGGCGCCGCCGGAAGTTGCCAAAACGCCCGAAGCGGAGCTGGGCTGCGGGGCGGATGCGGATTTTGTGCCGGGGTTGGCGCCTGGTTGGTAAGGCGGTTTCCGACCGGCAGGTTTTTTCGTTCCAATCAAGCCCAATCCTGGCGGCGACACGCGACAGATGCGCCTCGTTCCTCGGCACATCCTACGGGCTACAAAATCTCTGCGTCTCTGCGGTAAATATTTTTGGGTTCCGGCAATTGTCCGGCTTAGAAACTGTCCATTAATTACCTCCCGATCTGTTTGGCCCGCATGGTGTGCCCGCCCGCAGCTCCTCCCCCTTCAAGGGGGAGGTTGGGAGGGGGATGGGGTTGAGTTGGCGCTCATGCTGCAACTAAATCAGCGTTTTTAAACCCATCCCCACCCCAGCCCTCCCCTTGAAGGGGAGGGAGCGACAATGCTGCCAGCCGATGCCCGAAGGGAAGTAAATACTGGACAGTTTCTTAGGATCAACTTAACAATCGGTACAACCCTAGCACACCGAATCCTCCCACCACCAACCCGGCAGCCAGCCTTACGCCGCGATGCCGCATGATATCCTTGAGTTGGCGCGCGAAATAACCCATTGCCAGGAGGTTGGGCAGGGTGCCCAGACCAAAGGCAAGCATCACCGCGCCGCCGTTAAACGCGCTGCCGCTCGCCATTGCGGTGATCAACATGCTATACACCAAACCGCACGGCACCCAGCCCCACAGCGCGCCGAGCGCCAGCGCCTGCGCCACCCCGGTGACCGGCAACAACTTGCGCGAATAGGGTTGCAGGCGCTTCCAGATGCCGTCGCCGACGCCTTCGATGCGCAGCACCAGTGAAGACAGTCCGGCGAGATACAAGCCCAATGCCACCAGCAGCAGGTTTGCCAGCAAGTAAAGCGCCTGTTTCACCGGCAGGATGTTGGCAAGCAATAAACTACCCGCTCCCGCAGCGCCGGCGATGGCGCCGACCAGCACATAACAAGCAATGCGCCCGATGCTGTAAGCGAGATGAAAACGCCACTGCGGCGCTTGGTTGGGCAGTTGCAGGCTGAGCGCGCCCACAATGCCGCCACACATGCCGACACAGTGCGTGCCGCCGAGCAGACCGACGAGAAAAACCGAGAAGATGCTGAGTTCCATTTGGGGCGTTCGCTCAAAGCTGGGGCTGTTGATGTTAGGGTAAATTTGTTCTCGTGGAAATGTAGGGTGGATAAGCGTGAGCCGCATCCACCTTTCTACGCCGATTCGGTGGATGCGCTACGCTTATCCACCCTACGATTTGCCCGGGATTCATGAATGCTAGGCATCATTGATTTTAATCATGAATTTCCGAGAACAAATTTACCCTGCTGTTGATGTGTTGATGGTTGAAAAAGCCGCGTATTTCACCGCAAAAAGGCTGGATACGGGTTCGCGGACGATGCACTTCACGACGAATAGTTAATCTTTTGTTTGACTTGGCTATTTATTCATCTAGAATGAACTCCATATTTAAACCAAGGAGGACTATACGATGATCAATTCCACCAAACTAGGACAATTGGACGTCGACGCAACGACCGCCCTCACATTTCCGCGTGGCATTCCCGGTTTCGAAACCAGCACGGAGTGGAAATTGCTGTATGAGGAAAACGACGACGGCAAACCTAGCGCCGGCATCGTTTTCCATTTGCAGTCGCTTGCCGAGCCGGACATTATCCTGTCATTGGCCGATCCTGCCGACTTCGGCTTCAATTTTGAGTTTGTGCTGTCGGATAGCGAAACCGCCGAACTCCAGCTTGACGCGCCGTCCGATCTGGCTGTGCTGGTGGTGCTGTCGAATAAAAGCCCGCAGGGACATCTGACTTCCTTGCAGGACGTTTTCGCCAACATCGCCGCGCCTATTCTGATCAATACCAAATCGCGCATCGGCATGCAGAAGGTATTCACCGGACCGGAAGCGAAAGTGGAATTCCGCCCCCCGAACTGATGCTCTAATTGCGGCGTTTTTAGCCGGGCTAGGGGCGCTTGACGGCGCCCCTAAGTTTACAATCCCAGCCGCTGCCAGATGGCAGTCACCAGCCCGGCTTGGTTCAGCGTATAGAAATGCAAGCCCGGCGCGCCGTGGCGCAGCAGTTTCTCGCACATGGCGGCGACCATGTCCAAGCCGAAGCTGCGTATCGAATTCACATCGTCGCTGTAGCCTTGCAGCTTCAGGCGCAGCCAGCGCGGAATTTCCGCGCCGCAGGCGTCCGAAAACCGCGCCAATTGGGAAAAATTCGAAATCGGCATGATGCCCGGCACGATCGGGATGGTGATGCCGAGCGCCACGCATTCGTCCACGAAGTTGAAGTAGGCGTCGGCATTGTAGAAATACTGCGTAATCGCCGCATTGGCTCCCGCGTCCACCTTGCGCTTGAAGTTGCGCAAATCGGCCTGCGCCGAAACCGCCTGGGGATGAAACTCGGGGTAGGCCGCCACCTCAATGTTAAACCAGTCCCCGGTTTCCGCACGGATGAATTCGACCAGCTCATTGGCATAGCGGAACTCGCCGGCGCAAGCCGACCCCGACGGCAAATCGCCACGCAACGCGACGATATGGCGGATGCCGTGGTTTTTATATTCGCCGAGAATCGCGCGAATATTTTCCTTGGTCGATCCGATGCAGGACAGGTGCGGCGCGGCGTTATAGCCCGCCGCCTGGATTTCCAGCACCGTCTCCAGCGTGTGGTCGCGCGTCGAGCCGCCCGCGCCGAACGTCACCGAAAAAAATTCCGGCTTGAGCAGCGCCAGTTGTTGGCGCGTGGCGCGCAATTTCTCCATGCCTTCCGGGGTTTTGGGAGGGAAGAATTCGAAGCTGAGGATGGGTGAGGCGTGAGGCGTGAGGGGTGAGGCGTGTCCTGTGGGTATGGCTGTCATTTTTCTACTCGCTTCCGCTGGTGGCTAATCAAGCCGCTGATGAGGGCAAACATCCGATCTAATTTCTCGGACGGCAATTGGTCAGTTGTCAGGTAGCCTAACTCCCGAGCAATGATTAATTGAGTATCAAGCTCGCTCAAGGAGCCTCTGGCAATGCCAAGGAAATGAATAAATTCCCTTGCGGTCAGTCGCGCACTGCCTTCAGCGATATTTGAAGGAACCGACACGGCGCAACGACGAATCTGACTGGTTAAAACGAAATTCTCATGGGCGGGAAACGAAGCAGTGAGGCAGTAAACATCCTTGACCAAGTCTATCGCAACTTGCCAAGCGTCCAGATCGTAATGTCTACGCTTCACTCTTCGCCCCTTGAAATGGTGATGGGTTAGAAGGTGAGGGGTGAGGAGTGAGGCGGAAAGCCGTATTCGGACGTGATTTTGACTTTTCGCCTTACCCCTACCCCCTCACGCCTCACCTGAGTATGGTGAGGCGGAAAGTCAAAATTCCCGTCGAACCCGTTTTTTCGCCTCACCCCTCACCCCTATCGCCTCACCTTACGAATCAATACCGATAATGATTCGGCTTATAAGGCCCATTCTTCGGCACGCCGATATATGCCGCCTGCACATCCGAAAGCTCGGTCAGGTTTACGCCGATTTTCTTCAGGTGCAGTCGCGCCACCTTTTCGTCCAGGTGTTTGGGCAGCACGTACACCTTGTTCTCGTAGTTTTCCGGGTGGCTGAAGAGTTCGATCTGGGCGATGGTCTGGTTGCTAAACGAGGCTGACATCACGAACGACGGGTGGCCGGTGGCGCAGCCCAGGTTAACCAGGCGGCCCTTGGCCAGCACGATCAGTTTTTTGCCGTCGGGGAAGATGACGTGATCGACTTGCGGCTTGATTTCGTCCCATTGGTATTTTTCCAGCGAGGCGATGTCAATTTCCGAATCGAAGTGGCCGATGTTGCACACGATGGCTTCGTTCTTCATTTTCGCCATGTGGTCGTGGTTGATTACGCTTAAGTTGCCGGTGCAGGTCACGAAAATGTCGCCCAGGCTTGCCACATCACTCATGGTTACCACGCGGTAGCCTTCCATCGCCGCTTGCAGCGCGCAAATCGGGTCGATTTCGGTCACCATCACGGTCGCGCCCATGCCGCGGAATGCCTGGGCGCAGCCCTTGCCCACATCGCCGTAGCCGAGCACCACGCAGATTTTGCCGGCGATCATCACGTCGGTGGCGCGTTTGATGCCGTCGAGCAGGGACTCGCGGCAGCCGTACAGGTTGTCGAATTTGGACTTGGTGACTGAATCGTTGACGTTGATTGCCGGGAATTTGAGGCGGCCTTCTCGGCCATCTGGTAGAGGCGATGCACGCCGGTGGTGGTTTCTTCGGTCACGCCCTTGATGTGTTTGATGCGCTCGGAATACCAGCCGGGTGCGGTGGCCAGCTTGTTCTTGATCGCGGCGAACAGTACGCGTTCTTCCTCGCAGGTTGGCTTGGCTATCACCGAAGGGTCCGATTCGGCGCGGGCGCCCAGGTGCAGCAGCAGGGTTGCGTCGCCACCGTCGTCGAGGATCATGTTGGCCGGCTCATCAGGCCATTCGAAAATCCTATGAGTGTAATCCCAGTATTCTTCCAGCGTTTCGCCCTTGTAGGCGAACACCGGGATGCCGTCGGCGGCGATGGCGGCGGCTGCCTGATCCTGGGTCGAATAGATGTTGCACGAGGCCCAGCGCACTTGTGCGCCCAGCGCCGTCAGGGTTTCGATCAGCACGGCGGTCTGGATGGTCATGTGCAGCGAGCCGGCGATGCGCGCGCCGCTCAAAGGCTGGGCGGCGGCGTTTTCTTCGCGCACCGCCATCAGGCCGGGCATTTCCACCTCGGCCATCAGGATTTCCTTGCGTCCCCATACGGCCAGGGACATGTCGGCAACTTTGCAATCGGTAAAACTTGGGGTGTCAGCCACAGCGAACTCCTAACGTTGTGGCCGGGGGGATGCTGGGAGTGGCTCACCTGGGCATCCCGTGTCCGGCACGGGTTAATAATCAGGTAAGCGCAGTTTTGGAAAACCGAGCCTGACGGTGGAATACCGTTGCAGCGCTCCTCGGCTGGGCTGAATTATAACCGGTTTTTAGATAAGTGGGGGTTTTGGCACGCAAGAATCTGGGGAATTCCCGCCATGCGGAAGGCGTATGCCTTGCGCGATATGCGCATGTAGGCCGCCGGTCAGCAATATACTTTCAGCATCACCAGTCCGACAATTCCCAGCAACAACGCGGCGCCTAGAAATGTCAGGAGATAACTCTTCCTGGGACGGAAGCCGAGCTTCTTTTCGTCGAAATAGGTAAAGCCTTCTCCCATCGCCACCAAGCCGCCGAAGACGAAAATGATGAAGATATTGATCAGCAGAAAAGCGGGCATGTCTTCCATTTTGCCGCAGCTCATGCGCGCCATGTCGAAATTGGTCAGCATTATCATGCCCGCGACCAGAATGCCGAACAGCGTCAGACCGATACCGGTCAGCATCCAGAAATCGCGACTACACAGCAATTCCCATATTTCGTTTATCGAGTCGTCAAAACGCTTGCCCATGATCCTAGAAACCTCCGTTGACTGCTTGCCAAGATGTGTAACGTGGTGGCTCTAAACAACTTTATCATTTTGTTTTGCGTGTCCCCACATGATGAGGGCGCTACGGGCTGGATTGTACAGTTTTCCGGGCGCATGGCGGCGTTGCAGCTGCTTGCAATGGAATAAAACCATTGCGCGTCGTTAGCGCCTCTTGCGCCCATACCCGACAGCCTACGGCCTGGGCACAAGAGCCGTAGGCTGTCGGGTATGCCCGGCACCCGGAAAAAACCGCACACTCCAGCCCGTTCAACTGAGCTTTCTAGTCACCTATCTGCCAAGTCTTTACATTGTTTGCGAAGAATGTGTCGTAGATCAAGCAGTGGTGCGGTTCTCCGGCTGAAATGCTTTCACCGCAGAGGCGCAGAGGCGCGGAGAAATACAACAAAGGGTGAAACC
>JBAYVP010000329.1:0-6039 GCA_041674485.1 Sulfuricellaceae bacterium
CAGTGAAACGACTCCGCGCCGATGATAGTGTGCATTACGCATGTGAAAGTAGGTCACCGCCAGGCTCCTTATAAGAAAACCCCTCCCGAGTAATCGGCGAGGGGTTTTGCTTTTGCGCGTTAAAAACGGTGCATATTTAACGTATATTTCGGCTCGTGCTTTTATGCCGGCGCTGATACCATCGCATTATTTCCAGTGCGATTCATGAAGCTCAGGGTAAAATTGTTCTCAGAAATTCATGATGAAAATCAATGATGGAAGACATTCATGAATCCCAGGAAAACTGAGCCGCGACGCTACTCGACGCTGCTTGACTCATGGCGGCAACCCATAAAGACAAAACCTTTTTCACCGCAGAGGACGCAGAGGAAACCTCCCTCATGCTTTTCCTCTGCGTCCTCCGCGTCCTCTGCGGTGAATCGGTTTTTTCCGTGCCGAGAACAAATTTACCCTGATGAAGCCCCTGTCATTCGACATCTTGCGCCAATTATCCGATGGCAAATTCCATTCCGGCACAGACATTGCCAATCTGTTCGGCGTTTCGCGCTCGTCGATTTGGCAGGCGATGCAGCCTTTGAGCGAGGCGGGGGTCGAAGTATTCCGCGTGCCTGGGCGTGGGTATCGCTTACGCGAGCCTATCGAGTGGTTGGACTGTCAGGCGCTTAGTTCTGCGCTGGGCGAACGTGCATCCCTATTCGACCTGGAAATCCTGGATCAAGTTGATTCCACCAACCGCGCGCTATTGCAAAAATCCTCTCTGGGCGCGCGGCACGGTAGCTGCGTGGCTGCGGAGCTGCAAACGTCCGGTCGGGGGCGGCGCGGACGGGCATGGTTCGCGGGTATAGGCGGGGGCGTGGCTTTTTCCGTGTTGTGGCGTTTTGAACAGGGCGCGGGATTCCTATCCGGCCTGAGCCTGGCGGTCGGCGTTGCGGTCGTGCGTGCGCTGTATGCTGCGGGTGTTTGCGGCGTCACGCTCAAGTGGCCGAACGATGTGCTGCATGGCTATCGCAAGTTGGCCGGCATTTTGATCGAAATGCAGGGCGATGTATCCGGCCCCTGCGCCGTGGTGATCGGCATCGGGCTGAATTTGAAATTGAGCGGTGAAGTGCTGCACCGCATTGACCAGCCGGCAGTGGATATATTTTCGATAACGCAGCAAATGCCGCAACGCAACCGGATAATGGCATTGCTCCTGATGCATTTGGCCGATGTGCTTACGGAGTTTTCCCGGCGGGGCTTTAGCGGCCTGCGTGCAGAGTGGAAAAAATATCACATTTACCAGGGTAAGCCTGTGCGCCTGCTGATGCCCGATGGAATGCAGCAGCAGGGCGTATTGCTGGATGTAGCGGACGATGGTGCATTGCTGCTGGAAACGTCATGCGGTCACAAACGTTTTACGGCGGGCGAAATCAGCTTGCGGGGGGCGGGGTGATACTGGCGGTGGATGCCGGCAACAGCCGGGTGAAATGGGGGATGCACGATTGCTTGGCCTGGCGGCGCAAGGGGTGGGCAGCCAACGCCGACAGCACGGCGCTTGAGCGCGATTGGTCAATTCTGGAGACGCCTGCGAAAATAGTCATTTCCAACGTGGCGGGAGACGCCATGCGCCGTCGGCTGGAACAGGCATTCTCCCGCTGGGCGGCAAAGACATGCTGGATAACGTCGCTTCCCGAACAATGCGGCGTGTACAATCGCTATGATAATCCGGTACAGTTGGGTTGTGACCGCTGGGCCGCGCTGATCGCGGCGCGACGGCGCTGTGCCGGCGGATGCGTGGTCGTGAACGCCGGGACGGCGGTGACGGTGGATGCGTTGGCGGACGATGGCGTATTTCTCGGCGGCATGATCCTGCCCGGTTTGGCGCCGATGCGCCACGCGCTGGCGCTGCATACCGCCAAACTGACGGTTGCGGGCGGCTGTTTTTCCTTATTTCCGACCAACACCGCCGATGCGCTCCACAGCGGAATCTTATCGGCTACGGCAGGCGCCGTGGAAAAAATGGTCGTGGCGCTCACTGAAAAACAGGGGAAGGCGCCGCTTTGTCTGATTAGCGGTGGGGATGCCGGCTTGGTGCGCGATCGACTATCCGTGGAGGCGACTATTGTGGATAATTTGGTGCTGGACGGTTTGATTGAGATAGCACTAGGATGAAGCTCATTTTTTTTGTTTTGCTGGCATTGAATGTCGTGGTGCTTACGTTATTTCAATTCGGCGGCACACGCAACGGCGAAGCGATGAAAGGGCACGAGTCGTTTCAGGCGGAGAAGGTTAAATTAATCAGCGAAGCCGAATTGCAGGCCATGAAAGCCCCCGAACCGAATATTCCCGCTGTGCAGTCCGCAGTGGCGGCAGCCCTCCCGGATGAGAAACCCAAGCCGACCGGCGATGTCGTAGTGGCAGCCGGGAAGGCGCGCAAGCCGGAAAAACCCGCACCGCCGCCGACTGCCGCGGCTCCGCTGCGCTGTGCGGAATGGAGCGGCATTGCTGCGGGTGACATGGCGCGAGCCAAACAGGTATTGCAGCAGTTGAAACTATGGGAAAAAGCCAGCGCCCGCAAGCTGGAAAAAGCCACCGGCTATTGGGTTTTCGTGCCGCCGCGCAAGTCTGCTGCGGATGCGCAGAAAAAAGTGGATGAATTGAAACGCTTGGGCGTCGCGGATACTTACGTTCTGCAGGAGAACACGCCGTTTAAGTACGCCATTTCGTTGGGCGTTTTTTCCACTGAAGATGCGGCGGCGAAATATCTTGCCCAGCTTAAGGAAAAAGGCGTGCGCTCGGCAGAGTCCGGGGCGCGCAGGCGCGAAACGGACGCTTCGGTGTTCACCTTTAAAAACCTCGAAGCGAAGATGCTGGCGGATGTCACAAAACTCCAACAGGAATTCCCCGGCAGCGAAACCAGAACGACGGATTGCCGTTAAACCCAAGCCGGACCAACCGGAACCCAAAAAGGAGATGGGTAATGGGTAATGGGTAATGGGTAATGGGTGATGGGTGATGAAAACCACTTCATCATTCCCCCTCACGCCTCACCCCTCACGCCTCACCCCTCACCCCTCACGCCTCACGCCTCACCCCTCACGCCTCACCCCTTACCCCTCACCCCTCACCCCTCACCCCTCACTCCTCACCCCACGACGCTGAAATATTTTTCAAGCAAATTCGTCACATGTCTAACACATTTCCTCGTAATAATGTGTCAAGAAAAAATTCTCCAGAGTTATTGTTTTGGTTGGGGTAATAAACCATATTGTGTGCGAAGTCTCTGCTCAAGTCATTGGAGGGAATATGAATATCCGTCATCGCATCACGTTGCTGGTCGCTTTAACGTTTGTCGCTATCGCCCTGATCGGCGGCTTCGCCGTGATTCAATCCCGGTTAAGCGCTGCTGAGGTCAGGGGGGTTACCGAAGGTGTTGTGCCTAGCGCGCTGGCATCCGCGGACCTGGTGTCGCAGCTCAAGGATGTGCAACTGGCGGCGATCAACCTGGTTTCCGCGCGAGACGACGGCATCGTCGAGCAGGCAAAGGAAACTTTGTCCACCCGCAAGAAGCAACTGCAGGAAGGTCTGGATTTGCAGTTCAAGCAAGCCAACAGCGACGTTCAGAAAGGCTTGGTGGAACAGGCAAGGGAAGGGTTGAAAGACTACTTTGCGGCTATTGACGATACCGCGAAATTCAAGCTCGCCGGTCAGAGGGAAATGGCGGAGGCCAATCTGGCTGCCAATGTTTTCGTGTACGAAAGGGAGTTGGGGCAGGTCGTCACCACCTTGCGAACCGAAAAAAGCCGAGCTAAGGACAGTGCGATAGAGGTCTTGAACCAGAATCTGTCGAGAACCGCCGCTACGCTATCAGCCGTCACGCTGGTTGCCATCGTCGTTTTGACGGCTATCGGCATCCTGCTTTATCGCCAGATTACGCTTCCCATCAGCCGGATGCAGGCGATGATGACCGAGATCGCTTCCAGTCAGGATTTCACCCGCCGGATGCCGGTCGAACGCCAGGATGAAATCGGTCGCTCAATCATTGCCTTCAATACTTTGATCGCCAAGACCCATGAGAACTCGGTGCAACTGAAGCAGAAGACGACAGACATCCATTCCATGCTGCAAAATATGCCGCAGGGCATTTTGACGATCACCTATGGCAACAAGGTTCACCCGGAGTACTCCGCCTATCTGGAAACCATCTTTGAAACGCAGGACATAGCAGGTCGCAGCATGATGGACCTGGTTTTTTCCGACACCAACCTGGGTTCCGACATCCTGTCGCAAGTCGATGCGGTAGCCGGCGCGTGCATCGGTGAAGACGCGATGAACTTCGAATTCAATCAACATCTCCTGATCGGCGAAATCGAGAAGAGGATGCCCGACGGTCGCGTGAAGATACTCGAATTGCTGTGGTCGCCGATCTCCGACGATGATGGCAACATCGCCCGCCTGCTCTTGTGCATACACGATGTCACCGAGTTGCGCACGTTGGCTGCGGAAGCCAACGAAAAGAAGCACGAGTTGGTGGTCATCGGCGAAATTCTCGCCGTCAGCCAGGAAAAATTCTACGAATTTATCGACAGTTCGACCAAGTTCCTCGAAGAGAACGAGCGCTTGATACACCAGTATCCGCAAATGAATGCCGACGTCATTACCGATTTGTTCCGCAACATGCATACCGTCAAGGGCAACGCGCGCACTTATGGCTTCAAACACTTGACCAATACCGTGCATAAAGCCGAACAGACCTACGACGAGCTGCGCAAAAAGTATCCCGACATTGTTTGGGATCAGGCCACCTTGCTGGAGGAGTTGGCTGTCGTGAAAACTGCGGTCGAGCGCTATTCCAAGATCAATGAGGTTAGCCTGGGGCGCAAGGGGCCGGGGCGTCGCGGCAACGTCGAACGCTTCCTGCTGGTCGACAAGAAACAGATACAGGAAACGCTGCAACGTCTCGAAACGGTCAATACCTCCAATATTTACGAACTGCTTGCGGTGCGCAATGCGGTGCATAAGGTGCTGCGCCTGCTCGGCACGGAGAGAATCGCCGAGACGCTGGCGGGTATATTCGACTCGCTGCCCTCGCTCGCCATGGAGCTTGGGAAGGTGCCGCCTATCGTCGAGATCGAGGACAACGGCTACCTCGCGCGCAATCAGATCAGCGGCATGTTGAAGAATGTATTCATGCACCTGATCCGCAATTCCATGGATCACGGCCTGGAAACTCCGGAAGAACGCCTGAGTCGCGCCAAACCCGCCGCCGGCACGATCCGGCTGCACATGGACGTAGCCAACGGCATGCAACAAATCAAGCTTAGCGACGATGGCCGCGGCCTCGCATTGGCGCGCATCCGCAAGATAGCCGTCGAGAGGGGGTTGATCGCTGTCGGCGACCCGTTAAGCGACGAAGAAATCGCGCGCCAGATTTTTCGCGCGGGTTTTTCCACCGCCGAAAAAGTGACCGAGGTTTCCGGACGCGGTGTCGGCATGGATGCGGTGCTGAATTTTCTCAAGCAGGAGAAAGGCAAGGTTGAGTTCCGCTTCCTGGACCAGGCGGTAGGTGCGGATTTCCGCCAATTCGAGACCGTCGTGTGCCTGCCGGAGAACTTCTTCGTGCAAGTCGATGCCAGCGAGTCCCACTTGGTCGGCAAGTTTGTTACGGAGTCCAGCGGCGAAAACGGACAAGCACCAGGCGAAAGTGGAAAACT
Organism: Sulfuricellaceae bacterium; assembly: GCA_041674485.1. Classification (GTDB taxonomy): domain Bacteria; phylum Pseudomonadota; class Gammaproteobacteria; order Burkholderiales; family Sulfuricellaceae; genus JAGXQV01. Next base: position 5,694 of record JBAYVP010000329.1, read on the forward strand.
GCGCTCCGTCGCCTGAAGCGTTGCGCAGCCCGGGATGTTCCGGGTTAATCACTGACTTAGCCTAGCAATCCTGTTATATGGGCGTGGACAAGACGCGGGTAAGCAAGACGCGAGCGCGCAAGGCACGATCCACATCCGTCCTTACGCCGCGATTCGCCGCCGGCATTGCCGTTTGTGAGTACGTTCACCTATCGTGATGTAGAAATGGGCATTTTTGGTCAAATTAAATGATGGGGAGCATTACATCTTGATGATTTTTTGACATTTTCACGATCAATGATGGGATGCGAGATTCCCATCGCATAATTTGATCAAAACACAATCAAACACATGATGGCCTCTATAA
>JBAYVP010000330.1:0-5923 GCA_041674485.1 Sulfuricellaceae bacterium
ATTCCAAGGAGTTGCAACGCCGCCATGCGCCCGGAAAACCGTGCAATCCAGCTCGTAGCGTTCTCACCATACGGGTGAACGCAAAATATATGACAAAGTTGTTTAGAATCACTATGTTACGCACATTTGAAAGCGGTCAACTGAGCTTTCTAGGTTCAAGGATTCCACTAGTTCCCAGCGTTTCGGGGTGAATATCTCACCGAATTGGGAGATAGTCTCGAAACCGATGCCGCACATCGCATCGACCGTCTCGCCCGCGTCTATGCGACGCGCCTGTTCCAAAGAGCGCGCTTTCATCTCCTCGAAAGGTTCCGCCACGTAAATTTCCAGTTTCATGCCGCGTCTCCTCTTTCCCCTACCACCCGCCAGAAGTCGGCGAGCAGCATTTCCACATTACTGAACACGTAAGTCAAGTAGGGCGGGCACGTTTTTGGCGCCCACGCGGTCAGCGGGAGATGTTTCCGCGTGGGCACGATAAAGCCATTCCCACCCTACCAGGCTGGTTGTAGGGAAGCGTAGGCATTGGAAGGGAACTGAAGGGTTTCGGATTTTTGTTTTGCTAACCTGTCTTTAGCGCTGGCGTCAGCTCAACCTGCAACCGCCGCCGCGCCGCCCGCGCGGGCCGCGTGACGGTGGCGTGACGTTCCCTTTGATAGGGTGTGCGGAAACCTTGGGCGGGCTTTGTTTTTCGCTCAGTCCCAGGGATTTTTTTACAGCGCAAGATTGTTTCCGAAACCAGTTTGAATTGGAGGAGCACCGAATCATGAATACCAGCCATCGCCCCATCACCGCCCAACCTCGCGCCGGCAAGACAGCCACGGCGCGTAACACAATCCTGCGCCGTAGCGCGCTCGCCGTTGCCGTGGCGGCGGCCTTTGCCCTGCCTGCCGCACTGCCGGTCGGCGGCCTCGCGGCCACCGCGCTGGTGGCGTTGGCGGCTATGCCGCAAGTGGCGCAGGCGGGTTGGCAAGCGGTAGGCGGCGCCGGTTTTTCGGAGGCGGGCATTGTTACTAGCTCGCTGGCCTTCGCTCCGGACGGCACGCCCTATGTGGCCTATGCGGAAGCGTTTGAGATGAATGCGTATGCGACGGTAATGAAATTCAACGGCACAAACTGGGTGACGGTGGGTAGTGCCAGGTTTTCGGCAGGAGGTGTTGGCTACCTTTCGCTGGCCGTCGCCCCGAACGGCACGCCCTATGTGGCCTATAACGATCCCAGCAACGGCTGGAAGGCCACCGTGATGAAATTCAATGGCAGCGACTGGGTGGCGGTGGGCAACGCCGGCTTTTCGGTGGGAACCGCTAACGACGTCTCACTGTCCTTCGCTCCAGATGGTGTGCCCCATGTGGCTTATCAAGATAGCAGCAGCAGCAAGGCAACAGTGATGAAGTTCGACGGTAGCGCCTGGGTAGCGGTGGGTGACGCCGGGGTCTCGGCGGGATCGGGTGCTGTTCCCTCGTTGTCCTTTGCCGCAGGCGGAACGCCCTATGTGGCCTTTCAGGATGTCGCCAACAGCCAAAAAGCGACAGTAATGAAATTCAACGGCACTGCTTGGGTGGCGGTGGGCGTCGCCGGTTTTTCGGCGGGGAGCGTTTTTTCTCCGTCGCTGGACATCGCCCCGGATGGCACACCCTATGTGGCTTATCAGGATTTCGGTAATAGCCAGGCGGCGACAGTGATGAAATTCGACGGCATGTACTGGGTTACTGTAGGCAGCGCCGGATTCTCCGGCGTGGCATCAGCTTCCACCTCGTTGGCATTGACCCAGGACGTCTCCCACTATCCCTATGTGGCCTATCAGGAGAACGGCATGGAGGGTGCGACGAGGGTGATGAAATTTGACGGCACCAACTGGGTGGCGTTGGGCAACGCCCTCGGATCGGGTGGCTTGCCCTCGCTGTCCTTCGCCCCGGATGGCACGCCCTATGTGGCCTATCAGGATGTCGCCAACAGCTACAAAGCGACGGTGATGAAGTTCGTTCCCGACGGCCCCGCCCTCGTCTCCAGCGTCCCCGCCGACAACGCCACCGGCGTCTTGCCCGGCGCCACCATCGTGCTGACCTTCGACGATTGGATGGGAATCGGCAGCGGCAACCTCAAGATCGTCAACGACAGCGACACCACCAGCGAAACCATCAATGTGGCGAGTCCCGGCGGCAAGTTTGCCTGGACTAGTGACCATAAAACGCTGACCATAACGCCGGGAACGCCCCTGGCGTCAGGCAAGAACTACCACCTCGAAATCGCCGCCACCACCTTAATCGGCAACGCGATGGAGATGTATTACGCCGGCATTGCCAACGCCACCACGCTGAATTTCAGCATAGCCGGCGCGCCCACCGCGCCTACCGGCGTCACCGTCAGCGCCGGCGGCGGCCAGGGCAGCGTCGCCTTTACCCCCGGCAGCAACGGCGGTTCGGCGATTACCAGCTATGACGTCAGTTGCACCTCCAGCAACGGCGGCGCGGCGGGCACCGGCAGCGGCAGCAGTTCGCCCATCGTCGTCACCGGGCTGACCGCCGGCAAGGACTATTCCTGCACCGTCACCGCCAGCAACGGCGTGGGCAGCAGTTCAGCATCAACAGCCTCGTCATCGTTCACGGTGCTATCCAATGCCGTGGCCGTTTCGACCGCAGCCGACAGCGGCGCGGGGAGCTTGCGTCAGGCGCTCCTCGATGTCGCCGCCGGAGGCACTATCACATTTGATCCGGCTATCGCCAACCAGACCATCACCCTGACGAGCACCCTCGCGGTGGACAAGAGCATCACCATCGACGGCGGCAGCCAAGCGCTCACCGTCAGCGGCAACAACGCGGTACGGGTGTTCAGCATTGCCGACGGCGCCACCGTCACCCTGCAAAAGCTCACCATCGCCAACGGCAGCGACGATACCAATGGCGGTGGCGGCATCCGCAACGGCAGCGGCACGCTGACGCTGAACCAGGTCACCTTATCCGGCAACGCCGGCACCGGCACGGGCGGCGGCGGCCTGTACAACGCCGGCGGCGCGATCACCATCAGCAACAGCCTGTTTACCGGCAATTCGGCCAGCGACGGCGGCGGTGTGCGCAATTCGGGCGGCACGTTGAATCTGACCAACGTCACTTTCTCCGGCAATTCGGCCACCAACACCGGCGGCGCGGTCTTTGCCGGCGGCGGCGGAACACTCAACATCAATAACGTGACCATTGCCGGCAACACCGGAACCACCAACTCCGGCGGCATTTCCAACCAGGGCGCCACGATCAACCTGAAGAACACCCTGCTCGCCGCCAACACCGGCGGGAACTGCTCCAACGCCGCGCCGATCACCAACGTCGGCTACAACCTTGATGACGGCACGACTTGCGGTTTTGCTTCCAACAACAATTCCCAAAGCAGCGCTGCCCCCTTGCTCGGTGTATTGAGCGACAACGGCGGCTCGACCCGGACGCTTGCCTTGGGGGATGGCAGCCCGGCCATCAACGCGGGCAACAACGCCACCTGCGCGACCACCGATCAGCGCGGCACGAGCCGCGCGTTATCGGTCGGCGATGCCTGCGACATCGGCGCCTTCGAGGTCGCCGCCGTCCCCGGCGCGCCCACCGGCATCAGCGCCACGGTCGGCAACGGCCAAGCCACGGTATCCTGGAGCGCGCCGGCCAACCCCGGCGGCGCGGCGATCAGCGGCTACACCGTCACCGCCAGCCCCGGCGGCGCGACCTGCACCACCAGCGGCGCGACAAGCTGCACGGTGAGCGGCTTGACCAACGGCACCGCCTACACCTTCACCGTCACCGCCACCAGCAGCATCGGCAGCGGCAGTGCTTCTGCCGCGAGCAGCGCGGTCACGCCGGTGGTGTTGCCGGTGCTCAACACTCCCAGCGCGTCCGCCGATTCCGCCAATCTGTCCACCTTCGGTTTCCAGGCCGACAGCAACGGCGCCGCTTATTTCACAGTGATTGCCGGCGCGGACGCTTGCCCGGCGGCGGCAGCCATCGAAGCGCACAGCGGCAGCCCGCTTTACTGGGGCGCCACCGCGCTCGCCGCCAACGTAGCGGCGAGCTACACCCTGCGCAACCTCACCGCGAGCACCGCTTACAAGCTGTGTGCCGCCGTCAAGTCCGGCGTGACCTACAGCGCGGTGCAGGAACAGGCTTTCACCACCAGCGCCACCGCGACGCTCGGCAGCACCTGGAGCGCGTTGGGTAGCGCCGGTTTTACGGCGGGGCAAGCCGACATCACATCACTCGGCATCGCCCCAGACGGCACGCCTTATGTGGCTTATAAGGATTACGCCGCCAGCTCCAAGGCATCTGTAATGAAATTCAATGGCGCCACCTGGGAACTCGTAGGTAGTGCCGGATTTTCGGCTGGCACGACCACTTACGAATCGTTGGCCTTCGCCCCGGACGGCACGCCCTATGTGGCGTATACCGATGGCAATGCCAGCGACAAGGCGACGGTGATGAAATTCAACGGCACCGCCTGGGTCACAGTGGGCAGCGCCGGATTTTCGGCGGGTTCGGCCAGCTACCTGTCACTGGCTTTCGCCCCGGATGGCTCGCCCTATCTGGCATATGACGATGTCGGCAGCGGCTACAAGGAAACGGTGATGAAATTCGACGGCGCCAATTGGGTAACGGTGGGTGCTGCCGGGTTCTCGGGAAGCGATCCCACATACGGCTCGCTGGCCTTTGCTCCCGATGGAACACCTTATTTGGCGTATGCGGATGGTGCCAACGGCAGCAAGGCGACGGTAGTGAAATTCAATGGTGCGGCGTGGGTCACGGTCGGCAGCGCCGGTTTCTCGGCAGGACAGGCCAACAACACCTCGCTGGCCATCACCCCGGACGGCACGCCTTATCTGGCTTTCAAGGATGGCGGCAACAGCAACAAGGCGACGGTGATGAAATTCGATGGCGCCAACTGGGGCGTGGTGGGCAGCACCGGTTTCTCGGCGGGGATGGTTGGCTATCCCTCGTTGGCCTTCGCCCCGGATGGCAAGCCTTATGTGGCCTACCAGGATGGGGGCAACAGCTTCAAAGCAACGGCGATGAAATTCGACGGCGCCAACTGGGTGACGGTCGGCAGCGCCGGCTTCTCGGCGGGAATTGTTAGCTATCCCTCGTTGGCCTTCGCCCTGGACGGTACGCCCTATGTGGCCTATGCCGATTTCGGCAACAGCCTCAAGGCGACGGTGATGAAGCTCGCCAGCGGCGCCACCGCCCCCGACGCCCCCACCGGCATCAGCGCCACCGCAGGCAACGGCAGCGTCTCGGTAAGCTTCACCGCCCCGGCCAGCAACGGCGGCGCGGCAATCACCGAATACACCGCCTCCTGCGCCCCGGCGACGGCCAATCAATTTGAGGCTTTGTACGTCTGGACCGCTTCGCAGACCGGCAGCGGCTCGCCGATCACCGTGAGCGGCCTGACCAACGGCGCCGCCTACAAGTGCGAGGTCAAGGCCAGTAATAGCGCGGGTTATGGCGACTACTCCGGCGCGAGCAGCAGCTTCACCCCGGCAGCGCCGGCTTCCACGCCATCCGGCGGCAACGACAACACCACCCCGCCACCGCCGCCCGCCACCCATGTCGATCTCCCCACCGGCGGCGGCACGGTCACCCCAACCGGCGGCCAGACCGTCACCGTGACCGACAACGGTAAGGTAGGTTCCAGCATCGACCTGCCGCCGCAAACCGCGCCGACCACCGGCGCCCCCACGCCTGCGTCCGTCAGCATCAATGTCGTGCTGCCCGGCGTCGGCACGGTGACGGCGAGCAGCAACAGCAGCGGCACCAAGCTGGGCGTGCAAGGCGTTACGATGCCGGGCGCGACCACTTCCGTCAGCACCGTGATGGTCTCTCAAGGCAGCGCCTCCTTCACCGCGACCAAGGAAGGCCAACCGGTCGCTTCGCTTAAAAACGGCATCTTCGTGGTTTCC
>JBAYVP010000331.1:0-5917 GCA_041674485.1 Sulfuricellaceae bacterium
AAGCGAAAAATGAGCTGGTCGAGGGCAGATTTTCCCGCTTTTCAAGCCAATAGTTATTCATATTGGCTTGAAAAGCGGGGAAATATGCACCGACCAGGTCATTTTGCAGCCGATTCCTTTAAGCCCGACAGGCTCCTAGGGGCTACGCGAGAACGTCCGTCGGTGAAGGCAGCCCTGTCTTGCGCGTCCCAACGCTTCTTGAGCTGGCTGCAAACGCGAAAGACCATATCGTATTTTCATGTCCCCGTTCCCGCGTAGCCCCTGATCCCTAGCCCCTGAGTAGTTACGTCCACCCGTTTGGTGAGAACACTCCAGCCCGTTCAACGGAGGTTTCTGGAATCACACCTAAGGCCGGGATAATTTTGTACGGATTTCGGTGGGGATGCTTTTGCCTGGGGCGCTACGCTGCTTTTTCCCCTTCCAGCAGCGCCGCGCGCAGTTCGCCGAACAGGGCGCGGCTGCTTTTCGGCGGCTGGCCGGCGGCCAGTTCCCTGCGGGCGTTGCGGATCAGGGTGCGGATTTTCTGGAGGTCGGCGGCGGGACACTCGCGCGCCAGTTCGCTGAGCACTTGGTCGTCGGCCAGCAAGCGTTCGCGCCACAGTTCCAGTTGGTGGAACTTGGCGTTTTGCACGCGGCTCGCGCCGTTCCATTCGTCGAGTTTGGCCTGGATTGGCGCGGCATCTATGGTGCGCATCAATTTGCCGATGTATTGCATCTGGCGGCGGCGCGCGCCGTGGGTGGTAATGCGCTTGGCCTCAATGATTGCGGCCAGCAGGTTGTCCGTCAGGGTGAGTTGGCGCAACCGTTCGTTGTTAATTCCCACCAGTTGCTCGCCGAGCGCCTGCAAGTCGTGCATTTCCTGTTTACGCCGGGTTTTGCTCGGTTGCCCGTCGTATTCTTCTTCTATTTCAGGGTGCAGGGGGGGAGTTTCGCGGTGCATGGTTCGCCATTGGTATGCAAAATGCTATGATAACCGTCTTTTGTTAATGAATGAAAAATCTATGTCGGCGCAGGATTCCCGTTTTACCTATTCCATCGACACCCTGAAGCAAGTCACTCAGGACATTTTGGCGCAGGCCAGGAAGGCCGGCGCCACCGCTTGCGAGGCGGAAGTGTCGCAAGGCTTCGGTCAGAGCGTATCGGTGCGCCGCAATGAGGTGGAAACCATCGAATACAACCGCGACAAGGGACTGGGCGTAACGGTGTATTTCGGCCAGCAGCGCGGCCATGCGAGCACTTCCGACTTATCTCCCAAGGCGATCCTGGACACCGTTGAGGCGGCGCTCAGCATCGCTCGCTACACCGCCAAGGACGAGTTCGCCGGCCTGCCCGACGAAGCGTTGCTGGCGAAGAACATTCCCGACCTGAATTTGCATTATCCGTGGGATTTGCCGGTGGAAATGGCCATCGAGCTGGGGCGGAAATGCGAAGAAGCGGCGATGCAGGTCGATGAGCGCATCGACAATTCCGAAGGGGCGACCGTGTCCACCCAGGAATCGTTGTTCGTTTACGGCAACAGCCTGGGGTTTCTCGCCGGCTATCCGTCCTCGCGCCACGACGTGAGTTGCGCGGTGATCGCCGAAGACGATACGGGCATGCAGCGCGACTATTGGTATGAATCCAAACGCGACGCCGCCGATCTTGGCAGCGTCGAGGCGGTCGGACGGCGCGCCGGCGAGCGCACGGTGCGCCGCCTGAATGCGCGCAAGATCGACACCACCGAATGCCCGGTGTTGTTCGAAGCGCCGGTCGCATCCGGTTTGATCGGCCATTTCGTCGGCGCCATCAGCGGTGGCAGTTTATACCGCAAGGCGTCGTTCCTGCTCGACAGCCTGGGCAAACCGGTGTTCGCACCACTGGTGAATATCCGCGAACTGCCGCACATCCTGAAAGGGCTGGGCAGCAGTCCATTCGACAATGAAGGTGTTGCGACCCATGCGCGCGATCTGGTCAAGGACGGCGTGTTGCAGGGCTATATGCTGGGCAGCTATTCGGCGCGCAAGCTGGGAATGGCCTCCACCGGCAATGCCGGCGGCAACCACAACCTGATACTTGAAAGCACCGGTCAGGATTTCGCCGAATTGTTGAAAATGATGGGCGCCGGCATGGTAGTCACCGAATTGCTCGGCCATGGCGTCAATCCGGTGACCGGCGATTATTCGCGTGGCGCTGCGGGCTATTGGGTGGAAAACGGCGAAATCTGTTATCCCATTGAGGAAGTCACGGTAGCCGGCAATCTCGTGCAAATGTACCAAAACATCGCCGCCATCGGCAATGATGTGCTGGTGCATGGTTCGAAGCAATGCGGCTCCATCCTGATCGGGAAAATGACGATAGCGGGAAACTGACGTGATTGATCTTCACCGCTGGTGCGGCATGGGCGGCGTGCCGCCGCACGATGCGCACCGCGCCTATCTGTGGGAGCATCGCCTGCATTGGGTGATGATAGGCGTGGCGCTGCTCTCCATTCCCGCCTTTCTGTTCGAAACCACCGCCACCACCGAGTCTCTGAAGCTGTTCGGCTTCTCGCTCGATTTGTTCATCCTGCTGGCCTTTTCCGCCGAATTGGGCTGGATGCTGCTGGTCACCCACCAGCGCATAAAGTATCTGGCGCATAACTGGCTGAACCTGCTGATCGTGCTCAGCGCTGCGGCGAGCATCGCCGGCTGGCACGAGGAATGGATTTCGCTGGGGCGGCTGCTGCGCGTCACCATGGTGGTGCTGATTATGGTGCGCATCGTCGGTTCATTGCGCAATCTCTTCTCCCCCACCGCTATGCCTTACCTGCTGGGCTTGGGCATGGTGACGATGGCGCTGGCCGGGGTGGGCTTCTATTGGTTGGAGCCCACCATCTTTTCCTATGGAGACGGCTTGTGGCTGGCCTTCACCAGCGCCACCACCGTGGGCTACGGCGATTTCGTCCCGACCACCACCATATCCAGGCTGTTCGCGGTGGTCATGGTGATGCTCGGCTACGCCATCATGTCCATGGTCACAGCCAGTATCGTCGCGCTCTTCCTCGGCGAGGACGAAAAACGCCTGCGCCGCGAAATGCATCGCGACATCAAATTATTGCGCGAGGAAGTGGCGAGTTTGCGGGCTGCGTTGGAGAAAGACAAGGGCGGCGATTCCGCACAAACGTAGCGCCAGCCGGGTTGTGCCCACGCGGTGCGATCACAGGATGGGTTTTCTATCCTGCTCATCCTGTAAATCCCGTCTAAACGTCTGTTTGGTTCCGGCTCGTCCGGCTTAGGATAATATGTTTCTAAAAAAAATATCATTGAAAAACCTGTTGTCGTTTGAAGATGATGCTCTTGAATTAAGGCAACTCAATGTCCTTATAGGGCATAACGGCAGCGGCAAATCAAACCTGATTGAAGCGGTCGGATTGCTGCAATCGACGCCTAGTGGAATCGCCGGAACCCTGCGTGAAGGAGGCAGCATTGACGATTGGGTATGGAAAGGAGTCGGTCAGGATGCAACAAGTTCCATTGAGGCCATCGTTAAACTTGACGGCAAGCTTGCAAAGAAAAACGACAATATCGACTTGCGCTATCAACTCGATTTCCAAGCAGTAAACCACCGGTTCGAGATTGTCGAGGAACGCGTTGAAAACGAGCAACCAATGCCGGGTAGGCAAGAGCCGCGTTATTACTTCTTCTATCAGAATGGCTACCCAACCATCAACATAGGCAATCCCGATAATCCAAAAAACAAACGTCGCTTGGAACGGGCGAGCGTCAACCCGGAAAAATCCATTCTGGCACAGATGCGAGACCCGGAAAATTACCCGGAACTAACTTGGATCGGGGACAAGTTCGGCAGCATAAAAATTTATCGCGAATGGTCATTTGGTCGAGAAACCCCGCCACGCAAGTATCAATCCACTTCCTTGGAGACCGATTTTCTCCGTGGGGACTGCCTCAATCTTGGTCTCGTTCTTAACAATCTGCACAATAAACCGGAATCAAAGGCACGGATACTGGAAGCGCTGCAAACGCTTTATCCTTCGATAACGGATTTCGGCGTGAATATCGAGGGTGCGCAAACGCAAGTATTTTTGCATGAAGGGCGTTTTTCCATTCCCGCAACCCGGCTCTCCGACGGTACGTTGCGTTTTCTGTGTCTGTTGGCGATACTTTGCCATCCTACGCCGCCTCCGCTTATTTGCATCGAAGAACCGGAATTGGGATTGCACCCCGATGCGTTGTCCGAACTGGCCAAATTATTGCGTGAGGCATCGCAACGCACCCAATTGATTGTAACAACCCACTCCGATTTGCTGGTGGACGAATTCAGCAACGAGCCGGAAACTGTGGTGACTTTCGAAAAAGACGGTGAAACATCGAACATGCAAAGACTGGACGCGGAACGTCTCGGCGTCTGGCTGAAAAAATACACTTTGGGGCAGATGAGGCAAACCGGCCACATCGGCGGCAATCGATGGTAGCGCCGGAAAAAACAAAACATTCCGAGTTTCGCGTGTTTGTGGAAGGTGGCGGAGATCACAATGCAAGCTTGGCAGCAGCTTGCAAGGAAGGGTTCGGCAAATTTTTCGCTAAAGCGGGACTCCTACGCAGCCCCCGCATTGTCGTCTGTGGCGGACGCATGTCGGCTTATGAAGATTTCTGCCACGCTATCACGCAAGCCCGTCAACATGATTGCTATCTTCTGCTGGTGGATAGCGAAGCTCCCATTGTCTTTTCAAAATCCCCCGATGTTTGGGGGCATGTGAAACTCCGTGACGGGGACGGCTGGGCGTGTCCGACCGGAGCAACGGCGGACAATTTACATTTCATGGTCGAATGCATGGAAAACTGGTTTCTTGCCGACCCGGCGGCACTTGGTGCGTATTACGGGCGCCAATTCAAGAAAGCAGCCTTGCCGAAGGAAAACGACATCGAATCCGTCAGCAAGGCGGATGTGATTAATGCCTTGAACAAGGCAACGCGCAACACCGCGACAAAGGGTAGGTATAGCAAGGGAAAGCATTCTTTTGAGATACTCGCAAAGCTTGATCCAATCAAGATTGCTCAAAAGAGTCCTTTTGCCTGCCGGATGTTTGAAGAAATCCGAAAACGTAGCGGCGCAAACCAATTGAATTGCGTACCGTCCTAGCCCGGATATTGCATACCTGGCTGAGGATTAGGGCGCTATGTCTTCCGCGCAAAAAAATCCTTGACGCTCTGAGTTATTGTTAATACGATAACACCTATGCACCTCACCTTTGATCCCACCAAGGATGCCGCCAACCTCGCCAAGCATGGCGTATCGCTGACGCTGGCGGCGCAACTGGAGTGGGATTCGGCGGTGGTGTGGACGGATGCCCGCCGCGCCTATGGCGAGCCGCGCCAGTGCGGAATCGGATACATCGAGTTGCGCTTATTCTTCGTATCCTTCGTTGATCGTGCTGATGGCAGGCGTGTCATCAGCCTGCGCAAGGCCAACCCCAGAGAGGTGAACCGCTATGCCAAAACTTAAACCAGGAACGATTATCCCCACCCCGGAAGAAGACGCTATTATCACGGCGGCGGCAATGTCCGACCCTGATGCGCTCCCCTTCACCGACGAGGAATGGGAAGCCGTCAAGCCCTTGGTGCGCATCGGACGCCCACCTTCCGCGCGCCCGCTCAAGGTGCCGACGACGATCCGCTTCGACCCGGACGTACTGGCCGCGCTCAAGGCGTCCGGCAAAGGATGGCAGACACGGGTAAATGACGCCATGCGCGAGTGGATCAGGTCGCATTCTGCGGCGTAGGCGTAGACTGAATCGAGTTTTACCGTTACTGACTGCATTATCCTAGAAACCTCCGTTGACCGCTTGCCAAGATGCGTAACATAGTGGCTCTAAACAACTTTGTCATATATTTTGGGTTCACCCGTTTGGTGAGCAGCGCTACGGGCTGGATTGCACGGT
>JBAYVP010000332.1:0-5916 GCA_041674485.1 Sulfuricellaceae bacterium
ATTGTGAAAGTATTTTAAAAGCCTACAAAAACCTGTACTTGAAAACTTTCAACCTATTGATTTTTATTATATGTACGGAGTACAAACCTAGGTTTGTACTCCAAACACTGAATACTTTCAGCCTCGATAGCTTGGGAACGATAGGTCATTAATTGCTAAAAATATCAGCATGACTGCCCGTTCTTACCAGATATAAATCGTCGCCTGAAGTGCGGTAAATCAACAACCAATCCGGTTCGATGTGTGAGTCCGATAGCCCATCCATCTGCCTTTGAGAGGATGATTCAGCGGGAAGCGGTTTTCTTCAATTAGTAAAATAAGTAACGCCTTTAGCTTATTCATGTCTTTACCACGCTTCTTTGCAATTTTTACGTCGCGTTTGAACTGGCTGGAACGAATTGGGTTACGCACATTAAATTTCCAGGTCTTTAAATAGCTCATCCATAGACGTAAATTGTACGCCACCGCCTTGTTCCAGCTCGTTTATTGCGGCAATCGTCGCCTGGTTTGGGGATTGCTGCTGAGCGATGTAAAGGCGCATCAATTCCCGTACAATCTGAGCCGCCGGGCGATGAACGCTGGCGGCTACGGCCACAAATTGATCCCGCAATTCCGCTTCCATCTTGATGGACATTTGTACTTCTTTGCGCATAGTAATGACTCCCGATAAGCAGTGCGGCTTCAGACTATTAGGTATCTATAGAATAGTCAAAAGACATTCATTTGCCCCAGCGAGTAGGGTAGTTCGTTGGGCATGTTGTTTATGCCCCACAATCGGCGTGCGTTGATTTCTGCGACAACCGTTCTTTTGCCGATGATGTCTCTATGGTTGTGCTTAGGGTCTTATAAAAAAGCCCAGCGACATGGACAGATTCCAAGACTGATTATTTTTGGCGATACCTGGCGATGCGTTCGAGCAATAGTCCCGCATGATAGGCGGCATCCGTCGTTTGCTCGAGGACACCTAAAATCTCGGTCCAGTTATTCTCTTCGATCAGCGACAGCACCAGAACCCGACGCTGTTTCTTCCGCCATTCATGATAGATTAAGTCCGCGTTTTCCTCGCTGCTCTTGAGCGCTTTGCAGCAGGCTCTTATGCTTGCCGGTTCGATGTCGGGATACTGCGCTATCTCCGCCTGTAGTTTTTCGGTCATCGATACCAGGGTCGACAGGATCTCGTGCGCGGCATTCTCGATTTGCCGCGGATGGCAGATATCAATCAGCCGGGCGGTATCATTCATGCCATCGACAATATCGTCCAGGCGTTTGATTAACTGTTCGGTGATATAAATAAATTCGGAGTAACTCAGCTCTTCCAGGCTACGGTAGGCCTCCGCCGTCAGTCTATCGCCTTTTTCTTCCAGTTGTTTAACCTTTGATATGGATTGATCAGGTTCCTGAAGATTCAAGAAGAGCTCGCTAAGCGCCTTGCCGCATTCTATCGTGTTATCGAGATGCTCGTTGAAGATGATCTCCAGGGAGCGTGAATTAGGGCGGTCAGCATTCTCAGTATTCATAGTGGCCTCATCATCTTAGTAATAAAAGGAGTTCCCTTATCCAAGGGGTTAAATTAACAGTGTTTTAATAAAAACGGCGGTTCTATACTTCACGCGGCCAAGTTTGCTGACCGCTATAAAACGATGCCCGCCAAACTCGCCGTCACGCGCTGCAAAAACCAGAATACCGCGAGGCTGCCCATCGCATACGCCGGCACATAGACTACCGGGGCGGGCCAGCGCAGCGGCAGGGCGCAAAGGCCCCGCGACGCCAGCAACACGACGCCGACGAAAACCAATTGGCCGAGTTCGATGCCGACGTTGAACGAGAACAAGGCCAGCGGGATTTCCCCGTTCGGCAAACCGACTTCGGCCAAGGCGCCTGCGAAACCTAAGCCGTGCAGCAAGCCGAATGCGCCCGCCATCAGCCAGGGCAAGCGCGTCATCAGCGATGCTCCGCGCGGGCGATAAGGGCCCAATTGCACCGCCAGCACATAGATGCTCAGCGCGATGCCGGCCTCGATCGGTTGTTGCGGCACATGCACCAGGCCCAATACCGCCAGCGCCAGCGTGACGCTGTGGCCCAGCGTGAAAGCCGTCACGGTCCACACCAGCCGCCGCCCGCCGCCGACCAGCAGCACCAAGCCCAAGACGAACAGCAAATGATCGAAGCCGGTCAGGATGTGCTCGATGCCGATGCGCCCATAGCTCGTCAACACGTCCAGCTTGCCTTCGCGCTCGGGCACGACGAAGTTCGGCGCGTCGGCGGTCAGTACATGGCGCACCGAACGTTCATCGCCGAGCACCAGCCGCAGCAAGACATCGGCCCGGCTGTCGGCGATGCCGTCCACGCGCACGGTTTGCCCCACCAGTCCGCCCGAACACGCGATCTTCCAGGTTTCGACGATGCCGGTGTCCTCGGTGCGTACACTGTGCTTGCCGAGTTCGTGACAGCCCGGCGGCAGAATCGGCGAGAGGTCGCTGCCGGACACGCGGATCGCCGGTTGTTTCCAGCGCACCACGGCCTCGCCGGGCGCGGTTTCGCGAATCTCCAGCAGCGACGGCGCGAAGGCGTGGCCGTATGCCTGTCCTGAAAGCAGCAGCCAGGCCACCGCCAGCAAGGCCGTCGCCGCGGCGCGCACATTCGCTAAATCAATAACATGAAAACAGCGCATCATAGTTGGTTACTCTCCCGTTCTTTGCCGGCGATGACCACCGCGAACTCCGAACGCAATTGCTCAAGGCGCACGGCCAGCCATTCATCGGCCAGTTTTTCCCGAAGGCGCACGCGCACTTCGCTGCGCACCTCGGCCAGTTGCGGTACCCGCGACGGCTGATATTCCTCGATGAAGACCAGATGGAAGCCGAAGCGCGACGGGACAGGCCCTTGCCAGGAGCCGGTCGGCAAGCCGACCAATGCTTTCGCGAAGCGGTGCCCGAAGCGGCGTTCCAGTTCCCGCGCGGACAGCACCGGTTGCCGGGCCGCAACGAAGCCGGGGTCGCCGTACTTAGTCGCTTCCGGCGACGGCACGGCAGCCTTGCGCAATTGTTCCAGCAGCCGCAGGGCGTCCTGCTCGGCATTCGGATGCAGGCGGGCATCGACGACGACCTGGCTGAGACGCCAGCGCTCGGGGCTGCGAAAATCGTCGGGATGCTCGCGCAAATAGCTCTCCAGCGCCGCATCCCCCGGTTCGCGGATCAGCACGGCGGCGCGAATCAGGCGGCGCGCACCGTCGATCAAAATGCGCCGCACGATCAGGTCGCCTTCGCCCAAGCCCAGCATCGCCGCTTCGTCGGCGCGTTCCTCGATGGATTTGGCTTCATCGGGATTATCGGCGACGAACGCGGCAATCTGCGCGAGCCGACGTTCCACCGCCGGATCCTTGCCCATACCCAGCCGCTGCGCGTAGGCGTACAGCACTTCCTGCTCGACGACGGCGCGCACCACGGCCTGTTTTTCCTCCGCCGTCAACGGATGCTCGCTGAGGCTCTGGTATTCCTGAAGCGCGATGTCAATACGGGAAGCCGGAATCACCAGCCGGGGCGGCGGAGCCGAACCCGGCGGCGATACGAGCACGAAGATCAGCGTCCCCAGCACGGCGAAATGCAGTGCCGGGGAACGCAGCAGGCGACGGCCTAGGGCGTGTACCAGATCGGGGAGGTCCATGCCCGCTCCTGGATAACCGGTTGCACGATGGGGTTGGTGGTTTCATTGCTGCAACAAAAGGCCGCCTGCGTCTGTTGCGAGGTAGACAGCGCGGCGAGTTGGGTTTTGCAATTAGCCGTGTCCAGCGGGTTGACGTTGTAGTCTTTTTGGCAGATTTGCGTGCTGTAGCGACAGACCGGATTTTCCAGCACCCGCACATAGTAAAACGCCGATTGCCTGGGGTTGAAGTCTGGATCTGTCCACACCGCGCATAACGACTCGGCACCGGTGCCGACTCGGTTGCACTGCGTATCCACTGTGGCCCCGTTGTCCGCATTGCCGGCGACCGTGTAGACCTGCTCCTTAGTTTGTCCCTGCTCGACCCAACCCTTGACGATTTGCACCTGTTGCAGCGGCGTGCCGATATAATCGTCCATCCAGGCGGCGGCGATGAAAGTAGGGGCTTTGCGCGCCGGGCGGGTCGGCAAGTCGCCGCCCATCGGTACGCCTTGTGCATAGCCCTTGGCTACGAATTGGGTTCCGCAGTCCTCGGGTTTGAAATTCCAGCCGCCGAAAAAGCGCACCGTGGGGCGCGTGCCGCTGGTGCCGTAAGTTTCCTTGCGCTTGAGCGCCTCGAAAATGGCGTCGCGCGAGTTCTCCTCGGCCCAGGCCACGGCGACACCGCCGGAACCGTTCTGGATGTCGGTGGACGATTGCACCGGAATCGCATCCTGGATGCCCAGGTGTCCGCCGAAACGCTGGTCTTCGACGTTGAAGGACGGGTTGCCGTTATGGGAGTCGGTGGCGGCGATGATGCCGAGCTTGAACGGGTTGGTGCCGAGTTGCTCGCCGAGCAACAGGCCATCCTTGAGGACGTTGCGGACATAACTGCGCTCGTTGTAGCCGGACGGCGCCGTCGCATTGCCGCCGCTGGTGGCGCCCGCGGCGGCTAAAACGCCAGTGCTGTCCAGCAATTCGAAATCGCAATTTTCGTCCTCGGTGTCAACACCGCTGGAAAAGCGCGGATCCCAGCGGCATTCGCTGCTGCCCTTGTCCTGGTAGATTTCGACCAGCGGTTCGAAGAATTGGCGTTCGCGCGCGAACGCCCGGCTCTTGGGCGTGAAGAACAACGGCGGAATGATCTGCACCGCGCTTTGCCCGCCCGGCAGGCCGCCGCCCAGGTTGGAGTTATGGGGAATCGTCAGCACATCGCAGCCGTTGCCGGCATCGAGACATTGTTCGCGCAGTCCCGTCCACAGTTTTTGGATATCCGGCCCGCCCCTGGCGATTTGCTTGGGCGGCACGGTCTTCGGATCGAGATTGACTTCCTGGGCAAGATCGATCGCGGTGATCGGGCGCGGCACGACCCGGTCATTGCGGAAAATGACGTTGCGATGCCAGTTTACGCCCGCCGGCGTCGAGGTCATTTCGTAGGCGATGAAGCTCGTGAACGTGCATTCGGAACTGCGGTCGTAGGCGTCCTCGGCGGCCTGCTGCATTTCGTCCCAGACCCGCTGCTCGCTGGCGATGCAATCCGCCTCGCCGTTTACGCACATCGGCATGCGCGTGTTCAGCGAACTGGGACCATTATTGGACAGGGCCGCCAGGTTAAAGAAGGAATTGGCCATATTTCGCTGCACCGCGCCGGGAAAAATGCCCGGCTGCCACCAGAAGCCCCTGAGCAACTGGCACTCGTAGGAGAAATAGCCGGCGAGACTCGGGTCCATGCTCTTGCACACGCCCATTTCGCCGAATTGTTCCGAATGGTCGGTCACGGCGGCGAAATCGAGTGGGCGATCCTGCGTGTACACGCGATTTTCGAAACCATTCGCCCCAACCCCCCTGACCCTGCCCCCCTTGGCGAAGCGGTAGGCATCCTTCGGCGTGGTGGGCACAAAGCGGATGCTGGCGTCGAACGACAGCCCGGTGTGCAAGTGGGTTTCGCCGAAGAAGGGTTGGCGCAAGGGATCGGAATTCTTGCAATCCTCGCGCACTTCGGTTCTTTGGAACGCGCCGGCGGACGTGGCGACCAAGGCCAGTACCAAGGCCGCCGCGCCGGCGGGCCGGATGGCGATTCGAAGCGCCGGTTTTTGGATGGAACAGCGGGTGGAGCGATTAAACATAAAAACCTCCTGGGACATCAATGAATAGTTGTTTATTGATATTCTTGATGGGGGGTACCCAAGGCCGGCCTGTTCGAGCTTCGGATGAGCGCTTTGGGCGGGAACGCCGCCGTATTCGACTCTTGTTCGAAGATCTAAAACTTCACTGCCG
>JBAYVP010000333.1:0-5916 GCA_041674485.1 Sulfuricellaceae bacterium
GCTATTGCACAAAGCGAGTTAAAACAATAGGTTACGTAACATGATAAATCTTCTATTATTTTCGTAACTGATTGATTAATTAGAAGCCAATTACTGGCTTTGTGCGGTTGCTACATAATACCGGAAAAATCCAGGGTAAATTTGTTCTCAGAAAAAATGTAGGGTGGATAAGCGTAGCGCATCCACCTTTCTACGCCGATTCGGTGGATGCGCTACGCTTATCCACCCTACGACTTGCCTGAGATTCATGAATGCTAGGCATCGTTGATTTTCATCATGAATTTCAGAGAACAAATTTAACCTGAAAAATCCGTTCACCCTTCGACTCCGTTCACCCTTCGACCCTGCGGCGAAGCTCAGGGCAAACGGATTTTTCCTAACTTAGAAACTGTCCATTAGTTATCTCCCGATCCATGCCTGCATCGCGGCTCCCTCCCCGGAAAGCGGGAGGGAGCGTCAATGCTGGCGACTTGCACCGGAAGGAAAGTAATTGTTGGACAGTTTCTTAATCCTAACCCGGACAAGCTGGAACCAAAAAACGTACTCACGCGAAGCCGCGAAGCCGCGAAAAAAACCAAACCTGCCTTGGTTATTCTTCGCGTTCTTCGCGGCTTCGCGTGAGTACGTTTTTTGTTTCCGGCTTGTCCGGGTTAGGATGATCGGTGGTAGTTTCCGCGTGGGCACAAAAGGCGTGCCCACCCTTGCTTCAAAAACGCCGGCTGCCGCTGGAATGAACATTTATAATTTCATCGTTCTGTACAATTTGAGATAGCCATGAGGCAAGCGACATTCACCGAAGTGCGCAACCACGCCAAGCAATATTTCGACATTGTCGCATCGGGCGAATCCGTGCGTGTATTGCGCAATGGAAAACCCATCGCTGACATTGTCCCGGTCATTGCCGAACTACCTTCCTGGAAACGGCGCAAAGCGCAACCTTTGGTGCTGGATGGCGTATCCATCAGTCGCATGATTCTCGAAGAACGCGAAGTCGGCTTGTGACGCGTGTGGCCAACGCGGGCTGAAGGGCGCCGGATGCGCGTTTTTTTCGACACATCAGCCTTCGTCAAGCGCTATGTCAATGAAGCGGGAACCGACGCCATGCTTGAATGGTGCGACCGGGCGACAGAGATCGGCTTGTCCGGCATTGCGCTGCCCGAAATCATTTCGGCCTTTTGCCGTCTGCGCCGTGAAGCCAAGATCAACGACACGCAATACCGGCTTATTACTGACCGACATTGAGGACGCTGCCGTTTGCGGCCTGACCCCGGTGGTATTGGGGCATGCCGTGTCATCTCTCGAAACCAACGTGCTGCGCGGCATGGATGCCATACATATCGGCAGCGCCGTGGCTTTGCAAGCCGATGTTTTCGTCTCTGCGGATACGCGACAATGCGAAGCCGCCGCCCGTGCCGGTTTGCGGGTCGCGGCTGTCTGAATCCACGCCATCCTACCGGGCATCACCAACCGGCAGTTTTTCCGCCAACAGGGAGCGATACAGCTCCAGGTATTGGGTGGCGCTATGGCTCCAGGAAAAATCGCGGCTCATGCCCGCGTGTTGGATTTGTCGCCAGGTCTTGCGGTCGCGGTGGCATTCCAGCGCGCGGCGGATGGCGTCGTGCAGCGCTATGGCGGTGGATTCGCTGAACATGAAGCCGGTGGCGGTTTGCTCCTGCAAGGTTGCGGGGGTGGTGTCGGTCACTGTATCCACCAGCCCGCCGGTGGCATGCACCACCGGCGGGGCGCCGTAGCGCTGGCTGTACATCTGGTTCAGGCCGCAGGGTTCGAAGCGCGACGGCATCAGGAAGATGTCTATGCCGGCCTCAATCAGGTGCGATAATTTTTCATCGAAGCCGATGATTGTGGCGACTTTGCCCGGATGTTCCTGCGCGAGCAGGGTGAACGCCGCTTCCATGCCGGCTTCCCCGGTGCCCAGGATGACGATCTGCACCGGCTCCTTTAACAATTCCGGGGCGATTTCGATCAGCAGGTCCAGGCCTTTTTGATAGGAGATGCGGCTCACCACCCCCAGCAGCGGGATGTCGGGATCAACCGTCAAGCCCATTTGCGTTTGCAATTGTTTTTTGTTTGCGGCTTTTCCTTCCAACTGTTCGACGCTGAAATGATGGGCGAGATGGACATCGTTGGTCGGGTTCCATTCCTGCACGTCGATGCCGTTGACGATGCCGGTGAGTTGTTCGCGCCGGTGGTGCAGCAGCCCTTGCATGCCGAAACCGAGCGGGTTGTGCTGGATTTCCCAGGCGTAGTGCGCGCTCACGGTGGTGATGTGGTCGGCGTAAAAGAGGCCCGCCTTGAGATACGACAGGTTGCCGTAATATTCGGCGCCCGCAATGTCCATGCTCTCCGGCGGCAGGCCGACTTCGCCCGCCACCAGCGGCGGGAATATGCCCTGGAACGCCAGGTTGTGGATGGTCATCACGGTGGGCGGTTTGCGCCCCGGCTGGAAGTGCAGATAGGCGGGCGTGAGGCCGGTTTGCCAATCGTTGCATTGGACGATGTCGGGACGAAAATCCAGCGGGTTGTCCGCGCCGCCGAGAAAGGCGGCCAACCGGGAGAGCAGGGCGAAACGCTGCGCGTTGTCGGGCCAGTCCTGCTTGTGCTCGTCCTGGTAGGGGCCGCCGACGCGCGTGTATAAAGGCGGGCAATCGACGATCATCAGCGGCACGCCGGAATGCGGCAGCGTGGCGGAAAGCAGATGCACCTCGCCGAACTCATAGAATTGATTGAAAAGGTACAGCGAATCGATATTTTCGGCGCCGGCCAACACCGAGGGGTAGCCGGGCGTCAGGACGCGCACGTCCACGTCCAATTCGCGTAGCGCTGCGGGCAGCGAGGCGCTGATGTCCGCCAAGCCGCCGGTTTTGATGAGTGGACTGATTTCCGAAGTAGCGAACAAGATGCGCAATGTATTAGGCGTGGGCACGATTTCCGACGTTTCTATGGTTGTGAGCGCTCAAGTATAGCAAAACTGGTCGATTTGCGGCTGCTGGCTTATACTCGGGGAAACCCAGAGGCTAGAGACTAGTAAAACCGGCGCATGCGCCGACATCCCCTAACCTCTAGCCTCTAAACAAAAGGAGCTTTCATGGAAATCGGCATTATCGGACTGGGGCGCATGGGCGCCAATATGGCGCGTCGGCTGGAGCGCGGCGGGATAAAGGTGGCTGCGTACAACCGCAGTTTCGATGTCGCCGATAAGCTGGCGCAGGAAACCGGTGCGAAAGCCTGCGCCACTTTGCCGGAATTGCTCGAAGCCGTGGATAAGCCGCGCGTGATCTGGCTGATGCTGCCGGCGGGCGATGCCACGCGCCATGCGCTGGAGCAGTTGCTGCCGCTACTCGCGCCGGGCGATGTGATCGTGGACGGCGCCAATGCTTATTACAAGGATTCCGTGAAACGCGCGGCGGAACTGGAAGCGCAGGGCATACGCTTTGTCGATGCCGGCGTGTCCGGCGGCGTGTGGGGCCTGGAAAACGGCTATGCGCTGATGGTGGGCGGTGAGCCGTCGGCGGTGGCGCGGGTTGAGCCGTTCATCAAGGTGCTGGCGCCCGCGCCCGACCGCGGCTGGCTGCATTGCGGGCCGGCCGGCTCCGGGCATTTCGTCAAGATGGTGCATAACGGCATTGAGTACGGCATGATGCAAGCCTTCGCCGAAGGGCTGGCGCTGATGAAGGGCAAGGCGGAATTCGACCTGGACCTGGCGGCGATTAGCGAGATGTGGCGTCATGGCAGCGTAGTGCGCTCGTGGCTGCTGGATTTGACCGCCGAATTTCTGCAAGCGGACCAGCAGCTTGACGCCATTGAGCCGCTCGTTGCGGATTCCGGCGAGGGGCGCTGGACGGCCTATGAAGCGATAGAACAGGGTGTTCCCGCGCCGGTGATGTCGCTCGCGCTGATGATGCGCTTCGCTTCGCAAGGACATAACGATTATCCGGCCAAGCTGCTGGCGATGATGCGCAAAGGGTTCGGCGGCCATGCGGTCAAGCTGGGCGCGGGTGAAGGAGACAGCGCAAAATGAATGCAGACGGCAAATTGTATCCGTGCAGCTTCGTCATCTTCGGCGCGACCGGCAATCTGGCGGTAGTCAAGCTATTGCCCGCGCTGTACCACCTGGAAGCGGCCAATCGCTTGCCGGAAAATCTGGATTTCATCGCTTTCGCCCGCCGCCAGTGGGGGCAGGAAGAATGGCGCGCGTTCATGGAACAAGCGCTACGCGACAAGCTCAAGGAGCATTTCAGCGAGGAGATTTTCGCCCGCTTCGCCACCCGTTTCAGTTACCTGCGCGGCGAACTGCACGACCTCGAATCTTACCGCCATCTGGTGGAGGAACTCGGCAAGCCCAAGAGCGGGGCGTGCTCGAATATCGTGTTTTACCTGGCGATTAAGCCGGCGGAATTTGCCTCGGTTATCAAAAACCTGAGCGAAGTCGGGCTGAACCGCCCGCGCGGCCTGCATCGCGTGGTGGTGGAAAAACCCTTCGGCCAGGATATTGAGAGCGCCCAATTGCTCAACGAACTGATGCACCGCCACTTCGACGAGCAACAGATATTCCGCATCGACCATTACCTCGGCAAGGAGACGGTGCAGAACCTGCTGGTGTTTCGTTTCGCCAACACGCTGATCGAGCCGCTGTGGAACCGCAACTTCATCGACCACGTGCAAATCACTGTGGCGGAGGATGTCGGCATCGGCACCCGCGCCGATTATTACGACAAGGCCGGGGCGCTACGCGATATGTTGCAAAACCACCTGATGCAGCTACTTACCGTGGTGGCGATGGAGCCGCCGGCGGTGCTCGACGCCGATGCGTTGCGCGACGAAAAGGTCAAGGTGCTGCGCTCGATCCGCCCCATCCCCAAGCGCGCCATCCATGCCCATGCTTTCCGCGCCCAGTATGCCGCCGGTTCCATCAACGGCAAGCCGGCGCCCGGCTATCAGGATGAGCCGGGAGTGGAAAAAAATTCCGCCACCGAAACCTTCGTCGCGGCGAAATTCTATATCGACAACTGGCGCTGGCGCGGCGTGCCGTTCTATTTGCGCACCGGCAAGCGCATGGCCAAGCCGATGTCGATGATTGCGATCCGCTTCCGCCATCCGCCGCAGCAACTGTTCCGCGAAACGCCGCTGGAAAGCATAGACCCCAACTGGATATTGCTATCCATCCAGCCTGCCGAATCGATGCACATGGAAATGCACGTCAAGCAGCCGGGATTGGGCATGAACACCCGCGTCGTCCAGCTTAACGCCTCCTACCGCAAGAGCCACGAGGCGTCGCTGGAAGCTTACGAAACCCTGCTGCTCGACGTGATCGAGGGCGACCGCACGCTGTTCATCCGTTTCGACGAAGTGGAATGGTCGTGGCGCGTGGTCGATCCTATCCTGAAATACTGGGAGCAGGAGCGCGATTTCATCCACACTTACCCGGCGGGAAACTGGGGGTTGCAGGAGTCCAACCGGCTGTTCGACAGCGAGGATCAGGAGTGGCGCAACGAGCTGTGATAAGGCTGCCTCATACACGGTGAGCGTCAGGGTAAATTTGTTCTCCGCGCGGGGAAAAACCTTCACCGCAGAGGCGCTTCAGGCGCTGAGGAAAAACAACGGATTGTAGAATTGAACCTAGTACCATGTAATATTACTTATTTCGCAATACAGCACCTTGTGACATACTGGCGGAAACTTTAACCAAAGGAGTCCGCCATGCCACCAAAGATACCGGGTAACGCTCACTGATCAAGAACGCAACGAACTTGAGGCTTTGACGACGCGAGGAAAGGTCAGTGCAAGGAAATTTGTTCACGCCCGTGCGCTGTTATTGTGTGATGCAGGAGCCAGTGGTCCTGCGTGGAAAGTTGCAGATGCAGCAGATGCGCTCGGCATAACCAGTCGAACCATCGA
>JBAYVP010000334.1:0-5896 GCA_041674485.1 Sulfuricellaceae bacterium
CAGGGCTTGTTCGACGCTGCCGACGTTGTCCAGAGACACGCTGAGGTCGCGCAGGGTCTGTGGTGCGTCGCCGGTTGAAGCGCGCAAAGTGCGGCGGATTTCGAGGCTTTCGCGGTAGGCGTTAAGCGCGTCGTCGAGTTTGCCGCGGGCCTTCGCAACCTCACCTTGCTTATTCAACGCGACGGACAAGTTGCGCTGGTCGGCATCCTCCTTCTTGCTTGGGGAGGGGCGGACTATCTGCATTATTTTCGCTGCGATGCGCCGCGCGAAGGACAAATTGCGCTGGTCGGCATCTTTCGCACATGGGGAGGGGCGGACTATCTGCATCAGTTCCGACGTGATGCGCTGTGCTGCGGAAATATCCATGCGCGCCAGCGCCGCATCGACGGCGGTGACGCCCATCCAAATATCGATGCGTTGTTTGTCCTGCGTGTTATCCCACAGCCGCCGCCATTCGCGTTCCGCCGCATCGGGTGTTTCGTCTTCAACCGGCAGCGGGACGAACGGGGTGGCGGGGCTGACTTCGGCCTGCACGATGACTGTTTCCGGCATCGGCAAATCCGCAGTGAATGCGCGCACCGTCCACAAATCGGGGGCGAGGTTGGCGATGGAGGCGCGCAAGTCCGCCGGCAGCACCAGCACCAGCGGGCAATCCACATCGCGTTCCAGCAGAAAACGGCGTTCGTTGAGCCGCGCCAGCACTTGCCGCAGCGCGGTCTGCCAGTCCGCATCATTGCTTTCGCGCCACATTTCCAGCCAGATTGGGGGATGTTGACCGTTGAGGGGGCGGCTGGACAGCAACGCGTTGAGGGTCGTTTCCACCGTTGCCGGGCCGTTAAAGGGGAGGGCGCGCAAGGGCAGGGAATGGATAATCAGGCTATCCGCCAAACGTCCCCGCAAAAAATCGACCGGCGCGGGATGGCGGGTAAACAGGTAAACCAGCGTGAAGCCGCGCGCCTCTTCGATATGGGGGCGCAGATTGCGCCAGATGGTTTCAAGCTGCGCCTGATACGCCACTTTGCTCCTTCACCAGCGCGCGCAGCAGCGGGTGGACATCGTACCAGTCCTTGCCGTTGCGGTAGTTGAGCAGGTATTTGCCTTCCACCAGCCGGGCGAAGCTGGGGAGTTTATCCAGGCTGTCCAGTTCGTGCCGGTGGGTTTTAAGGACGCGTGCGAGCCAGGCCATGTCGTCCTTTGCTAGCGGCATGTCGTTGTATACCGCATCCTCGGCGCTTTTGATGGCGCTATCAGCCAGCGGCAAAGTTTCCTGGTAGGGTGCTGAGACGATGCTCAAGCCTACCATGCGGAAAAAATCCCGCAAATCGCCGCCGGAATGGCTTGCCAGTTGTTTTAACTGCGATTGCGTAAAGAATTTTTCCCATGACGGAAAGCGTTTGGCGACGATGTCTACCATCGCGTCCAGCCCGGTGTCGGATTGCACCGGTTCGTTTCCGTCACTCGGGCAGCATTCGTAAATGTGGACGCTGGGTAGCGTGTATATGCGCCCGCCGGAATACAGCGAAGCCAGACTGCCGGCCAGCGCAGAAAGATAAGGCGGGATGGTGTAGACTAGATGCAGGGAGGGTAAGCGCAGCTTGTCGGAATGGCCGGAGAATAAGGTTTCGGCGCTTTTGAACACTTCCGCCACGTCCTTGCTGTCACCCACGCCGCGCAGGCGTTCGACGGAATCGACCAGCAGCACGATTTTCTTGTTCACGTCGGTGCGGTCGCGTATCCAGGTCGCCGTTTCCAATGCAAAGTTCTGCGCTTCCTTGACGAGACGTGCGACATGACCGCGTGTGCCTTCCTGCAATTTTTTCTTGAAATCAGGGTCTTGCTGTATGGAAAATTTCAGGCCGGCATGATCGACGGGCAGCGTGATGCCGTCGAGTTTGACATCCGCGTGGAGGAAGCCCCACACCCGTTCGAAGAACCCTTGGTTTCCCGGCGTGGCGTGGTAGCGTTGCTCGATTTTTTCCGACAGGCCACCGAGCACGCTGATCAGGAAATCGGTAATTTCCACCGACATGGTGAGGTTGAGGTATTCCGCCATGTCGATATAAAAGACCTCGCAGCCGTCATCCTGCAATCTTTCGGCAAGGCGCATCAGTTCTGTGGTTTTGCCGGTGCCGCGATTGCCGGAAAAGAGATAGGTCCCACCGCCTTCGTCAAAATCTATGCGGTCAGCCAATTCCCGGATCAAATCCTTGCCGCCGTGCAGGCCGTGTACGTACAGGCTTTCATTTTCCCCGCGCTCGATTAGCGGTTGGTTGCCGAACACAATGGGGCGCGTGGAATCCAGGGCGTTCAGGCATTGCTTGACTTCCGCCCGCAATGCTTTGACATCGTTTGCCATCATATTTCTCCGGCGATGTTCGTGCGTAAGCGGCAGTTCAATTCGCCCCCAATTCTTCCAGCCGGATCCGCGTCACTTTGCCCTTGGTGGACGGCAGCGCTTCGATTTTCTCAATGGCCTGGTCGATGAATTTTTCCACCGTTTCGTGGGTGAGCATGATGATGTTGACTTGTTCTTCGCCTTCTGACGGTTCCTTCTGGATCATCGCGTCGATGGAGATGCCCAAATCAGCGAGTATGCGCGTGACATCGGCCAGCACGCCCGGTTTGTCGAGCGCTCTCATGCGCAGGTAGTAGGAGGTGCGCACTTCGCTGATCGGCAGGATGGGCGTATCGGATAGCGCATCCGGCTGGAATGCCAAATGTGGCACGCGCTGCTCGGGGTCGGCGGTGTGCATGCGGGTCACGTCCACCAGATCGGCGATCACAGCACTGGCGGTCGGTTCTGCGCCCGCGCCGCGCCCGTAGTACATGGTTGCACCCACTGCGTCGCCTTTCACCATCACCGCGTTCATCACGCCTTCGACGTTGGCGATGAGTCGTTTGGCCGGGATCAGCGTCGGGTGTACGCGTAGCTCTATGCCGCTCACTGTGCGTTTGGTGATGCCGAGCAGTTTAATCCGGTAGCCCAGTTCTTCGGCATATTGAATGTCTTCGCGGGTGAGCTTGGAAATGCCTTCGGTATAGGCTTTGTCGAACTGCATCGGGATGCCGAAGCCGATGGCGGACATGATGGTCAGTTTGTGCGCGGCGTCTATGCCTTCGATGTCGAAGGTCGGGTCGGCTTCGGCGTAGCCCAGCGCTTGGGCTTGCGCCAGCACGGTGTCGAAGGATAAGCCCTTGTCGCGCATTTCGGAGAGTATAAAGTTGGTGGTGCCGTTGATGATGCCGGCGATCCATTCGATGCGGTTGGCGGTCAGTCCTTCGCGCAGCGCCTTGATGATCGGGATGCCGCCCGCCACGGCGGCCTCAAAAGCCACCATCACGCCCTTGTCCTGAGCGGCCTTGAAGATTTCGTTGCCGTGTAGCGCCAGCAGCGCTTTGTTGGCGGTGACGACATGCTTGCCGTTGGCTATCGCTTGCAGCACCAGTTCGCGTGCGACGGTGTAGCCGCCGATTAGTTCGACCACGATGTCGATTTCCGGGTCGTTGACGATTGCAAACGCGTCGTTGGTAATCGTCAGGTCGTCGCCGGCGTATTGGCGCGCCAGTTCCAGGTCCAGCGTCGCCGCCGTTTTCACTTTGATTCCGCGCCCGGCGCGCCGGGTGATTTCCCCGGCGTTGCGTCGCAATACCGTGAGCGTGCCGCCGCCGACGGTGCCTAGGCCTAACAGTCCTACGTTGATGGGTTTCATGGTTTTCCTTGAAAACAGGGGCTGGGGACTAGGGGCTAGGCGGTGCGGCGCTTTGCACCGGGGTTTTCCTAGTCCCTAGCCCCTAGTCCCTAGGTTGAATGCCTCTTGCGATAATTTTCCAGAAACTGCGCGATGCGTCCCATGGCTTCGGTGAGGTCGTCCACGTTGGGCAGGAACACCACCCGGAAATGGTCGGGTTGCAGCCAGTTGAAGCCGCTGCCTTGCACCAGCAGGACTTTTTCTTCGAGCAGCAGGTCCAGGATGAATTGCTGGTCGTTGTCGATCGGGTACATTTTCGGGTCCAGCCGGGGGAATAGATACATCGCGCCTTGCGGTTTGGTGCAGGTGACGCCGGGGATTTCCGTCAGCAGTTTCCACGCCAGGTCGCGCTGGCGGCACAGCCGCCCGGTAGGCAGGACCAGGTCGTTGATGCTTTGGTAGCCGCCGAGCGCGGTCTGGATCGCGAATTGCGCCGGGACGTTGGAGCACAGGCGCATCGAGGCGAGCATGGTTAGCCCCTCAATGTAATCCCGCGCGTGGCGCTTTTCGCCGGAGACGATCATCCAGCCGGCGCGGTAGCCGGCGGCGCGATAGTTTTTCGACAGGCCGTTGAAGGTGACGAACAGCACATCGTCGGCCAGCGACGCGATGGAGGTATGGACATTGCCGTCGTACAGCACTTTGTCGTAGATTTCATCGGCGTAGATAATCAACTGGTGGGTGCGCGCGATTTCGACGATTTCCTTCAGCAATTCCACCGGGTACAGCGCGCCGGTCGGGTTGTTGGGGTTAATCAGGACGATGGCGCGGGTGTTCGGCGAAATTTTGCCGCGAATGTCGTCCAGGTCGGGCGTCCAGCCGGCGCTCTCGTCGCATAAGTAGTGGCGTGGCGTGCCGCCGGCCAGCGTCACCGCCGCAGTCCACAGCGGATAATCGGGCGCCGGCAGCAATACTTCGTCGCCGTTGTTGAGCAGCGCCTGCATCGCCATCACGATCAGTTCGGATACGCCGTTGCCGATGTAGATGTCTTCCATCTGCACGTCGCGGATTTTCTTTTGCTGCGTCTCGTGCATGATCGCCTTGCGCGCGGCGAACAAGCCCTTGGAGTCGGAATAGCCGGAAGCGCTGGGCAGGTTGACGATCACATCGTGGACGATCTCGTCCGGCGCCTCGAAACCGAACGACGCCGGATTGCCGATGTTCAGCTTGATGATGCGGTGCCCCTCTTCTTCCATTTGCTTGGCGCGTTCCAGCACCGGGCCGCGGATGTCGTAGCAGACGTTGTTGAGTTTGGCGGATTTGAGTACGGGTTGCACGGCTGGGGGTTCTTTCCTGAGATTTTGTCGCTTGACTCGGTTTCGCTGCCTGGTTAGGTCACGTTTCACAGCAAGGGGTAGTCTATCATGGTGAAATAAAAAGCTATGCCTTGCGCGGGGGAAATTGTCCGGTTGGATTGTTCCCAGCGGGATGCAATGCAAGGCGCAAATTGCGCCGCGTGGCCATCCACGCAAGCAATTTGCAACGCGGCAGTGCGCCCGCTGGGGGCAATCCAACCGGGCAATTTCCTCCGCGCAAGGCATATAATGTTACCCGAGCCTGTCCTGCGCCGCAATTGGAGTCCCCATGAAACTGCATCTCGCCGTTGTCGGCGCCCAGAACCATTTTACTGCCTACGATGCCGAGAGTGTCACGGTCAACCACACGCGCTACCTGACCAGCCTGATCGTGCTGCCCGACCAGCCGGTGGAAAACTGGCCGCCCACCAGCCTGGAACATCTGGAGACAGCGCATTTCGACACGGTTGTCGCCCATGCGCCGGAAATCATCCTGCTGGGCGTCGGGGCGCGGCTGCGCTTCCCCGCGCGGGAGATCAGGCTGGCATGGGCGCGCCTGCACATCGGCGTGGAAGTGATGGACACCTACGCCGCCTGCCGCACCTACAACATCCTCGCCGGCGAAGGGCGACGGGTGGCGGCGGCGCTGATATTGGGGGGATAGTCTGGGCTGTCGAAATTTGCCATTTTTTTCAAAAAATTTAATAGTCGTTGAATGGGGGACGGGCGTAGGCTGTCGAAATACAGCGTCTTTATCGAATTTCAGCTTCCCGGTTTTTGGATATGCCCAGAAACGTCACGACCTACCTTATTTTTAATCCGTTCATCCTTCGCCCATTCGGCGAAGCTCAG
>JBAYVP010000335.1:0-5890 GCA_041674485.1 Sulfuricellaceae bacterium
GCCGCTAATTTAGTCCGTATTTTAGCTTCACCCATTTGGTGAGTCTCCTCGTTAACCTAAACCCCAATGGCTGTGTACTTTAGCAATGGGTTAGTACGTGTCAACTGCCGGAAGTAGGATAACAGCAACATAAGCTTCATCGGCTTGTCATCTTTACAGACTAACCTGCGGTCTCCTTAACTACAAACTCCGGGAGACTTCAGATGGAAATGCGCACGAAAACGATTTACCTGGCCGTACTGTCGGTTTGGGCACTGGCGGGCTGCAGCGGAGACAGCGGCACTTCAACTTCCTTCAGCACTTCGCTCACTGGAATCCTGTCCGACTCTTACGTCAAAGGTGTGACTTATTCCACCAGCGGCGGCGCTTCCGGCGTGACCGGTACCAACGGCGAATTCACCTACCAAGCGGGCGACACGGTCAGCTTCAAGATCGGCCAGGCAAACTTGGGTTCGGTGAACATGGCCAGCGCTGCACTGAGCGACCAGAACGGCAACAAACTCGTGCGCCCCAAGGATATCGCAGGCGTGACCGATGAGGTCGACCAGAAGGCGCTGGCTGTTGCGCAAGTCATCCAGACGGTTGCTGGTGCCACTCCGACCGCCACGAACATCGATGTAAGCGCCAACGCCGCCCTGCTGTCCAAAGCATCCACCATCGATTCCCTCGCTGCTGCCAACGCGGCACTGACAGGTGCGGGGTTGACACCGGCCTTGCTGGCCAATGTCACGACACACTTGCTGAATGCGCCTGCCAAAGTGAAGTCGGTGAAATTCAAACCGACCGACATCACCGGCCTGTCGGATGCGAACCGCGCCATCGCGTACACGACATCCAGCGTGGATGTGACCTACACCGACGGCACGGTGAAGAATTACCCGCTGAGTTTTGTGAACCTGTTCAACAACACCGACACCAACAAGACAACTAACGGCACCGCCGCAGCCGCCGTCCACAACAAGACCGGCACGGTCCTGAACGAAGCCAACGGCAGCGCCTATATCCCGCAAACACCGGATGCCAACTCGCTGATGGACATCAATGGCACACCGTATCTGGTGACGCACTTCGAATACATGAACAACGACAGCGCCGGTACCAACTGGTACGGCAAGCAGCCGATGCTGATGACCGTGGCCAAGCTCAACCAGAGCAGCACCGACGGCAAGTTCACGGTTGCTTCGGTCAAGCAGGTCGATTTCTCCGGTGTCAACGGTCTGTGGATCCCCTGCGCGGGCAGCCGCTCCCCCTGGAACACCCACCTGGGTTCCGAAGAGTATGAGCCGGATGCACGTTGCGAAGCCGATACGACCTATGCCGCCATTGTCGGTGGTTCATGCGAAGGCATGGAGTACACCGCACGCATGAATGCCTTCCGCGTTGCTTACGGCGAGGCCGCTGCATCTCCCTATCACTATGGCCGCGTGCCGGAAGTGACGATCGCGAACAACGGCAGCACCACAGTGGAAAAATGGTACACGCTGGGGCGCATTTCACGCGAGAAAGTGCAGATGTTCGGCGACTCGCGCACCGCGATCCAGGGCGATGACGGTACCTACACCAGCCTGACCATGTTCGTTGCCGATAGCGCGGGTGACCTGTCCGCAGGTAGCCTGTATGCGGCAAAATGGAACCAGATGTCGCCCGTGGGCACGGACGGTGGCGAAGC
Source organism: Sulfuricellaceae bacterium (assembly GCA_041674485.1). Classification (GTDB taxonomy): domain Bacteria; phylum Pseudomonadota; class Gammaproteobacteria; order Burkholderiales; family Sulfuricellaceae; genus JAGXQV01. The sequence goes on from JBAYVP010000335.1 coordinate 1,670, forward strand.
CAATCTGTCTTGGATCAAACTGGGCCATGCGACCCATGCCGAGATCAAGGCCGCTGTCGATGCGGGTGTGACCTTCAACGATCTGTTCCTCACTTCCACCACGGCAACAGTCGGGTTCGCCGCGGTCAAAACCGGACATGAAGTCGCCAAGGTCGAGTACCTGCAGTTGAAGACCGGCAACTTCACGACCGGAGTCTCCATCGCCACCCTGGCCGCCTTCCTCGAAACCCGCCGCTATGCCGCACTCATGGGTGCCACGACCGAATTCGAGAAGTACGAGGGCGTGGCTTACAACGCCAAGGAGAACAAGGCCTACACCGCTTTTGCCCGCATGTCGAAAGGCATGGAAGACGTGGTAGCCGATCCGGCCAATCACATCCGTATCAAGAAGAACCTGTCCGGCGGCGTATATGAGATGTCGCTCAAGCCGAAGCAGGGCGACTCATTGGGTGCGGCGATCAACAGCGACTTCGTACCGGTCTCGATGAAGGCGATCGTTGTCGGCAAGGACATTGTGGCGGATGCAGATGGCAACAAATCCGACCTGAACGCGATCTCTGCCCCTGACAACCTGTGGTTCTCCGACCGCATGCGTGTGCTGTTCATCGGTGAGGATTCTTCAAACCACGTCAACAACTACTTGTGGGCGTATCACGTCGACACCGGCAGTCTGGTGCGCATCCTGTCGCTGCCGATGGGGGCAGAATCCACCGGCTTGCAGATCGTGGACAACATGAACGGTCACGCTTACATCATGAGCAACTACCAGCATGCAGGCGACCTGAACGGCACCAACCCGACCGTGCATGCCCGCATCCTGCCGCTGATCAACACCAACAAGGCGGAAGTCGGCTATCTGGGCGGATTGCCCGCGATGCACTGATCCGGCGATATTGTTTTCCGTCTTTCCATGCTCCGGCGGCGCAATGCTGCCGGAGTTTTTTATTTTGGCGGGCGCTGTGCTACTTCAAGGATAGTTCGAATTAAATTTTCGCCCCGTATCTGTTGATTCTTTTTTGGCAGTCATCGCCCTCAAGCCACGGTTTCATGCTGCATGCCTCGCCAGGGTAATCTGGCTACGTTCCCTATAATTCCATTTTTCCTTCAATAGGAAAATAATCCGTCGGGCTTCGCCCGACATCTTTATCCGGCGGGTAGAACCCGCCCTGCGATAATGCTCTATTGATCGGGAATTGGAATAAAACGTGGGTGACTGTTTCGATGCCGCAGTGCGCTTGCGATCCGGGCTGCAACATAACCGTAGCATTCGCCGTGTAGACTGATGCGTCCACATACGATCCCGAACTGCCCGACACCATGCGCCTGCCGGAAGAATACCTGACCGCAATCCTCATACCCGCGCTAAAGGCATTGCGCGCTGCCGCAATTTCGATGGAGCGCGAATACCGCGAAGCGGTGCAATGCGTGGTTCCCGCATACCGGCACAGCGCAAGAAACCTGCTGCATTACCTCGCGTTGCGCCAGGGCGATATGCGCGATTTGCAACGCGACCTGGCGCTGCTCGGCCTGAGCCGCCTGGGGCATGCCGAGGCGCACGTGCTGGGCAGCATCGATGCGGTGCTGGATGCGTTGCATGCGCTGTCCGGGCAACGCATGCCGCATACCGGCGATGCGGTGACTGCTGTCAACCTCAGGAACGGCGGAACGCGTCTCGGCGACCATGCCAATGCCTTGCTCGGGCAGGCCTGTGCCAGACACGCGACCCGCATCATGGTGACGATGCCCTCCGAAGCGGCAACCGACGCGCGCCTGGCGCATGACCTGCTGGCGGCTGGCATGGGTATCATGCGCATCAATTGCGCGCACGACGGGCCGGATGCCTGGCTCGCCATGGTGCGCAACCTGCGCGACGCCGAGCGAGATTTGGGGCGGACATGCAGGATATACGCCGACCTTCCCGGACCGAAGCTGCGCACCGGTGCGATACGCGCGATCGGGCGCTTGGTCGAATGCAAGGTCAAGCGCGACGCATGGGGGCGCGTCACCGCGCCGGCCAGAGTGTGGCTGACGCCAGCCAGCAACCAGGAAGCCGCCGCGTTTCCGGTCGATGCCGTGTTGCCCATGGATGAAATCCTGCTGGCCGCTGTGCGTTCCGGCGATGCCATCGAGGTGGAAGACACGCGCGGCTCGACGCGCACCCTGCTGGCAAAGGAGAAGTTCGGCCATTCATGGCTGGCGCATTGCCAGCAACATGCTTTTTTTGCCGAGGGGGCAGGTTGCTGGCTGCAGCGCAACGGCAACCTGCTGGTGCAGGCCAAGGTTGCCGCGCTGCCGGAGGTTTTTCAGCCCATCGTGCTCAAGGCAGGCGACGATCTGATTCTGACGCGTGACGCTCAACCCGGCGCGCAGGCGCAGTACGACGAGGCGGGCAAGCTGCTGCATCCGGCCTTCATCCCCTGCACGCTGGAGGCCGCATTCGATACGGCCAAGGCAGGGCAGCCAGTTTGGTTCGACGACGGCAAGATCGGCGGCGAGGTGCTATCGAACGACAGCGTGTCGATTGCCGTGCGCATCACGCACGCCGCGCCGCAAGGCAGCAAGCTGCGCGCTGAGAAGGGTATCAACCTGCCCGAAACCGATCTCGGCATTCCGGCGCTGACCGAAACCGATGCAGCGGCTCTGCGCGTGCTGGCGCCGCATATCGACCTGGTGGGATTGTCGTTCGTGCGCACGCCCGACGATGTGCTGGTGCTGCATCGCGAGCTGCATGAAATCGGCGCGGGCAACCTGGGCACGATACTCAAGATCGAGACGCGCCACGCGTTCGAAAATCTGCCGATGATTTTATTGGCCGGCCTTTGCCACCCGCCCACCGGCGTTATGGTGGCGCGCGGCGATCTTGCGGTGGAAATCGGCTTCGAGCGCCTAGCAGAGGTGCAGGAAGAAATACTCTGGCTGTGCGAAGCGGCGCATATTCCGGTGATCTGGGCGACCCAGGTGCTGGAGAACATGGCCAGGAACGGCATCCCTTCGCGCGCCGAAGTGTCCGATGCCGCGCTGGCCATCCGCGCCGAATGCGTCATGCTGAACAAGGGGCCGTATATCGTCGAGACGGTGCGTTTTTTGGGCGGCGTGCTGGAGCGCATGAGCGGGCACCACGCCAAATCCATGCCGGTAATGCGCCGCCTGTCGGTTTCGCACATACCAAAAATGGCGCAATGACCTGATCGGGGTTATCCCCGGAGCACCAGTCCCCAGACTGCCAGAAAAAGGGGACAGATTTATTTATCCCACCCATCCCAACGAAATGCCCTATGATTTGGATGAATTAAAAAACGGAGAAGTGATCCATGCCAAGAGTTGGGCGGGTGGTATACCGGGCGGCGAGTGGCGGTTGATCCGCGAAGCAGTCAAGCGAGGCCAACTTACCGGGAATTCCAGGTTTGCGGAGCAGGTTGAAAAGATTGTCGGGCGGCGCATTGAAACGCGCGGACCGGGACGGCCTGTAAAGGAGGCAAGTGAGTGTGGAAAATAAATCTGTCCCCTTTTCTTTTTCTTACTTTTTCTGAAACATGGGTGGGAACACAATGAATTTATTAAGGATATTTAAAATACTGGTGTCGTTGTTTTTTGCAATAACAACCCAGATTGCATATTCCGCTACAGCGGTGGAGTATTACAACCCGGATTTAGATCATTATTTCATCACGGCTGATTCTGCCGAACAGACCTTCGTTGATGGTGGAAGCGTTGGGCGTTGGCAGCGCACAGGAACAACTTTTCCAACCGGTGGCAACAATCAAGTCTGCCGATTCTATGGTTCCGCTTTGGGGCCTAACTCACACTTCTACACTGCTGACTCTCTGGAATGCAGCCAACTCAAATCGGCCTACAATCCCGCAGCAAAAAGCTGGAAATTCGAGAGCTACGATTTTTCTATCAACAGCCCCGTCAACGGCGCCTGTGCTGCAGAGCAAGCTCCGGTTTATCGCGCTTACAACAATGGCTTTGCCCGTGACGTAGATAGCAACCACCGTATAACGCCCAACTTAACGGATATTCAACAGGTAGTCGCCAAGGGGTGGAGCAACGAAGGCATAGTGATGTGTTCAGGCGTTCCTCAGGCACCGCCCATCTCTGTCGTCCTCTACACGCACATCGAAGACAACACGCCTATGGGCACACTGGGTACAGACACGGCCCGCACCAACTATCTGTTCTGGCGCGACAGGTTGATCCAGATGGCGACGCTCGCCAAAC
>JBAYVP010000336.1:0-5874 GCA_041674485.1 Sulfuricellaceae bacterium
GCAACCGCACAAAGCCGGTAATTGGCTTCCAATTAATCAATCAGTTACGAAAATAATAGAAGATTTATCATGTTGCGTAACCTATTGTTTTAACTTGCTTTGTGCAATAGCTACATAATACCGGAAAAGTCATTATATGGTGTAATTTGAACAGGGGCGGCTGGATTATTTTGGGGGATCAGGTAAAGCTTCATGTTGCGCTGACGTCCTATAGCTCTGCTTAAATACAGGGCATGCACAGGCTGCCATACGCTCCAATACTGATTCGCCAAAGACTTTAATTTAACGCTAACGTCAACTTGTACTGCATTTCCTGCGGAAGTTGTTTTTAGCTGGCTGGAGACATCTTGTGATCCATTGTCAAAATATTGAACGTTATTCTGATTAGGATCAAAAGGTTGGCATGGCGTAGTTGCTAACCCATTAAACGAGTCTGAATAATACGGACTCCAGTTGCTAGAAGTCAGGTAACCACCCCCAGAGCTAATGTTTGAAGAATAACCCCATTGGTAACCCTTTGAGTTTCCAGTCGCTTGATTGGTAAGAACATTGTTTGAGTCATAGCTGTACATGATGCTGCTAAATTGCCATCCGCCGCCAGCCCCACCTCGTGCCTCTAATACATTGAAGTTAGTTGCAGAATCGCCAATTGTAAGCTCTGCACCGACACCTCCGAATATACCAGAATATCCCACTCTGGTCACCGTAGATGAGCCGCTAAATGTCGCGTATGAAGATATGGGAGGAATCGCTTCAGCAGGAAAGTTGCAGGTTAATGACGTACTGACGGGTCCGATGTTGTATTAGCAGCGATACTAATTGTGATTGCAACAGCATAAACACCAAGCTTTGTTAAACGGTGTTTCATGGTTTTCTCCTAAAGTAGTTTTGTAGAACTTGGGAAAAGTAGTATGGAAAAGTAGTTGGAGGCAGGTCATGCTTTACCGCTTAACGATCCCACGCGACAAAGTCTACCCCGAAAATCCCGTTGCCGATACCTGTCAAAGTTAACAAGTATGCAACCACTTACACGGAATTCATCGCCTGTCGGTGTGGTTTTTTTACCCTCTTGAAAATATTTTTATAAATGCGGAAAGCGGCGAAAACCAGTCAAGCGCACAAGGACTTAAATGCGATATTAATCAATCGACTATCTGGACGATGCGGATCACGTCCTATACCGATCTCCTGGTGCATGACATGGGTGCGGGGCTGGCCGACAGCCGCCCCGACTACCGGGCAAACGGACAGGAATGGCGCACCCCGCCGCTATGGGGAATCAGCCTGACGGAAAGCGTCGCCGACCACCGTTTTTTCCTCCACGACGGATGTGCGCGCGGCTTGCAGGAAGCGATCCTGTGGCACGGCGGCGAAGCGGAAGCTGCCAGGAAACGCTATGTGGCGTTACTCAAGGAAGACCGCGCAAGGCTGCTGGCTTTTTTGAACGCGCTTTGAGCGCTTGGCGCAGAAGCCGGAGCTAGTACAGCAACAGGATTCTACGCGGAAACGTAGAGAGCGGAGTAGCGATATACTTTGCGCGACCACAATTTGCGGATTTAACCGCGTCTCGCGGGATGCGATTGCTGCGCAAATTGCGCCGCTTGGGCTTTCTCGCGCAAGCAATTTGCAATGCGAAAGTCGCGCCCGCTGGGGGCAATCCAACCGGACAATTTCCCCCGCGCAAGGCATAGCTCAACGCAATAGTTTCCGCGTGGGCACGAAAAGCGCGCCCACCCGGCAGATCGAAACCAGGGGGATTTGACCGTATCGCGCCGGATCAGGCAGCCAACGGCACGGCATCCTGCCCCACGTCCACCGCCTGGGTCAGGGCGTCGTGCGCCAGGGTGGCGAGGGAGACCGGGATATCATCGCCGTCCAGATGGCGGCGTAGCGTCTCCTTGAGGTGCTTGTCCCAGCCATTAGCCCAGTGCGTAGGCTCGCTGCACCACGCGGCGAGGGCGGCATGAACTGTGTCGCTTTCCTCCCCCACCGCTCCCCGCGCCAGCTGGACCAGACGGGTCAGATGCCCGCCCTCCGGGAAGCGCCGGAGTAGATCATGCCAATGCTCGGCGCCGGCATTATCCGGGGTGAGCGCCAGGCGCACCGGCAGCGAGCCGGCGAAACGTCCCGTGCGCCCGATCATTTCGACGCGGTATTCGGGCGCTGCCAGGCCTTTCACTACTTGGGCATAGGCGTCAGCCGGGTCGGTCAGGGCAGTGTCCACCAGCCGCAGCGCGTCGGCGCGGCGCGCATCTCCCAGCCGGAACAGCAGGTCGGCCTGCGCGACCCGTTCGATCTTCTCCAGCCGGGGGAATCCGGCCTGTTCCGCCGCCAGCGCCCGCTCGGCGCTCTCCGCGTCCCAGGGAACGCCTTGGGTCAAACCGCCGCGCCGTCGCGGCTCGCGCAAGTGCTGCCGCGACTCTTCCTGCCCAGCCGTACCGGCGGCGATGAGGCGCTGGAGAGTCGCTGCCCAATGGTCATTGCCGTAAGCGCGGCGATATTGCTCCAACACCTCAGCCGCAGCACTCCGTCCTTCGGCAACCAGCAGGCAGCCGAAGGTGTAGAGGGCAATAGCATCATTCGTGCGACGGAGGAAGTCGCGCAGCAGGGCCAGGGCGTCGTCGGCACGGCCAAGCAGCCACAGCACCCGTGCCAGCTCGACGAAGGTGGGTCCGTCATTGGGATCAAGGGCGGCGGCCTTGCGCAGCAGCGCCTCCGCCTCGGCCAACCCGCCGCGCTCGACCCAGGCCAGGGCAAGGTCGTTGTACAGGGCGATATTGGATGGGACGCGGCGTATCGCCTCCCATAGCACCGCCTCGGCGAGATCGGGGCGTCCCAGGCGGTCGAGTGCGGTGGCGCGCGTGCTCCAGGCATGGCCGTCGGAGGGCGTCCAAAGCAGGGCGCGGCGCGTCAGGGTGAGAGCTTGTCCCGGCGCTTGATTCAGGATGATTTTGGCGATATTGGTGCAACTGGTGACCAGATAATAGCTCTCGCCGGTGGCGTCGGCGTAGTCTTCCACTTGGCTGAGCAAAGCCGCCATCTTTTGCCACAGCGGCGCCGTCAGTCCTTGCGCGCGGCATTCCCGATCCATCTCCTTGATACTACCCGAAATATCCTTGGGCAATTGCGGCGTCCGGCGCACTTGCCCGGTCTTGCTCGGCGCTTGCAGTGCCGGATCGGCTTCCCGCAGCCAGTGGGTGAACGGGTGCGCGCCGATGCGCTCATCCGCCAGCACCGCTTCCCACTGCCCGCGCCAGAAGCCCGGCTGACGGGGGAAGGCAGCTTTGAGGGCGCGCCACTCTCGCACCATCTCACTCTTGGCGTTGTCGTCGCTCGGCAGCCGTGCGCCCCAGCGGGCCAGCCCGACGATGAGGTCATGGGAAGGTGCTCCGGCCTGTGCGCCGGGCGTTCTGGCGAGTCCCAGCAGGGCGGCGTCGAGGCGATGGCGCAGCCGGGGTGCGGCGGCCTCCTCGCAGATGCGCAGCCAGAGGAAGCGGTATTCGCCGCCCTGCTGCACATGGGCGGCAGCGGTGAGCACCGCGCGCCCCAGGTCGAAGGTGGCGTCGAGGCTGAAGCCATCGGCCCAGCGCAACAGGTCGAATGCTTCGGCGCGTATCCAGGCGCAACTTTCCGGCAGTTTCAGCCGCCAGGCGGCGCGGAAAGCCTCGCCGGTCTCGCGTATAAAACGTTCCACGCCCCCCGGACGTCCGAGCAAGCCATCGACCGCCTGGCGTCGCGCCTGTAGCCAGACCAGCAGGGCACGGTCGAGCAATCCCCATTCCGCAGCCTCCGGCGGCAGGTCGCCCAGCAGCGCCATCAGCGCTTCGCCGGGGCTGGCGCGTTGCAGGCCGGGCAGGTGGGCGACGCCGCGCAGCAGGGCGTCCAGCGCCCGCTCCGGCTCGGCGGCGAGGCGATCCAGCCAGGGATGGCGGGGCGGGATGATGTTCGGTATGGCGCTCATAGCATTCCGAAGTCGTCGCGGTCGCTGAGAAGTTGCAGGCAGGCGAGGTGGTCGCCGCGCAACTTTGCCAGCCGCTCCGGCGAGGTATCGGCCCGCGCCGTGATGGCGCCCACTTTCCAGATATGGCTCGGCGTGTAATCCATTCTCAAGTGCAGCACCTCGGAGGCGAGCCGGTCACAATCACCGGCGCCGGCGAGGTTCAAGGTGCGACCGTAATTCTGTTCCTGCGGCGAAGGGTGGAATATTTCGTAGGGTTCGGCATCCAGCACCGTAGGCACGGCGAGAGGATGGTTCGCAACGAGTTTGCGGGCGTGCGCGGCGACTTCCCCCACTGTGTAGCGCATCAGCACCACCGGGTGGGGGCCGCAGGAATTAGTGGGCGGCAAGTGTGCCAGACCGAGGCGGTCGCGCAGCCGCAAAGGCCAGTCAGAGGCGTCGATATCCTCCATTAGCTCCTGGGCAAACGCAGCGAAGCGCGGCCTGATGGCGAACGGGTTATGGTTGAGGGAGCGGCAGATTTCCTGGAGGGATGCCTTGGCCTCGCCGGCGGAAACGTTCTGGTCGCGGCGCTGGTTGTTGTAGATGGCCAGGATATTTTCCAAATCCGCCAACGAACCGACCTTGGTTTCTCCCAAGGCATAGTCCAGCGATTCGACCCGGATCAGATACTGCCCCTCGCCGAGTTCGGACGTTACCGCAGCCGGGAGGGCAGCATCGGTATTTACTGAGAGGAAAGTCTCAGGCTGTTCGGTGTAAACGAGACCTTGCAGGTAGTCCTGGTGGCTTTCCAGCCAGTCTTCATAGGTGGCGCCGACCGGCCCATGCTGGGTTTCGTAGTGTGCTTGCCGTCCCTGACTCACACGCTCTTCAAAGCGAAAGTTCTCCGCCCGCGCCCGCAGCACGACATCGCCGGATACAAGCATATCGTCGAGCAGGCGGCTAAGGGCGTGATGGGATGGATGCACTGAACTCTCACATTCTACTAAACATCTATGAATGCCGGATTATGCCACATAAGCAATCTGGCTTGCACCTGGAAGGTGCAGGTAATTCAAACGCGGGAATCTATGAAAATCGCTATCGAAAGAGACGAGCCGACAGTCGGCTGCGATGGCAAAAGCGGCGAGGTAAGCATCCGTCCAATGGCGTTGCGGCATGGCGCCTGCCAGCGTAAGCGCGGCAAATTGCGCTTCTGTTGATGTAGGTTCGTCCAGAAAACATACAGCAGGGTTAGCCAGATACTGGCGATAAATGTCCCACGCTTCTTCATGGGTGAGGGGGCGGCTCAAAACCCTGGGCTGGGTGCTCAAGCGCGATAGCCCGAGCATGGTGATGCGGCAAAACGCAGCCTGCTGGTACAACTGGTTATTCCAAATACTGTTTTGCCGTGGTGTGGTGAATGTGGTTTTCATCCACCAAGGCCAGCCAGACATTGATGTCGAGCAGGTCTGTCATGGCGTAGCACCACTTTGGGACATCACGCGCCGGTATTGCTCCAGGTCTTGCTCGTCCAGGATGGCGTAAAGCTCGGCGTTAGTGAGCGCCGGCGTAGGCGGCGCATTGGGGTCACGCCGGATCGCCACCGGCAACGGTGGGCGCTCGCGCAGGGGGGGGACGGATTGGCGCCGGCAGCCAGCCCGCGCTCGATAAACTGGGCGACCAACTCTTTGAGCTTCATGCCGCAGAGCGCTGCTTGCGCTTTGAGTTGGTGGAAGGTTTCGTCGGGTAAATCAAGTGTGGTTCTCATAAATGCTGGATCAAGCCGATGAGTGAGTGCTGTTAACTGTTATCCTAGAAAGCTCAGTTGAACGGGCTGGAGTGTGCGGTTTTCCGGGTGCAGGGCAAGGCGCAACGACGCGCAATGGTCATTCCATTGCCTTCTCTTGTAGTTGCAACGCCGCCATGCGCCCGGA
>JBAYVP010000337.1:0-5833 GCA_041674485.1 Sulfuricellaceae bacterium
ACCGCGTTGCGCAACAGGTGCAGCACCGGGTCGCTGAGTTTATCGATCAACTGCCGGTCAAGCTCAATTTCCGAGCCGCTGACGATGCATTCTACATCCTTGCCGACCGAATCCGCCAGTTCCCGCACCATGCGTCCAACCGGGTCGAACACGATGGACAGCGGCAACATGCGCATGATCAGCGCCTTGCTGTGCAATTCGTTCATGAGCAATTCCTGGGCGAGCACATCGTCGCGCAAGGTCAGCGCAAAACGATGCAGATGGGCCTTCAGCATTGTCTTGTCAGCCCCTGTGGCGCTTGCCGCCTCAAAATCCATGCGCTCGATTTCGCGGATGTCGATGAGGCGCTGGCGCGAGCGGGCGTGGCTGGATATTACCTCGCCCATCAGCTTGATCAGTTCGTCGAGCTTGTTCATCTTCACGCGCACAGTATCCGGCGCTTTCAGTTTCGGCTCAATATTTGGACCCGGTAGGTCGGGCATGCTATTGATACCCGACACCTGTGCGCCCAAAATATCGGGCGACGAAAAGCCGTCGCCTGACCTATCCGGCTGTACACCGATGCTTTCACCCTTGGCCGCCAGCGCCAGCGTATGGCATAGCGATTCGTCCGCGGCGGGCAATTCGCCGCCCTCGGCCAGTCGTTCCACTAGCGCAGACAGCCCATCTATGCCGCGATAAAGCAGACGCCCCAATTCCGGACTGTACCTGAGGCTACCGTCGCGCAGGGCGCCCAGCACCTCTTCCAGTTGGTGTGCAGTATCGGTGATGGGGATTAACTTGAGCATCCGTGAGGAGCCCTTGATCGTGTGAGCCGAACGAAAAATGCTGTTGATGTTTTCGCGGTCTGAGGGTTCGCGCGCCAGCGCATCCAGGCCTTCTCCGAGACGGGCGACATGTTCGCGCGCTTCTTCGATGAAACGGGCCTGGAATTTTTTGATGTCGAGTGCCATATTGCCCTAGTCCGCCTTCAAGTCATATCCATCGCCCAACTTGGCAAGCTGGTGTTCGCACAAAAAGCGCACCTCGGATACCGGCAAGCCAAGCGGGATAATGGACAGGCCGTCATCCGGCGCTTGCTGCGCCGATAGTAATTGCAGCACGACGCGATAGGCGCGCCGTGCATTTTCCATCTTGTTATCCGCACGGTACAACTCACCCAGGTAATAGTGTGCCGGCCAGCATTCATTGCGTGCGTAAACTGCCTGTTTGAACCATTTCACCGCATCATCGCACTGATTGCGCCATTTTGCGGCCAAGCCGAGCAGCACGAAGGCGTCGGTCGACCAGGGTTCAATATTCAGCGCCTGTTGAGCGTTTTCCTCGGAGGCGGCATAGTCTTTGCGCTGCAGCAGGATGTGCGCCTTGAGCAGTAACGCAACGCTTGCGTCGGGTTGCTGCTCAAGCAGCAGGGCCAGGACAACCATTGCTTCGTCGTAACGTTTTTCCCGAGTCAGGCGTAAAGCTGCGTCGGCACTGGCCGTCATCGGCGCCGGTAACGGCTGTTGAAGAGGCGTTTCCCGCTCCGTCAGTGCTGGAGGTTGCGCCGCGCGAAGTGAACTGGAAGCCGGCGTCCTGTCGGTCATACCGATGCCGCGGGCGGGCGGGTTTGGCATTTTCAGGCGTGGTTTAGCCGACTCGGGATGTTGTTTGGCAAAATAAAACAATCCGCCTTCTTCCACCAGGCTGAGCACGCCCAGGTCATTGGCTAAGGTTTCGGCGGTGCCGATGATCAAGTAGCCGTCGTCTTTCAGCAGCATGGCAAGATGCTGCTGAATGATGCGGCGCGTCGGCGTATCGAAATAGATTGAGACATTGCGGAAGAAAATAATGTCGAGATTTTGTACTTCATGGGGATAGTGTTCGGACAGCAAATTGAGGTGATGAAAATGCACTTGATGACGCACCTCGTTGTTGACGTTCCAGATGCCTTTGCCATGGCGATTGAAGTAACGCTCGCGCAATGCCGGGGCTAGGCTGCGGAAGGAAAATTCCGCATAGCGTCCGATGCGCGCTTTTTCCAGCGCGCCTTTATCGATGTCGCCGCCAGCCAGCATAAACAGGCGCGCCGCGCTCTCGCCGTATTTTTCGCGTAATGCAATTGCGATCGAATAAGGTTCCTCTCCGCTCGAACAGCCTGCACAAAGGATACGCACCGGCGAGGTATCCTGTTTGCGCGACAATATACGCGGGATCAGGCCATCCACCAGCAATTGCAATTGTTCCGGTTCGCGATAAAAATAGGTTTCGTTGATGGTCAACAAAGCCACCAGCTCGTGAAATTCGTGTTCGTCAGCCAGCAGCGCGGCGTAATAGGCCGATGCGTTTTTCGCGCCGGTTGCGGTGATGCGCTTTTGCAGGCCCGATACCAAAGGCGCTTCACTGACACCGTCAAAGGTCAACCCACAACGCTGTTTGATGAGTGCCTTGAAAGCCGCGAGATTCATCCTAAAATCCTCTATTTGTCCACGAAAACCAAAAGTAGGCGCTTCTAGGCGACACGGAAAGACACGAAAATTTGTACATACTTAGTCATTCACCTATTGGATGGTAATCGATAATATTGCATCTATTTGATTTTTCGTGATTTTCGTGTCTTTCGTGGACCACTGCTTTTTCTAAGTTCATGGTATCCCCTCTCATACTATCAGGCCGGCGAGGCGGCACATGGCCTCTGGAATTTCGTTCGCGGGCAATACCTGCTGCACACCGCCGCGCTCAATGGCAATTTTGTTCATGCCGAAAATCACCGAACTGGCTTCATCCTGCGCCAGTGTGGTACCGCCGGCATTACGGATTTTTGCTATCCCGGCGGCGCCATCGCTGCCCATGCCGGTAAGAATGATGCCGACGCCTTGACGGCCATAGACCGCCGCAATCGATGCCAGCAGCACATCGCAGGTAGGGTGGTAAATTTCCCCCGACAGGCGTTGTAGCAGCGTAATGCGCCGCGATGGCGTCACCGCCAGGTTAGCCTCCGATGGCGAAACATAAACGGTGCCTGGGGCAAGCGGGTCGCCCTCCTGCGCGAGGCGTACCGGCAGCTTGCAGACAACGGCCAACCATTCCGCCAACCCAGGCGCGAAGCCGTCGGCGATGTGTTGCGAAATCAGCAAGGGGCAAGAAAAGTCCCGGGGCAACTGTGCCAATATCGTCGCGAGCGCCTGTGGACCGCCGGTCGAAGAGGCTATCGCAAAAACACGGGATGAATGATCGTCGCCAGGGCGCGGCATCGGCGTGCTTATCGGCGGCTGTGGGAATGGCGTGATCGGCGCTGTCGGTTTTTCGGAGAATCGCGAGCGAATATGCGTAATGACGCGAATTTTAGCCAGCATTTTTACCTTCGCGACGAACGCTGCCTGAGTAGCCGGGTCTAGCGTTGGCTTACTGACGGCATCCAACGCGCCGTGAGCCACGGCGGCGTATGCCTGCCCGGCATCGGCCGTGCTGCTGACCACTAAAATGGGTACGGCGCGCGTCGCCATGATTTCGGCGATGGCGTCCATTCCGCTCATCACCGGCATTTCCAGGTCCATCGTGACCAGGTCGGGCTTAAGTTCGACGGCGAGCCGCACGGCCTCCCTGCCATTCTTCGCTTCGCCGACCACTTCGATGCCGTCGTCGTGTTCCAGAAAACTGCGCAACATATCGCGCGCAAGGCCGCTGTCGTCAGCCAGCACCACTCTTATTTTAACCATCGATGATTTACCTGACCCTGGTTAGCCTGATCACGCGTCCGCCAGCTTGAACTGCTTGACCAGTTTACTCAATTCGAGCGACATCGCATTCATTTCATTGCCGATTTCGGTGATGCTGCGGATAGATTGTGCAGTATGGGCGCTGGCGGTGACGATTTCGCGCAATGCCGACACCACCTGGCTGCTGGCGGTTTTCTGCTGTTGCGTGGACAGCGATATTTGCTGGGCCGCGCTGCTGGTCTGGCCGGCGGCCTCCACCAGGTCGTCGAGATGGCGCGCGGTTTCAGCGCTGGCGGCCATGCCGGCGTCTATCGTGCTTGTGCCTTTTTCCGAGGTGATCACCAGGCGGCTGATGGAACCCTGGATCTCTTGAATCTTGTTGTCAATCTCGTTGGTGGAATCGGTCACGCTGTCGGCAAGCCGGCGAATTTCCGCCGCCACGACGCCGAAACGGCGGCCCGACTCGCCGGCGCTGGCGGCCTCGAGCGCGGCATTGAAGGCGATCAGCTTGGTCTGGTCGGCGATGGCGTTGATGATTTCCATCACTTTGCTGATTTCTTTCGACTTGGCGCCGAGTTCGACGATTTCCTTCAGGCTGTTCTGGTTGCCGGTACGAATGTCGCCCATGCGCGTGAGCAGTTGTTGCATCGAATCGGAACCTTTTTTGCTGTTTTCCAGCGTATGGTTGGCAATAGCCACGACCGACGTGGAATGGTCGGCAATCTGCGTTGATGAGGCCGACAGTTCTTCCATCGTGGAGGTGATTTCGACTACGGTGGACGACATCTCCTCCACGGCGGCAGCCATCGAATGGCTCACTTCCTGCTGGTGCAGGTTGTTTTCCACGACCAACCCCGCCGTCTGGGTAAGCCGGGCGGCGGCCCGCTCCAGCTTGTACACGCTGTTGTTGACATTGCCGATCGTCAAGGCAAGGCTGGCTTGCATGGCTTTCATTGCGGACAGCAGGCTGGTTTCGTCGTCGGCGCGGGTTTCGATGTTGATACTGAGATTACAGGCCGCGATGTCATGAGCGATTTTTACCGCGTATTCCGGTTCGCCGCCGAGACGGGCAAGCAAGCCGCGCAGGATTATCGTTGCAACGGCCACGGCGGCTACCAGCGAGACGACCAGGATCGCCAGCAGCAGTTGACCGGCGGACTGAATACTCTCTTTCGCGCCCGCCTCATCCGCTTTGTTGCGTTTGCCGGCAAGCGCCACTACTTTATCAATGGCCGTGCGGTGTAGTTCGTAAGCCGCTTTCATCCGGGCCAGCGCCTGCATCGCCGCGTCTCTGTCCGGTTTTTTCATTGCGGGGATATACTCGTTGAAGGCAATGGTATAGAAATTAGCGGCTTGGGGGTGCGCTTGGTTCAGGAAAGTTTCGGATAAATCCCAGTCCAGTTTCTCCTTGAGCCAAAACGTGTGTCGCTCGTCATATTCCCCTTTTAATTTCTTGAGACGTTCGATCAAATGATCCTGCTCGCCGCTGTCGCCGGTCTCGGACAATTGTAGGGCGACCAGATAGGATTCGATAACATATTCCGGCGGCGGCAAAATATCCGCAATCAGGTCTTTGCCCTGAACGATGCGCTGGTAGACCGGGCCGTTGACCATAATCTCATTCAGTGTTTTGAAGGACCAAGCACCGTAGACGATGAAGCCGAATGCAAACAGCCCGATCAACAATGTAAAACGATGCAATAATTTGAGGCTCCGGAACCAATCCATGCGATCTCCTCTTCAGGTGGTTTTTCCGCTAATGTTAAAATATACCATGAGTCAGCCAAGATTAATAAACCTTAAAAACGCAGTTGGTTTTGTCTGGCATGTTTTTTGTAGCCGATGTTCTCATGCTTAAACAGGTAAAAGTCTTTAGGCTTCAGCGAGTGGATGCCGGCTTAAAAATCAATCTGAAAACGTCTGGTTAGCTAAAAAACAAAAGTCTAAAATAGCCGGCAAACGCATTTTCACCCTTGAAGACACAATTTCTAACGCAGCAGACGGAATCATCACATGAAAATAATTTCCTGGAATGTCAACGGCATTCGCTCGGTACAAAGCAAAGGCTTTGCCGAAACGCTCGCGCGGCTCGATGCCGATTGTATCCTGCTGCAGGAAACCAAGGCCCAGGCCGA
>JBAYVP010000338.1:0-5816 GCA_041674485.1 Sulfuricellaceae bacterium
CGGATATTGCATAAATTCGCGTGATGATCGCGCAGGATTTTGATTGATAGGGAAATTTTGTGAAGGAGCGTCGTAGTTATTCATACGACCGACTGAACAAAATTTTCATATCAATCAAAAGACCAGCGAGGGCGCGCGTAATTTATGCAATATCCGGGTTAGGTATCCCTTCGTTTGAATAATCTGTCTTAGGAGAGTGAAAGATGGCAGTCGCCGACGTTTTGAAATTGATCAAGGACAATGAAGTCAAATTCGTTGATCTGCGTTTTACCGACACCCGCGGCAAGGAGCAGCATGTGTCCATTCCGTCGCATGTCGTGGACGAAGGCTGGTTCGAGAACGGTCATGCGTTCGACGGCTCCTCCATCGCCGGCTGGAAAGGCATACAGGCATCCGACATGATGCTGATCGCCGACCCGGACACCGCCAACCTCGATCCTTTCATGGACGAGCCGACCATGATTATCACCTGCGACGTGGTCGAACCCACCGACGGCAAGGGTTATGATCGCTGCCCGCGTTCCATCGCGAAGCGCGCCGAAGCCTACATGAAATCCTCCGGCGTGGGCGACACCGCCTATTTCGGGCCGGAACCCGAATTCTTCATTTTCGACAGCGTAACCTGGCATTCCGATATGTCCGGCACTTCCGTCAGGATCGAGTCCGAGGAGGCCGCCTGGTCGTCCAGCGAGAAATTCGAAGGCGGCAACATGGGGCACCGCCCCGGCATCAAAGGCGGCTACTTCCCGGTTCCCCCAGTCGATTCGCTGCAGGATATCCGTTCCGCGATGTGTCTGGCGCTGGAAGAAATGGGCGTGCCGGTCGAAGTGCATCACCACGAAGTGGCGACCGCCGGCCAGTGCGAAATCGGCACCAAGTTCGGTACGCTGGTGCAGCGCGCCGACTGGACGCAAATCCTGAAATACGTGGTGCATAACGTCGCCCACGCCTACGGCAAGACCGCAACCTTCATGCCCAAGCCCATCGTCGGCGACAACGGCTCCGGCATGCACGTTCACCAGTCGATCTGGAAAGACGGGAAAAACCTGTTCGCCGGCAACGGCTACGGCGGCCTGTCCGAAGTGGCGCTGTTCTACATCGGCGGCATCATCAGGCACGCCAAGGCGCTGAATGCGATCACCAATCCCGGCACCAACTCCTACAAGCGCCTGGTGCCCGGTTTCGAAGCTCCGGTGATGCTGGCTTATTCGGCGAAAAACCGTTCCGCCTCAATTCGCATCCCGCATGTCACCAACCCGAAGGGACGCCGCATCGAAACCCGTTTCCCGGATCCTTCCGCCAATCCTTACCTGTGCTTCTCCGCGCTGCTGATGGCAGGTCTCGACGGCATCCAGAATAAGATACACCCTGGCGACGCGATGGACAAGAACCTGTATGACCTGCCGCCGGAAGAAGAAGCCAACATTCCGAAGGTGTGTCACAGCCTGGAAATGGCGCTGGATAACCTCGACAAGGATCGCGATTTCCTGACCCGCGGCGGTGTGTTCTCCAACGACTGGATCGATGCCTTCATCGCCCTGAAGACGGAAGAAGTCACACGCTTCCGCATGACCACTCACCCGGTCGAGTTCGAGATGTATTACAGCTTGTAATTTTTCAAGCGTTTCAAAGGCTTCCCGCGAAGTCCGAAATAAGGCCGGCGCCCCCGATAAATACGGGGCTGTCGGCCTTTTTTCCGTCTGCTGTGCTCCTGAACATTCCAACCGTAGCGACATGCCACTTGGACATGCGCGATTGCATAACCCTCAAGGTAAATTTGTTCTCGTCCAGAAAAAAATTATTCACCGCAGAGACGCTGAGGCGCTGAGGAAAAACAATCTGATCGTTCCCACGCTCCAGCGCTCATCGTTACACATATCTTTTCAATCATTTGATTACATGCAGAAAAGAGGGAGCGTGGCGTTCCCTCCCCGGAAAGCGGGAGGGCTAGGGTGGGGATGGGGTAGAAGGCGCAGGCAACAATGTAAGATATTGATTTTAGCCTGTGTCGTTCTACCCCATCCCCCTCCCGGCCTCACCCTTGAAGGGGGGAGGGGCTTTCCGCTCCGACTTGTGTGTAACGATGAGCGCTCCGGCGTGGGAATGCAGCCAGGGACGCTCCGCGTCCCGATATAGAAAATGATGTAGTGGAACACTTGCGCAATGACACTGGAGAAGCAAGCCAGGGGCAAGAATGTAAACAACGAGTTGCTGTTAACCTCCGCTGCTGGATTCCCGCCTTCGCGGGAATGACGGGAAAATCTGAGGGTAAATTTGTTCTCAGTATGGAAAAACCTTTTTCACCGCAGAGGACGCAGAGGACGCAGAGGAAAACCCTCATGCTTTTCCTCAGCGCCTCAGCGTCTCTGCGGTAAATCGGTTTTCCCCGTGCCGAGAACAAATTTACCCTGGCATAACCCTCCCTTGCCGTTGAGCTTCTTTGTCTTATCAGTGATAATCCGCAACTGACCGCGATTTAGGAAAACTATGAACCCTACCGATAACCCCCTGCTGGATTTTTCCGGCTTGCCGCGTTTCCCCGAAATCCTGCCGGAGCACGTTGCGCCGGCCATCGAACAACTGTTGGCGGACAATCGCGCCCTGATGGCCAGACTCGCCGCCGATAGCGCACTCCCGGAATGGGAAAATTTCGTCGGCGTGCTGGAGGACGCCAACGAGCGCCTGGGGCGCGCCTGGGGGCAGGTGTCGCATCTCAATTCGGTGATAAACAGCCCGGAGCTGCGCGAGGTCTACAACGCCAACCTGCCGCTCATCACTGCCTACTATGCCGACTTGTCGCAAAACCAGGCGCTGTTCGAGAAATTCAAACTGCTGCACAACTCTACCGCTTTCGAGCGGTTGGTTGACGAACAGCAGAAGATCGTCGAAAACGAGTTGCGCGATTTCCGCCTGGGCGGCGCGGATTTGCCGGAACAGGAAAAAATCCGCTTTAAGGCGATCCAGGAAGAATTGTCCTCCTTATCCGCCAAGTTCGAGGAAAATCTGCTCGACGCCACCAATGCATTCGCGCTTTATGTCGAACATGAGGCGGAACTGGACGGCATACCGGCGGACGAATTGCAGGCGGCGCGCGAGGCCGCGCAAGCCGACGGCAAGTCCGGCTGGAAATTCACGTTGCGCGCGCCGTCCTGGCTGCCGCTGATGCAATATGCCGACAACCGGAATTTGCGCGAACGCATGTATCGCGAATACGTCACCCGCGCTGCGGAATTCGGCAAGCCGGAATGGGACAACACGCCGCTCATCGGGCAGATACTCAAGCTGCGGCGCGAAGCCGCATTGCTGTTGGGTTATAAATCCTACGCCGGGGTTTCGCTGGCGACCAAGATGGCCGAATCGCCGGAACAGGTGCTGGACTTTCTCGACCAGCTTGCGGTGCGCGCCAAGCCCTATGCCAAGAACGATTTGGAAGAACTATGCGATTTCGCGCGCGCCGAATTGGGGCTGGAATGCCTGGAAGTGTGGGACATCGCTTATACGAGCGAAAAATTGCGCGCCAACCGTTATGCTTTTTCCGACAATGAAGTCAAACAATACTTCCCGGAAACCCAGGTATTGCCGGGCATGTTCGATCTGGTGGAAAAACTCTATGGACTGTCCATCGTTCCGGCCACGGCGCCTGCCTGGCATCCCGATGTGCGTTTTTTCAGCATCCTCGATCAGGCAGGCATGCTGATCGGCCAGTTTTACATTGATCTGTATGCGCGCGAAAATAAGCGCGGCGGCGCCTGGATGGACGAGGCCATGGCACGGCGGCGCAAACAGGACGCAATCCAGGCGCCGGTCGCATACCTCAACTGCAATTTCGCCCCGCCGGTCGGCGTTTGCGCCGATGGACGCAAGAAGCCGGCGCTATTCACTCACGACGAGGTCATTACGCTGTTCCACGAGTTCGGCCACGGTCTGCACCATCTGCTGACCAAGGCCGAAGAATTGGGCGTGTCCGGCATCAACGGCGTGGAGTGGGACGCGGTGGAGCTACCCAGCCAGTTCATGGAGAATTTCTGCTGGGAATGGGATGTCATCAGGCAGTTGTCGCGCCATGTCGATGGTGGGGAAGCGTTGCCGCACGCGCTATTCGACAAGATGCTCAAAGCCAAGAATTTCCAGAGCGGTATGCAGACGGTGCGCCAGTTGGAACTGGCGCTGTTCGACATGCATCTGCACTACGATTTCGACCCGGATGGGAGCCAAACGCCGCTGGGGCTGCTCGACACCGTGCGCGCCAAGGTGGCGGTGGTCTTTCCGCCCGCCTACAACCGCTTTCCCAACAATTTTTCGCATATCTTCGCCGGCGGTTATGCTGCGGGCTATTACAGCTACAAATGGGCGGAGGTGCTGTCCGCCGATGCCTACAGCCTGTTTGAGGAAAACGGCGTGCTGAACCCGGAAGCCGGCCTGCGCTTCTGGAGCGAAATCCTCGGCGTCGGCGGAAAACGCCCAGCGCTGGAGTCGTTCATCGCCTTCCGCGGACGCGAGCCGAACATCGACGCGTTGCTGCGGCATAACGGCATGGCTTCTTTAGAGGCTAGGGGTTAGTAACTTATCGGCCAAGTCTTTACATTGTTTGCGAAGAATGTATTGTAGATCAAGCACTGGTGCGGCTCTCCGGGTGACTTGCCCGCCTGAAATGCTTTCACCGCAGAGGCGCAGAGACGCGGAGATTCCGTGGTTTCTCTGCGCCTCTGTGTCTCTGCGGTAATTTTTTGGTTCCGGCTCGTCCGGTTTAGAGGTTAGAGGCTAGGCTAGTGGATGTTGCGGTTCCAGCGCCGGGTTTTACCGGTCTTTAGCCTCTGCACCCCAAGAAGTTTGATTTCCGGCGGTTTTTTGTTATATTGCCTAGGCTGGACGGGCTGGAACCCCAAAAGGACGGTTTTATGCGCCGAATTTAGCCGCGCCGACCCTCATGTTTTTGATCTATTAAAAAGACTTGCCGGGAAAAATGTCCGGCTACTGAAAACTTAGGGACACCCTTAATTAAGTGCATGACAAAATGAAGTTTTTTGCCGTAATTGTGATGTTGCTGTGGTGCGGCGTAGCCACTGCCGGAAATGCCCAGGTAATGGAGGGTGTGCGTGCCAAGCTGCGTAGCGGCGACGGGGAGAACTATCGCACCTTACGGGTGTTGCCTGCCAGAACCGTGGTCGAGATCATTGACGAGGGCGATGAATTCACCAAGGTCAAGGCTCAGGACGGGCAATACGGCTGGATAAAATCTTCCTTGCTGCAATCGATGCAACCGGCGTCTCCCGTAGCCGCACCAGCGGCGTCTGCACCGACGGCGGCGCCGTCGGCGACAAGCGGAAAAGCGCTCGCGCCAGTAGTCGAAGCGGCACAGCAAGACCTGATCGCCGCCCGCGAGCAACTGGCTAAAATGCAAATCGAACTGGAAAAAGAACGCGGGCGCACCGCTGGAGAGCCTCAGCTATCCGCTCTTTTACTGGGCGCCCTGGCGGCCTTTGCACTGGGCATGTTGCTGGGAGCATTGCTGTTGCGCGCTTATTACCTTAAACGCCTACGTGGATTGCGTATATAATCCTAGAAACCTCCGTTGACCGCTTGCCAAGATGTGTAACATAGTGGTTCTAAACAGCTTTGTCATATATTTCACGTTCACCCGTTTGGTGAGAGCGCTACGGGCTGGATTGCACGGTTTTCCGGGCGCATGGCGGCGTTGCAACTACAAGAGAAGGCAATGGAATGACCATTGCGCGTCGTTGCGCCTCTTGTGCCCAAGCCGCAGGCTGTCGGGTATGCCCTGCACCCGGAAAACCGCACACTCCAGCCCGTTCAAC
>JBAYVP010000339.1:0-5814 GCA_041674485.1 Sulfuricellaceae bacterium
CCGGCGTTGTCGCGCACGCTGACGCTGGCCAAGTTGTCGTGGCGGGCGATGTGGATGTGGATTTTTCCGTGCGTTATCTTGTTTGCCTGTATGGCGTCCTTGGCGTTGGTCAGGATATTCAGCCGGGTAGGGTGGGCACGGCTTTATCGTGCCCACATGATACATTCCGCGTGGGCACAAAAACGTGCCCACCCTTGGCTAGGCGACAAGCAGCAAAGTTGTTATGAGAGCAATAAATCCCACTGCAGCAGGGGCATCTATTTTGTTTTTACTAAACATTGTAATTAGTCCTCCTAGAACAGCGATGGCGAACAAGATTGTGGTAATCCAGCCAAATAGAATTCCTTTGCCAAACGGGTTTCCTGATGAACAGCCTGAAATCAGAAATAAAAATGGTAATACGATTAGGTGTACGATTAGGTGTTTTTTCATGGTTATATTCCTCTATTGCTTATTAACCAAGCCGTAACTACTCAGGTACAACATAATGTGGTTTTGCTTATCTGTCTGCACAGCATCTAGTGTTTCAATGCCTGAAAAATGATCAAAAATCGCCAATTTTATGTGATTTTGGGCAATGCAAAATATGCAATTCTTTTGAATTCATGATGTTATAAGGTTTCTGCCTACCTGAGTAGTTACACCAAGCCAAGGATGGACACGTTTTTGTGCCCATGCGGAATACCTTGCACTGACTGCGTGGGCACAAAAAGCGTGCCCACCCTACGAAACTCTATGAACATACGGCACCTGACCCGACTCAAGATCAATCAACATACAGCGTTTTCAATCAAGAACAATTACAAAAGTCATAGCTCTACTCTTCTTCCAATAAAAAAACAATTATAAGTCAAATATCGTCTATACTTAAGTACTGATGCTTAATATTTGGAGAATAAAATGAAAGCCTACTCATACGATTTAAGAGTTAGAATCTATAATTTCTCTTTGACGCATACGATTCGAGAAACGGCGGAAATTTTTAGCGTAAGTCCAAGTACCGTTCATTTATTTAGGAAACTATTTACTGAAACAGGCAGTTTAAACCCGTGTGCCCCTTTATATGATCGCCCATATTTAATTACGCCAGCAGGTGAAATATTTTTGCAGCTTCTGTTAGCACAAGAAGTTGACCTAACGCTTGAAGAAATTCGCTATCGTTACGAGAACGTTTTCGGAATACTGGTTAGCATGGGAACCATGTATAACACACTGGAACGGTTAAATTTTTCCCGCAAAAAGAAAACTTTTTCTGACCCAAAGAAAAGCACTGCTGAAGTTAAGGAAGAATATTTCGAAAAGCTAGAAGCCATTCCTCCAGAAAAACGTTTTTATTTAGATGAAACAGGCTGTTGCTTAAATATGACGCCTCTCTATGGGCGCTCATATCAGGGCGAGCGGGTATATGATATTAGACCCACCAACCCAGGTGCAAGAGTTAATACCATTGCTGTTTTAACAGAAGAAGGTATAAAGTCCCATTACAACTATACATGCTCATTAAATACTAAAGTATTTATTTGTTATTTGGCAGCATTTGTATTGCCAATTATAATTGATGGCGAAACGTTAATAATGGACAACCATCCGGTGCATCGCGCAAAAGAAGTCCAAGAGTTTTTGAATAAAAATAAAGTTAAATTCCTTTTTATTCCAACTTATTCGCCAGAGCTTAATCCAATAGAAGAAGCATTTTCAAAAGTCAAGCAATACATTAAAAAGCAGAAAGCGAGAACAGTAAATATTCTTCTCAATGTTATTGAAGACGCTTTAAAAATAATTACTCAAAATGATGTAATTGGCTATTTTAATCACGCTGCTCAATATTAATTAACAATATAATAATCTGGTGTTGAGAACGCGGTACATTGATCTGAGTTGAAAACGCTGTATCTTTGAGGTTCTCGGTAAGTTCTGCCTTGGTTGCGCCTTGAGTCCGATAATCGGGATATTCATTGAGAAAGCCGATATACAGGCCGTCATCCTGCCAGGATGTAAATTTGATCGCTCTCATATTAACCATGCTCCATAAGTTCAAACGGCGGAATGGGTTTGCAGCTACTCGCGTAGCGCCGCGTTCATGCGTGTCTGCCAACCCTTGCCGGTGGCGCGGAAAACCGCTGGCACGTCCCGGTCGAAGCGGATGGCGACTTGTTCCTTACTCCCTGATCCGGTAGGGCGTTCGCATTTCCGGTGCGCAACGCTTCTTCCATCGCCGGCCTGTCATCCTCGTCAACGCCATCCCAGACGAAATCCTGCGAAGGCGGCAGGCTGCGTACTGCCGCCAGCACTTCCTTACGGCTCATCGCATTCGTTTTCGAGTCAGTCATATAGGTTGGGCTGAGGTACGAAGCCCAACAGGCTCAACCTTCACTGCTGAAACCAGCGGAAAGCATTCCGGGCGCCTGATGGATTCCATGTTGAGATCGACATCGAGTTCCGGCCAATAGAGGTGATGCGGCTGCGGGCGCTCGACATGGAAAATGCGCTCGACGGATGCCGAGCGGAACCAGGGGAACTCTACAAACGGGACGAAGAGTTCCTCGTCATCCAGCAAAAGCCGGAATCCGCGCCATGTCACCCCGGAAACTTCAACCGGGGAAATGTTGACGCCAAGCATCATGTATCTCCTGTTCGTGGCCGCGAACCATGTTGTCAATATTTGCGCGCTGCTGTACTGGCAAATCCGATCGAAATCCTGTTGCCTCTGTTGATTCACGCGAAGGCGCGAAATTCGTGTGCTTGTTAACGATACGTTTGACGCCATCCTTCGCCGAAATCTCCTCAACATTTTTACCTGCTTTCCCATTCGCGGCTTCGCGCCTTCGCGCCTTCGCGTGAGTCAAAATACCGCAGCCGGGCAGGGTTGGCACGGCTTTATCGTGCCCACTCTACTTGGCTGGCGCGTATGCCGAGCTTGCACCATTACCACCTACCTTATTTTTAATCCGTTCACCCTTCGACAGGGCTTTAGGGCGAACGGATTAAAAATAAGACAGGTTGTGACGTTTCTTGGTTTAGCCAAAAACCAGGAAGCTGAAGTTCGATAAAAACGCTGTATTTCGACAGCTTACTTCGTCACCCCCGCATCACCTGCGACACGTCGCGCACAGCACCCCTGGCGGCGGAGGTGGTCATCGCGGCATAGGCTTGCAATGCGGCGGACACCACGCGCTGGCGGTTTTCCGGTCGCCAGCCTTTAATGTCGCGCGCGGCGCGGCGTTTGGCCAATTCGTCTTCCGCAACTTTGAGGTGGATGGTGCGACCGGGGATGTCGATTTGTATCGTGTCGCCTTCTTCCACCAGGCCGATTGCGCCGCCTTCAGCCGCTTCCGGCGAGACGTGGCCGATGCTGAGTCCCGAAGTGCCGCCGGAAAAACGCCCGTCGGTGAGCAGCGCGCATTGCTTGCCCAGCCCCTTGGATTTGAGATAGCTGGTGGGGTAGAGCATTTCCTGCATTCCCGGTCCGCCGCGCGGACCTTCGTAGCGGATCACCACCACGTCGCCGGCGCTGATCTTGTCGGCAAGTATCCCCGCCACTGCGTCTTCCTGGCTCTCGAATACGCGCGCGCGTCCGGTGAATTTGAGGATGCTCTCGTCCACCCCGGCGGTTTTCACGATGCAGCCGTCCAGCGCGATATTGCCGTACAGCACCGCCAAACCGCCGTCCTGCGAATAGGCGTGTGCTTTATCGCGAATGCAGCCGGCGGCGCGGTCGGTGTCCAGTTCGGCGTAGCGCTTGTCCTGGCTGAATGCGGTGACGCTTGCCACGCCGCCGGGTGCGGCGCGGTAGAAGGTGCGCACGCTCTCATCATGGGTGCGGCACACGTCCCATTGCGCCAGCCCATCCCCCACGCTGGCGCTATGCACCGTCGGCAGGTCGTGATGCAGCAGCCCGGCGCGGTCGAGTTCGCCCAGGATCGCAAGGATGCCGCCGGCGCGATGCACGTCCTCCATGTGGTAAATCTGGGTAGACGGCGCGACTTTGCATAAGTGCGGCACTTTGCGCGATAAACGGTCGATGTCGCGCATGGTGAAATCCACCCCCGCCTCGCTCGCGGCAGCCAGCAAGTGCAGTACGGTGTTGGTCGAGCCGCCCATCGCGATGTCCAGCATCATCGCGTTTTCGAACGCATGGAAGCCGGCGATGGCGCGCGGCAGCACGGAAGCGTTGTCGCGCTCGTACCAGGACTTGGCGAGTGCGACGATCAAACGCCCGGCTTCGAGGAACAGCCCCTTGCGGTCGGCATGGGTCGCCACCAGCGTGCCGTTGCCGGGCAGGCTCAAACCCAGCGCTTCGGTCAGGCAATTCATCGAATTGGCGGTGAACATGCCGGAGCAGGAACCGCAAGTCGGGCAGGCGGAACGCTCCATAGCAAGCGTCTCCTGGTCGGTGTAATCGGGGTCCACCGCAGCGACCATCGCGTCCACCAAGTCGAGCGCCAGCGTTTTGCCGTGAATCACCGCCTTGCCCGCCTCCATCGGGCCGCCGGAAACGAACACTGTCGGGATGTTGAGGCGTAGCGCCGCCATCAGCATTCCCGGCGTGATCTTGTCGCAATTGGATATGCACACCAGCGCGTCGGCGCAATGCGCGTTGACCATGTATTCCACCGAATCGGCGATCAAGTCGCGCGAAGGCAGCGAATACAACATGCCGTTGTGCCCCATCGCGATGCCGTCGTCGATGGCGATGGTGTTAAATTCCTTCGCCACGCCGCCGGCTTTTTCGATCTCGCGCGCCACCAGTTGCCCCATGTCCTTGAGGTGGACGTGCCCCGGCACGAATTGCGTGAAAGAGTTGGCAATCGCGACGATAGGCTTGCCGAAATCGCCATCCGTCATGCCGGTGGCGCGCCACAGGGCGCGTGCGCCGGCCATGTTGCGGCCATGGGTGGAAGTCTTGGAACGGTATGCAGGCATGGGGAGGGTCCTTTAGTGTTTTATCGGTGCGGTCTATGCAATTTGTGCCGGGAATGCATTAGTAGAGTCAGCGCCGACGCGAATATCCGCGCCGTTCCCGGCATTTTATCAATAAAAGCCTTTCACCGCAGAGACGCTTCAGGCGCGGAGAAATACAACGTGTCATTCTGGCGAAAAGCGGCAGGCGCGTCCAGCGTTGCCCGGGAAGCCAGGGTAAATTTGTTCTCGGCACGGAAAAAACCGATTCACCGCAGAGGACGCAGAGGAAAAGCATGAGGGGTTTCCTCCGCGTCCTCTGCGGTGAAAAAGGTTTTGTCTTTGATTTTCATAATTAATTTCTGAGAACAAATTTACCCTGCCCGGGAAGCTGCGCGGAATCCGGGGATGCCTCCATCCGGGCTACGCTTGCTTGCGCCACTCCCGCCACATGTCGCACAAGGCGGCTTCGAAATGATGGGCAAAACGTGGCGCGTCGAAAAGGGGCGAAGCCAACACTTGTTGCCGCAGCCCGTCGCGCAGCGCCGCCAGACGTTGCCAGTCGCCGGCGTGTAGTGCCGCTCTTGCCACATAGTCGTCGGCATCGGCGGCGACCCATTCGGGCAGCCCGGCGTTCATCAGCAGGCCGACGCCCTGGCGCGACAGGAAGTGCTTCCCCGCCAAGGTCAGCAGCGGTGCGCCCATCCACAGGCACTCGGCGCTGGTCGTGCCGCCGGGGTAAGGAAATGGGTCGAGGGCGATGTCCACCCGCCGGTAGGCGGCCAGATATTCCGCACGGGGAGAAAAGCCTTCCAGAATCAGCCGGTCCGCGCTTATGCCGTGGGTGGCAAAACGTTTTATGGTGCGTTGCCGCATTGTCGCCTCGCCCAGTTGTTTGGTTTTAAGAAATAAGCG
>JBAYVP010000340.1:0-5798 GCA_041674485.1 Sulfuricellaceae bacterium
ATCGTGTACCTGAATCCCGATCAACGCGTCACTGAAAAAATCACTCAAAAGGAGGAGAACAAAGGGATAAAAATACAGCTTGATTGAAACCATTTAGGCGACAACTAGCTTGACAGCTACCGTAGTACAGCTGCGCGCAAATATCGTTAACATTATTTGTGCTGAAGACTCGACTCAGCTCGACTCATGACCCATTAAAGACAAAACCTTTTTCACCGCAGAGGACGCGAAGGACGCAGAGGAAACCCCTCATGCTCTTCCTCCGCGTCCTCTGCGTCCTCCGCGGTGAATCGGTTTTTTCCGTGCTGAGAACAAATTTACCCTGGCGCAAGGCATCAAAGCTTGACATCCCCCCGCCAAACTCCAAGAATTGCGCCATCGCAATAATCTTGGGTGCATTTTTTGGACGACATTCCCTTAAGCGGCCTGCTGATCGTGCTGGCTGCGCTGCTGGTTTTTTCCGGCTTTTTCTCCGCTGCGGAAACCGGCATGATGGCGCTCAACCGCTATCGCTTGAAACACCTGGCCAAACACGGCCATCGCGGCGCCCGTCTGGCCGCAGCGCTACTGGAAAGAACCGACAAGCTGCTGGGGGTGCTGCTGCTCGGCAACAACCTGCTCAACGCCGCTTCCGCCGCACTGGTCACGATCATCGCCATCCGCCTGTTCGGCGACAGCGAGTGGATGCTGACTGCGGCAACCCTGGTCGTAACCTTCCTGATCCTGGTATTCAGCGAAGTCACGCCCAAGGTGCTGGGCGCAGCCTACCCCGAGCGCATCGCTTTTCCCGCCGGATTCATCCTGACGCCGTTGCTTAAGGTGTTTTATCCCATCATCTGGTTCGTCAACCTGTTCGTCAATGCACTGCTCTGGCTGCTGCGGCTGAAGCCCAGCGCTCAGACCGCCGGCGCATCCCTCAGCATGGAGGAACTGCGCACACTGGTGCTGGAAGGCGGTCATTACATTCCACCCCAGCACCAGAGCGTCCTGGCCAACCTGTTCGCGCTGGAAAACACCACCGTGGCCGACGTGATGACGCCGCGCAACCAGATTGAGGCTATAGACCTCGATGCGCCCGACGACACGCTGCGCGAACAACTGGTCACCAGCCACCATTCGCGCCTGCTGGTGTATCGGGAAAAGCTGGACAACATCCTCGGCGTAGTACAAGTGCGCAAACTGCTGCACCATATATATAGTGGGGAGATCAACGCACAAGCCCTGGAAGACACGATGCGCGAGCCTTACTTCATTCCTGCCGGCACTTCCCTGCTCAGCCAGATGCAATTGTGCCAGGAAAACCAGCGCAGAACCGGCCTGGTAGTGGACGAATACGGCGAACTGCTCGGCATGGTAAGCCTGGACGACATCCTGGAAGAAATCGTCGGCGAATTCACCACCATCGCCCCCGGCCAGCTTGGCGCCTATCGCCGTCAGCAGGACGGCAGCTGGCTGATTGATGGCGCCAGCCAATTGCGCGACCTCAACCGCAAGCTGAAACTGGATTTTCCGCTGGGCGGACCCAAGACCTTGAACGGGCTGATACTCGAACACTTCGAGGACATCCCGGAAGCCGGCGTGAGCTTCAAACTCGCCGGCCACACCCTGGAAATCCTGCAAACCCAGGATCGCTCGGTAAAAGTTGTGCGCATTATTCCTGCGCCGGAAAAAGCGTCGAGTTGAGCCGTAACATCAACCAGAGGACGCGTACCCTGGGGGTCAGTGCGGCGAAGAATCGAAACGAAGCGGTTTTCGCAGGCAAGCCGCGTAGCGGCGGCTCGCAAAATTCGGCTGGGCGAGGACAGATTTCACCGATTTTTTGGTCAATAGCCATTCTATTGACCAAAAAATCGGTGAAATATGGGCCGTCCAGGCGGATTTGCAGCCGATTTCCTTTAAGTCCGACAGGCTCCTAGGCAAGGTCGTGTATTCCAGCAGGTGAAAGTCCTGCGTAAGTCAAGGCAGGCCAACCGCTGGATAGAGAACTCTGGGTCGGCGGGGGTAACCCCAAAGACTAAGCACAGGGCAATCAAGACAATAGGCCGTAAGCGATGAGCTGAAGTGATTTCTGATCGTTCCCACGCTCCGGCGTGGGAATGCAGCCGCCGACGCTCCGCATCGCGTATTAAATCGATGAGTCAATCTCAAGCTTGCTTCTCCAGTGTCATTGCGCAAGTGTTCCGCTACATCATTTTCTATATCGGGACGCGGAGCGTCCCTAGCTGCATTCCCATGCCGGAGCGTGGGAACGATCAAATATTTTGTGGTTCCGGCAATTGTCTGGCTTAGGTTTTCGCCATTTGCGAGAAGAATTTCTCACGCGAAGCCGCGAAAAAAACCAAACCTGCCTTGGTTTTTCTTCGCGTTCTTCGCGGCTTCGCGTGAATACGTTTTTTGGTTCCGGCAATTGTTCGGCTTAGGTTCATGTCTGAAGCTGTTGCAGCAAGTCGGCTTCGAACTTGAGGGTTTTTTTCGGGTTCTCCAGTTCGTCGCCGGTAATCAGGAAAATATCCTCGGCGCGTTCGCCCAGCGTGGTGATCTTTGCCGTATGCAGGTGGATGCCGTGCATCAGCAGCGTTTGGGCGATGCGCGACAACAGCCCCGGACGATCTCCGGCAGTGACGGACAGGATATATTGGGCGCTCTTTTCGTCCAGCTTGATCGAAATTTCCGGCGTGATCGGGAAATGTTTGAGATGGCGGCTCAACCGTCCCTGTAGCGGCGGTTCAAGCGGAGCTTCGCCAAGCAGGCGCTGCAACAGTTCGTGATTGATGAAATACAGCAGTTCGCGGTAATGGGCGGAACGGCTGGCCTCGTCCAGCACCACGAAAGTGTCCAGCGCATAGCCATGGCGGCTGGTATGAATCTTCGCATCGACGATGTTGAAATCGTTGCGTTCGAAAAAACTGCAAATCCGGGCGAACAGGTCATCCCGGTAAGGCGTGTAAATCATCACCTCTATGCCTTCGCCGGCGTGGCTTAAGCGCGCCTTGACGACGGCTTTTCCGGTGTTGGCGCGGCGATAGAGGTTGCGGCTGTGCCAGACGATTTCCTGGGCGTCGTGACGCAGGAAATAGGCCGGCTCCAATTGCGCCCACTGCGCCTGTATGGTGTCGTTGTCGAAGTCATACAGGCGTAGCTGGCTGAGCGCTTCGGCCTGACGGGTCAGCAGGTGGGTTTCCTGATTGGCGGATACGCCGGCAAGATGGCGTTGCGCGGTCAGGTCGCGTTGCGCCGCGAAGTGGCGATGCGTCGCCAGATAGAGGTTTTCCAGCAACTTGCCTTTCCAGGCATTCCACACGGTCGGGCTGGTGCCGCGAATATCGGCCACGGTGAACAGGTAAAGCGCGTCCAGGTGGCGCTGGTCGCGCATCCGGGCGGCGAAGGCTTCGATCACATCCGGGTCGCTGATGTCCTGTTTTTGCGCCGTGGCCGACATAAACAGATGATTTTCCACCAGCCAGACGACGAGTTTGTGTTCTTTTTCGGTGAGTTTGTGCAATTTGCAGAAGTGGCGCGCCTCCACCGCACCCAGCATGGAGTGGTCGCCGCCCCGCCCTTTGGCGATGTCGTGGAACAGCCCGGCCAGATAAAGCGTCTCGGGATGTTCGAAAACGCTCATCAGTTCGCTGCACAGCGGAAATTCGTGGGCATAGCGCGGCACCGTCAAACGCCGCAGATTGCGCACCACCATCAGGATGTGCTCGTCCACCGTATAGACATGGAACAGGTCATGCTGCATCTGCCCCACGATGCGTCCGAATGCCGGTATATAGCGCCCCAGGATGCCGAGCTTGTTCATGCCGCGCAATTCACGCGTGATGCCGCGGGGCTGGCTCATGATTTCCATGAACAGCGCGCGGTGGCGCGGCTCGCGGCGGAAGGCGCCGTCGATCTGCGGCACTGCGCGCCACAGCGCGCGCAGGGTGGTCGCACTCATGCCGGTCAGCTTGGGCTGCTGCTGCAAGAGCAAAAAACTTTCCAGGATTGCGCCCGGATCGCGCTGAAAGACATCGTCGTCGGTGATTTCAAGCAGGCCGTTGCGCGCCTGGAAATTCGCATTGATCGGGGTCGAAAAACGTGAAGTGGGGGGATAAATCCGTGTGCGCAAAGTCCTCAGCAGGATTTCGTTGAGCAGGCTGATCGCCTTGGCGGTGCGATAGTAGCGCTGCATCAACTGTTCGCCGGCCTCGCGCTGCACCTTGTGATTGCCCTTGGGTTCCCCGGACAGGCCGAATTGTTCGGCCAGCGGCTTCTGGTAATCGAACAGCAGCCTGTCCTCGCGCCGTCGCGCAAGGTAATGCAGGCGTATGCGCAGATTTTCCAGCAGCCGTTCGTGGCGGCGGATTTGCCGCGCTTCCTGAGCGGTGATCACGGATTCAGCCGCCAGTTGCGTCCATGAACCTTTCAGCCCCATGGCGCTGCTGATCCATAGAATGTTCTGCAAATCCCGCAGGCCACCCGGATTTTCCTTCAGGTTTGGCTCCAAGTTGCTGGCGATATCGAAATAGCGGGCATGGCGTTGCCGCTGCTCCAGCAGTTTCGCATCGAAAAATTCGCGCGGGTTCAGATTTTGCCGCATAGCTGTGGCGAGATCGTGGAACAGTCGGCGGTTCCCGGTCAGAAAGCGCGCTTCGAGCAAATTGGTCTGCACCGTGATATTTTTGGCTTCGTCCAGACACTGCGTCAGCGTGCGCATACTGTGCCCGACTTCCAGGCCGATGTCCCACAGCAGACCGACAAGCGGCTCCAGGCTTGGGCAGTGGGCAGCATCCGGGTTTTCCGGCAACAGAATCAGCAGATCAATGTCCGAATAGGGAAAAAGCTGCCTGCGACCATAGCCCCCCACCGCGATCAGCGCGATGGAACGCGGCAGCGCAAGCTGCCGCCAGATTGAAACCAACAGCTTGTCCACCAACCAACTATGCCCATGCAGCAACGCGGCAGTATTGCCGTTTTCCAGATAATTCCGGCGCAACTCGTCCCGCCCGGCTTGGAGGGTTACGCGAAAATCGGCGGCGTTAAGATTAAAGGCGTTCATGGCAGGTCGGCGAAGTGTCGATAATTATGCCTTTCAGGCAAAGCGCATTGTACTGGATGTTATCGCTTGATTGCCCGAATCGCTGCGGCACATGCCTCCAACGATCGATAAAATCGATTGCGTTCCTTGCCCCAAAAGCAACAACCTTCCGCACGGTGATTTGGAGGTAGAATCGCGCCATCAACCTTCAGGGAATCCGCTATGGAAAAAATCGACAATCCTCTCGCGCCGCGTTTGCGCGTCCTGTTCGGGCACGCCATCGCGCTCGGTCCCGGCAAGACCCATTTGCTCGAATTGATCGCGGAAACCGGCTCCATCTCTGCCGCCGCCCGGCGCATGAACATGAGCTACCGGCGTGCCTGGCTGCTGGTGGATACGATGAACCGCTGCTTCCGCTCCCCGCTCATCGAAACCGCGACCGGCGGCAAAGGCGGAGGGGGGGCGCACATCACCGGACTCGGACAGGAAATCCTGCGCCGCTACCGGGAAATGGAAACCAAGGCGATTGCCGCCACCAAAGAAGACATGGAGGCAATTAGCAACCACTTCAGCGACATCCCGCCGGAAAATCCCCACTAGCAAGCACCGGAAAACCTGCCACAGGGTAAATTTGCTCTCAGCACGGAAAAAACCGATTCACCGCAGAGGACGCGGAGGACGCAGAGGAAAACCCTCATGCTCTTCCTCTGCGTCCTCCGCGTCCTCTGCGGTGAAAAAGGTTTTGTCTTTATGGATTGCCGTCATGAGTTGAGCAGCG
>JBAYVP010000341.1:0-5798 GCA_041674485.1 Sulfuricellaceae bacterium
ACCGCAAGGGTGGGGATGGGGTAGAAGGCGCAGACGACAATGTAAGATATTGATTTTAGCCTGTGTCGTTCTACCCCATCCCCCTCCCGGTTGCCCCCTCGCTACGCTCTCCCCCTTGGAGGGGGAGGGGCTTCCCGCTCCGACTTGTGTGTAACGATGAGCGCCGGAGCGTGGGAACGATCAATCCTGTAGGCCAGGATAATGTTATCGATATTTACGCGCTGCCGTACTAGGGCAATTGTTGCACCAGGTTGTTCTCGATGGCGTAATGCATCATCTCGGCGTTGTTGCGCAGATGCATTTTTTCCAGGATGCGGCTACGGTGGGTGCTGACGGTTTTTACGCTTAACGCCAGGGCGTCGGCGATTTCCGTGGCGGTTTTGGCCGAAGCGAAAAGCAGGAATATCTGGTATTCGCGATCCGACAGGGTTTCGTGCGGGCGTTTTTCTTCCGGGGAGCCGATGCCGTTGGCAAGCATTTCGGCGACTGCCGGGCTGATGTATTTCTTGCCGCCCGCCACCCGTCGCACGGCTTCGACCACTTCCATCGGCGCGCTTTCCTTGGTCATGTAGCCGGATGCGCCGGCCTTGATGAGACGCACGGCATACTGGTCTTCGGGATAGATGCTGAGGATCAGCACCGGCAATTTGGGTTTTTCTTCCTTGATCTGCTTTAGGACATCAATGCCGTTTTTGCCCGGCATGGAAATATCGAGCAGCACCACGTCGCAGGCGATTTCACGCATTTTGTGCAAGGCGTCGGCGCCGTTTGCGGCTTCCGCCACCACGCGCATTTCGCCACTTTCCTCTACAATTTGTTTCAGGCCATGGCGGACTATGGAATGGTCGTCGGCGATTAATATGCGGATCATCTGTTTTCCCCCGTGATTTCGTTATTATGCAGCGGTAGCGTCGCGGTTATTTTCAGTCCGCCCTCCGGCGGACTCTCGATATCGATGCGCCCACCCAGCGAATTGGCGCGTTCCAACATGCCGCGTATGCCATAGCGATGGACTGCGGCGCGGTTTTCCCCGCTCAAGCCGCAGCCATTGTCATGCACTTGTAGCATTGCCGTATTGTCGTCATTGCGGAATTCGATGTCCACCAGGGATGCGCCGGAATGCCGCATCACGTTGGTGAGCGCTTCCTGGAGAATGCGGAAGAGGGTGATCGAGCTTTGCCGGTCCAGCGTATTTTTGTCCTCGACGCAATTCACCCGGCACTTGATGGCGGTGCGCTTGTGAAATTGCGCGGCTTGCCATTCGATGGCGGCCAGCAAGCCGAGATCGTCGAGGATGCTGGGGCGCAGTTCGGTGATGATGCGACGCGTGACGCCTACCGCGTTGTCGAGCAAGTGCGACATCGATTCGATGCGTTCCAGCAGGGGGTTGGTTTCCCCGTTTACGGACGAGTTACGCGTCAGCCAGTACAGGTCTATCTTAAGCGCCGTCAATGTGCCGCCCAGGTCGTCGTGAATTTCGCGGGCGATGCGGGCTTTTTCCTCTTCGCGCACGGTCTGCAAGTGCGTCGAGAGGTCGCGCAGGCGCTGGAGCGTTTCTTCGGTGGTTTTCTCCAAGCGCTTGCGTTCGGTAATGTCGCGCGCGAGGGAGACGATCATCTTCTGCCCATGCAGGGTGAAGCCGCTTGCACTGATTTCCACCGGAATGCGCCTGCCGTCCCTGGTCAAATGCGTGCGCTCGAAAATGCCGGTCTTGCTCTCAAACATCTGATTGACGGCGAGTAAAATGTCGGCATGGTGCTCCGGCGCATTAATGCTTATCGGGTTTAACGTGAGCAGTTCCGCACGGCTATAGCCTAATCGTTCGCAGGCCACATCGTTGACCTCGGTAAAACATCCCGGCTTGCCATCAATCCCCACGCCAAGCACAAAGACGGCATCCTTGATGCTGCCGAACAATCCTTGCAAACGTTCCTGAGTTAAGCGCAGTTCATGTTCCGCCTGTACATGGGCTACGCGCGCACGCAGGGTCGTGATGCCAAAAGCCAGGTTGCCGGCGAGTTCTTCCAGCAGCTTTACTTCATCGCTGCCGAATGCATTCGCTTCCAATGCATACAGGGTGAGCGCGCCGAACACCACATCGCGCTCGGCAAGCGGCAGGGCAATGCTGGATTGATAGCCGCGCTTTATCGCAGCCGCGCGCCATGGCGCCATCGCGGGATTGTTCAGCCAACTCGGGTTGACTTGCGTTGCGCCGGTTCTTATCGCCGCTCCGGTCGGGCCGCGGCCCAGTTCGTTGTCTTCCCAGCAAATGCGGACAGCGTCCAGATAGCCCGTTTCATCCCCGAAGCGGCTGGCGACGCGCACCGACTTCTGCGCATCGTGTTCTGCGATGCCGACCCATGCCATCGGGTATCCCCCCGTCTCCACGGTCAACCGGCAGATCAAGTCGAGCAGGGCATGTTCATCAATGGCGCGCACCAGCGCCATATTGCATTCGCTCAGGAGCCTGAGCGCACGACTGAGCCGGTGCTGAATGTGTTCGGCCAGCTTGCGCTCGGTTATGTCGATGATTATCGAGCGGCTCATCACATAGCGTCCCTGGTCGTCCTTGATCGCCGTCGCATTGACGAGCACCGGCACGACCGTCCCATCTTTGCGCATGAATTCGAACTCCATGTCCGTAATCAGGCCGGATTCCATAAAACGTTGATAGCACTCCTCAAATCTGGCCTTGCTGGCGGCTGTGTGCAGGTTATGCATGCGCATCTTGCCGACGACTTCGTCACGGCTATAGCCAAGCAACTTTAGTTCGGTGTCGTTAATGCGCATGAAAGCGCCGTTCTTATCCACGGAATGGTAGCCGCACGGGGCATTTTGATAGAGGTCCTCGATTTCCCGGTAGGATTTGCTTAACGCCATCTCCAGCCGTTTGCGCGAGACCAGCCACACAATGCAAACCAGCAGCAGCGCGCAAAACAGCACGGCGGAAATGCGTGCGACGCGGAAGAACCGGGCGTAGGCTTCGTCCCGATCCACCTTGGCGACGAGATACCATGGCGTACCGGCGACCGGCATCCCATAGGCAAAGGAGGGTGCGCCGCGATAGTCGTTAGCTTCGAAGAATCCCTCGCCCTCGCGAATCAAACGCGTGGCGATAAAATTCGCCTCTGCCAAAGGCCGCCGCAGGCGCAAGGCGGAATCGCTGATATGGCGTACTGTGTTGAGAAACAGTATTTCATCGCCCTCCCTGCGCAACAACAGGGTTTCGGCGGACTTGCTGGCGCCCGGCCATTTTTTTAGCAGCGGGTAAAGAACATCGTCGGGATCCAGCATGGTGTGCATCACCGCCAGCACTTGTCCACCGCCAGCCGCACGCACGGGGCTGAAAAAGCCGATTTCCATTTCCGCCGTATTTGCTCCTTCACGCGCATGAATATCTTCGAGAATCGGCGCGCCTTGTCCGGCGCTTTCCAGCGCTTGCGCACGGATCGCCGGCAGGTCGGGATGGTCTCCTAGTTTCAGCAACTGACTGCCATCGACCGCAGAAAGCAAGCTGATATTGCGATAGTGCGCAAGCCCTTGGAAATGCAAGTGCGCGAGCAAGCGGTTTTTCAAGCGATTGTCCCGCCTGCCGCCGTCCAGCCATTGCTGCAAGTCTGCGGACAACTGCGATGAGGAAATTAAACGCGCATCGTTATTACGTTCGCCCAGCCATTGTTCGATCCTATCCACCTTGAGTTTGGCGATGGCCTCCATATCGGCGGCAATGTCTTGCGTAACCACCTTCTTTGCCGATTCAAAGGTATAAATGCCGACACCTGTCATGGCAGCGGCGAGCAGCAACAAAGGCAACATCAGAGAGAACCAGACTGTCGGCGTCCCTTCGGCTGATGCCGTTGTCAATAGGGCGTTCTTGGGCATTGTGGACATAATTCTTTGCTTGGTGGAATTCGACCGATAGTTGAAAACGCAATTTCTTGCACAATTTCGCAGTCATAATCCTAGAAAGCTCAGTTGACCGCTTTCCAAGATGCGTAACATAGTGGTTCTAAACAACTTTGTCATATATTTTGCGTTCACCCATTATGGTGAGAACGCTACGGGCTGGATTGCACGGTTTTCCGGGCGCATGGCGGCGTTGCAACTACAAGAGAAGGCAATGGAACAACCATTCTTCGTCGTTGCGCCTTGCCCTGCACCCGGAAAACCGCACACTCCAGCCCGTTCAACTGAGCTTTCTAGGATTATGCCTTGCGCTACGGCATGGGAACAATCCAAAACCGGACAATTGCCGCCGTGCAAGGCATAATCTGACTTTTCCATACGCCCATCAAACACAGCAGAGGTGACGCATGACCGACAAGCGCCGTTTCACCCGTATCAGTTTCCACCAGCCGGTGACATTTACTTATGCCGGGCATATTTTTCCGGCCAAGCTCCTGGATATTTCCCTTAAAGGGGCGCTTATCGAGCATTACGGGGATGCCCACATGGCGCTGGGCAATTCCTGCCGGCTAAATGTCGTATTGGATCCCGAGGAAAAAATCGAAATGGACGGGGAAATCGTTCACCTGACGCAAACCTGTATCGGGCTGAAATGCACCGGCATCGAACTGGACAGCGTCACTGCCTTGCGCCGCCTGGTGGAAATGAATCTGGGGGATGAGGATTTGATGCAGCGCGAATTCCACGCGTTGCTGCACAGCCAACACGCTTGAGGCGCAAGCACGGGCGGCTCGTTATCCTAGAAACCTCCGTTGAACGGGCTGGAGTGTGCGGTTTTCCGGGTGCAGGGCATACCCGACGGCCTTACGGCCTGGGCACAAGAGGCGCAACGACGCGGAATGGTCATTCCATTGCCTTCTCTTGTAGTTGCAACGCCGCCATGCGCCCGGAAAACCGTGCAATCCAGCCCGTAGCGTTCTCACCAAACGGGTACACGCAAAATAGATGACAAAGTTGTTTAGAACCACCATGTTATACATCTTGGCAAGCGGTCAACGGAGGTTTCTAGGGTTATTGTTCAAGCCGGGGCGCAAGGCGTCAATGGCTGTGCAATTTTTCCTGCAACCATACCTTGATTAACGATTGGTAGGGCACGTCGCGGGAATTGGCGGCGGCCTTGATTGAGTCCAGAAGGTGCTGGGGCAAGCGTAAGGAAATGGTTTTGGTCGTGGGCTTGAGGTTGGGCAACAC
This sequence comes from Sulfuricellaceae bacterium, assembly GCA_041674485.1. Lineage (GTDB taxonomy): Bacteria > Pseudomonadota > Gammaproteobacteria > Burkholderiales > Sulfuricellaceae > JAGXQV01. Next base: position 5,158 of record JBAYVP010000341.1, read on the forward strand.
GGCGCGTTGGGCTTGCGTCCAGTCGAGATAGTCGGTGGAATCGTGCGTTTCCCAAAAAGCCCGTTCCTCCGCTTCGTTGGCGAGCCGGGGAATGGCTTTAAGTTGCTTGCTCATAAATCGTTCGCTCCTTTCGATGCATGTCTCTGGCCGAGATCACGCGAATTTTCCCGCCGGCGTAACGCAGGGTGAACGTAAGATGCAACACCCGCTCCTCGTCTGTCTTGCCCAATGCGTGAAAGCGCGTTTCACCCTGACTGTGCTTGGCATCGGCAATCAGTAGCAGCGGATCGTTGAAAAAAACCTGCTCCGCTTCCGCCATGGAAACGCCGTGCTTGTCGTTCTTGCGGGCGTTTCCGTCATCCCAGTCGAAACCGGTAATCTTGGTTAAATCGATCATCGCTGTATATTATAGACGTATACAAAAACAAACAATACCGGCAGCCAACATAGGCAGCACCGTAGTCACTTACCAGTCAAGTCGTTGCATTTTTTGCGAATAATATGTCGTAGATCAAGCACTGGCGCGGTTCTCCGGGTGATTTTTTTCACCGCAGAGACGCTTCAGGCGCGGAGAAATATAACGGATGGTAAAATCATACCATTACCCTACAAAATCTCTGCGCCTCGGCGTCTCTGCGGTA
>JBAYVP010000342.1:0-5772 GCA_041674485.1 Sulfuricellaceae bacterium
GTTTTCCGGGTGCATGGCGGCGTTGCAACTCCTTGCAATGGAACAACCATTGCGCGTCGTTGCGCCTTGCCCTGCACCCGGAAAACCGCACACTCCAGCCCGTTCAACTGAGCTTTCTAGGATAATATGGCCGCCGCCACTTTCCCAACCGTGCTTCTCGCTGCGGCTTTGCAACAGGCCGCAGAGCATCATCAGGCGGGGCGTTTGCCGGAGGCGGAACAGCTCTACCGCGCCCTGCTGCAAGTCCGTCCCGATTACCCGGACGCCAACCACAACCTGGGTGTGCTGCTGGGGCAGGCCGCCGGATTGCCCTACTTGAAAACCGCGCTGGAAGGCGATCCCACCCAAGGGCAATATTGGCTGTCGTATGCGGAAGCACTGTTGGCGTGCGGCCAAGCCGGGGAAGCGTTGATAGTTATAGAGACCGCCATGCAGTGCGGGCTGGATACGCCGGCGGCGCAGCGTTTGCGGCAAGCGGCCATAGCACTGACGGATAATCCGGGGGCGTTGGATCGTAGCGCCTTTTCGGAAGGTGCGCCCCCAGCCGATTTGCCGCAGGCCGAACGCGAGCAACTCGTCGCCCTGTTCAACGCCGGACGCCATGCCGAAATGGAGAGCCTTGCGCGCCTGTTGATTGAGCGCCATCCGCGCTTCGGCTTTGCCTGGAAGGGTTTGGGGGCGGCCCTGCAAATGCAGGGCAAGGATGCGCTGGCCGCGCTGCAAAAAGCTACGGAGCTTTTGCCCGATGACGACGATGCGCACAACAACCTGGGCAATGCGCTACGCGACCGTGGGCAACTCGAAGCCGCGCTGGCGAGCTACACCAAAGCGCTGGAGATGGAACCCGGATTCGCCGAGGCGCACTACAATCTGGGCAATGTGCTGCAAGACCTCGGGCGGCCCGATGGCGCGGTGGCAAGCTACCGTCGCGCGCTGGAGTTGAAGCCCGATTTTGCCGCAGCGCATGGCAACTTGGGCGTTGCGCTGAAAGATTGCGGACTGCTCGACGACGCAGCGGCAAGCTGCCGCCGGGCGCTGGAGATCAAGCCGGATTTTGCCGATGCGCACAACAACCTGGGCAATGTGCTGAAAGACCTCGGCCAGCTTGATGGCGCGCTGGCCAGCTATCGCCGCGCGCTGGAGTGCGACCCCGGCTACACCAAGGCGCTGGGCAATTTGCTGTTCATCCACAACTATCTGGCCGACCAGCCGGTCGTGATGTTGCTGGCCGAAGCCCGGCGCTTCGGCGAACTGGTAGCGCGGCAAGCCCATCCGTATACGGTTTGGTGCAACGTTCCCGCGCCGGAGCGCTGCTTGCGCGTGGGGCTGGTGTCCGGGGATTTGCGCAATCACCCGGTGGGTTATTTTCTGGAAAGTTTGTTGGCGGCGCTGGCGTCCCATGCATCCGGTCGGCTGGAGATGATCGCCTACTCCAACCATGCTCGTAGCGATGCGCTGACCGAACGGCTTAAGGCCAGTTGCCATGGCTGGCATTCGGTGGCGGGGCTGTCCGACGCAAGCCTTGCGCAGCAAATACGCGACGACGGCATTGATATTTTGATCGACTTGGCGGGGCACACCGCCTACAATCGCCTGCCCCTGTTCGCCTGGAAACCCGCGCCGGTGCAGGCCAGTTGGCTGGGCTATTTCGCCACCACTGGGGTTGCGGCCATGGATTATTTCATCGCCGACCCGTGGACCGCGCCGGAAGCCGAAGAGAGCCATTTCATCGAAAAAATCCAGCGCCTGCCGCAAACCTATTTGTGCTTCAGCCCGCCGGATGTGGATGTGCCGGTTGCGCCGCTGCCTGCGCTGGCAGAGCGACATATCACCTTCGGTTGTTTCAACCACCTGACCAAAATGAACGATGCCGTGGTGGCGCTGTGGGCGCGGGTGCTGCTGGCTGTGCCGGGTAGCCACCTGTTCCTGAAAACCAGGCAGCTTGGGGAAGCTACAGTGCGGCACAGTGTGGTCGCGCGTTTCGCCGCCCACGGCATAGCCGCCGAACGGCTGATATTGGAAAGCGCCGCGCCGCGCGCCGAACTGCTGGCCGCCTACCGGCGGGTGGATATCGCCCTCGACCCGTTCCCCTACCCTGGTGGCGCGACCAGCATCGAAGCCCTATGGATGGGCGCGCCGGTGCTGACCTTGGCGGGCGAAAGATTCCTGTCGCACATCGGCGCCAGCATCATGCACAACGCTGGCTTGCCCGCATGGATAGCCGCCGATGCCGACGACTACATCGCCCGCGCGGCGTCGCACGCCGGCGATTTGCAGCGTCTGGCAACGCTGCGCAACGGGCTGCGGCAGCAAGTGCTGGCTTCGCCGCTTTTCGACGCGCCGCGCTTTGCCCGTCATTTCGAAATCGCGCTGCGCGAAATGTGGCGGAACTGGTGTTATCGACAGCCGGGGCAATCACTATGAGCGCCGCCATCCCGCAACGCGGCGTAGCTATTTATGAGGGGTGAGTAGGGGAGGATTCCGGCCAGCAACCCAACGCTCAAGGTAAATTTGTTCTCGCCCAGAAAAAAATTATTTACCGCAGAGACGCAGAGACGCCGAGAAATCAACGAAAAGAGTAAAACCATTCAATTCTACAACCCGTTGTTTTTCCTCAGCGCCTTTGCGCCTCTGCGGTGAATGGTTTTTCCCCGCGCGGAGAACAAATTTACCCTGACCCAACGCTTGTGATAGAGGGATTTATTTGTTAACTTGACGTACTCGGGTTCTGATTCACGTTCAGTCGGCGTCAGAACGCCCCCGCTCTCGTTGGGCAAGTCAAGGTGGATTCATGGCGCTATGAATAATTTCTTTAAATCCAACCGGATAGCAATTGCAATTTGTCTGGTTTATTCGTTGCTCGCAACGGGTGGCGCGGCCTTTTTTATAAAAAAATCCGCCCGTGAACACCATGCGGCTTCCCTGATCGCGGCGGAAAAACTTTTGGCCGCCGGCGCTTCTTTGGAGCAGGCCAATGCGGAAGTAGCCAAAAGCAAAGAGGCGTTGGAAAAAGAAAAGGCGCTCAACGAAAACCTGAAAAAAATGATAGCCGAGAACGATACGGAGCTGGAACAATTGCGCAACACCGTAAAAACCATGACTGCCAGCGGTGCAAAAGCTTCGAAATCGCACCTGGCGAAAGCCCCGGCAAGCGTTGCGCCGCCGGTTAGCGCCACGCCGCCGGATTGCCGTCCCAGCGAACCCAAATTCAGCAAAAGTAAAATCAGGGCATTGCAAAATTTGCAATTTGACATCCGTAAGCGGGATAAGGAACTAAAGGAAAAACAGAGAAAACTGGACGAAGCCGCAGAGAGCATGGCTCGTGAAAAGCGCAAGCTGATCCTGCAAAATTCCGAATACCGGTGGCCGCATTAAGTGCGCCTGCCTAAGCCGGAATAGCCTATTTACCGCAGAGACGCAGAGATGCTGTGATTTCTCCGCGCCTGAAGCGTCTCTGCGGTGAAAGCATTTTAGCCGGAGAACCGCACCAGTGCTTGATATACAGCATTTTCAATCAAGAACAATTACAAAAATTATAGTTACAGCCTTTATGCTCTAATGCAATAACAAACGGCAACAAATTGTCGCTTGTGAAGTTGCGATTTTCAGGTGAAGGTCGCAATTTCTGATAAGAATTTTTCACGCGAAGACGCGAAGACGCGAAGACGCGAAGACGCGAAGCCGCGAAGACGCGAAGACGCGAAGAAGTGGGGACGAGTAAGAATGGGCGGTCTCATTCCCAACGCGCAAAAAAAAGATACTGGTTCGCTTCTCTTCGCGCCTTCGCGTCTAAAGCGTGAGTCGGCTTGGCTGTTCGCCAAAAGCGAACCTCACATTGATCTGAGTTGAAAACGCTGTATGTCGCAAAACAAATGTTTTCCGACATGACAATACGCCTTGCAGAAGTGAATTCAACGTATTATAGTGAATGCGTCGAATGCACTTTTATGAGGTGATGCTATGGCAATGCTGACAGTACGCAATCTGCCCGATGACGTGCATCGTGCGTTACGGGTGCAGGCCGCTCAACATGGGCACAGCACCGAGGCCGAAGTCCGCGAGATTCTGGCAGCCGTTGTCAAGCCGGAAACGCGCGTTCGCTTGGGTGAAGCCCTCGCGGCACTGGGCCGCAAGGTCGGCCTTACGAACGAGGATTTCGAGGTCTTTCAGCAAGTGAGAGACAAGACGCCGGCCGAGCCGCTGAGGTTTGAATGATCGTTCTCGATACCAATGTCGTTTCAGAGGCGATGAAACCCGAGCCGCACCCGGCTGTGCGGGCTTGGCTGAACAATCAAGTAGCCGAAACGCTGTATCTGTCCAGCGTGACATTGGCCGAGCTGCTGTTTGGCATCGGTGCACTCCCGGCGGGCAAGCGCAAGGACATGTTGGCACAAACCCTTGACGGTCTGATGGGACTATTCAGGGATCGGGTGCTTCCATTCGACATTGATGCAGCACGGCGCTATGCCGAGCTGGCCGTGACAGCCAAGGTCGCCGGACGAGGATTTCCAACACCTGACGGCTATATTGCCGCAATCGCCGCCTTGCGCGGGTTCGTTGTGGCGTCACGCGATACAGCTCCCTATGAGGCAGCCGGCGTTACGGTCATTAATCCGTGGGAAGCGTAAATGAATTTCGCCGATTGGCGGCGAAGATCGATCAGCTCCTATGATTTCAGAACAAATCATACAGCAAGCCGCGCAACTGTTAGGCGAAGCCGCCAAGCCCGCCAAAGTCATCCTGTTCGGCTCGTATGCGCGCGGCGATGCGCAGGAAAATTCTGATTTGGATTTTTTGGTGATTGAACCGGAGCTACACGATAAATTCAACGAAATGGTGCGCTTGAGGCAAGTGTTGCGCCCGTTAAGCGTGCCGGTGGACGTATTGGTCTATTCGCAAGCGGAAATCAACCAGCAACAAGGCGCTTGTTCCACCGCCGTCTACTGGGCCTTGCGCGAAGGCCGGGTGTTATATGACACAGCTTATTGAACGCGCCCGCCGACTGTTGGTGCTTGCAGAGCGAGACATTACCTCGTTTCGCGCATTGTCCAGGATGTAGGGTGGATATACCCAAAGGGCACAAGAGCGTAGCGCATCCACCGAAGGGTGTCCCGGAATGTTCAGGTGGATGCGCTTCGCTTATCCACCCTACCAAAGAGCCGCGCCAGTGCTTGATCTACGGCACATTCCTACATTGCCGCCGAGAACAAATTACCTTGTTCTGGAACTATTTGGATCGTGACCGCAATGCCGCGCCGATAGCCAGTCGCCCCCATTTTTGCATGGCCTCGGGGGATTCGAATACGTCCGGCGGCGCTGCGTAATATTGCAGGGTTACTGTTTTGCCGCGAGAAAGGTAGGTGAACGGGTTTAGCCCCTGCGCGGTGAATTCGCCGCTGGTGGCGGCATCCGCCTTGAAATACAGGCTATCGTCGATGATGATCGCAAACATGAGATCATCCTGGTAAACCCCGAACCCGCCGAACATCGCCCGCACACGAATCGCGCCGAACGGCGCCATCTGTTCGATGACAAATTCGACGAATTCGGTGCGTTTAGCCATGAGCGGGCTGGGGTTCGTTCCGGCCTATTTATCCTAGAAAGCTCAGTTGAACGGGCTGGAGTGTATGGTTTTCCGGGTGCAGGGCAAGGCGCAACGACGAAGAATGGTTGTTCCATTCTGAGGAGTTGCAACGCCGCCATGCGCCCGGAAAACCGTGCAATCCAGTCCGTAGCGCTCTCACCATACGGGTGAACGCAAAATATATAACA
>JBAYVP010000343.1:0-5714 GCA_041674485.1 Sulfuricellaceae bacterium
GGCTGGATTGCACGGTTTTCCGGGCGCATGGCGGCGTTGCAACTCCTCAGAATGGAACAACCATTCTTCGTCGTTGCGCCTTGCCCTGCACCCGGAAAACCGCACACTCCAGCCCGTTCAACGAAGGTTTCTAGGATAACGGGCAAACGATGCATAAACATTTCCAACCTGCAACGACTATCCTGGTGGTCGAGGATGAGCCGGGCGATTATGGCCTGATCCGGGCGCTGGTGCGTTTGGCCGGTCTCGGGAGCCGCGACGGCGAAGAACCCGCGATCTGGGTGCAGACGCTGGCCGACGGCATTAATGAGGCGAAGCGCAAGTTGCCCGATGTCGTGCTGCTCGACTTGTCGTTGCCCGATTCGTCGGGGGTCGCCACGGTGCAAAAAATGCGCGCCGCATTCGCCGATGTGCCTATCGTGGTGCTTACCGGGCATGACGACGACGCGCTCGCCGTCGCCTCGCTGGAGGCCGGCGCCCAGGATTACCTGGTCAAGGGGCAGTTCGACGTCGATGCGCTGAATCGCGCGGTGCGCAACGCGCAGGTGCGCGGCGCGCTCGAATCCCGTTTGCGGCTTCTCAACGAAACATTGGAACAGCGCGTCCAGGCAGAGTTGGCAATAAACCGCGCGAAGGACCTCAAATTGATACAGCAATCGCGCCAGGTCGCGATGGGGGAGATGGTGCATAACATCGCCCATCAGTGGCGTCAACCCCTGAACGCGTTGGCGCTGATCCTGGCGAATATCCAGGACGATTACCGCTTCGGCGAGCTGAACGAAGCGACGCTGGCGCGGGCGGTGGCGGGCGGCAACCGCGTCATCCAGAAAATGTCCCACGCCATAGACGATCTCCGCAATTTTTTTCAATCCAGCCCGGAGAGACGACCGTTTAAGATCGGGGAGGCGGTGCATGGCGCCATTGCACTGGTCGATGCCGGCTTTCGCGAACAAGACATTGAGTGCAGAATGGAAGGCAAGGACGACATCGAAACCATGGGTTACGAAAACGAGCTTGCGCAAGTGCTGCTCAACCTGTTCAACAATTCCAAGGATGCGATCAAGAGCAGCGGGGTGCAGCATGGCTGCATCACTGTCCGGCTGGCGCAGGGCGACGATACGGCAAGCATCATGGTGCGCGACAATGGCGGCGGCATACCCGATGCGGTGATGGAGCGCATCTTCGACCCCTATTTTTCGACCAAGGAAGCCGGTACGGGCATCGGGCTGTACATGTCCAGGATGATAGTCGAGAAAAGCATGGGAGGGCGCATCGCGGCAGCCAATGTCGCCGACGGGGCGGAATTTACCGTGAGTTTCCCGCTGCTGAAGGTTTGATGCCCGTGGAGCACATGCAGGTGGTGTTTAGCCCCGATCAGCGGTGGCCGGGTAGGCTTGTTGACGGCATTCCCACGCGGCGCGCGGAAATGAAATAAGGAGAAAAAATCCATGAATCGCGTACCATCAATGTCAGCCGGTGTCGCCGTTTTTCTGGCGGCAACCGTGCTTGCGACGCTGGGGTGGGCCGTGTCTTCGCCGCTGCGCGCCGCAGAAGCAGCGTGTCAGGTCGTCATCGGCTCCTGCCACCGGCAGCCCCTTTCCAATGCAGACGGAACGGGGATCATCGATCGCGTGGCGATCGAGGCTTTTCGCCGTGTCGGCGTGACGGCCTGCATCGAACAACTTCCCTGCGAACGCTCCCTGCTCAACGCCGATGCGGGCGTGACCGACGGCGACATTTTGCGCATCCCAAGCGTGGTGACGGCGAAATACGCCAACCTGGTTGTTGTTCCCGAAGTGCTTTATGCGCTGCCCATGAGCGGCTTCGTTTCCCGCCCGAATATCCAGGCCAGGGGCTTGGACGATCTTGCCAAGCAGCGGGTGGGCTATGTTCTCGGCTGGAAAATCCTCGAAGAGCAGGTGCGCGCCGCAGACATTCTGCGGGTGCGCGGGCCGGGGGAGCTTTTTCCGTTGTTGCCGGAAGGCAAAGCCGACATCGTGATTTACGAGCGCGCGACCGGCCTGTATCTCGTCAAGGAATTGGGGCTTAAGGGGATACGCGTGCTCGACCCGCCGCTGCTGGTCACGCCGCAACACTTGATGCTTCACCGACGTCACCAGCATCTCGTCGAACCCCTGGCTGCAGCAATCCGCGCGATCAAGGCGGACGGCAGCTATGCGGCGGCGTTCCGTCAGGCGGGGTATCAAGCTCCGGCGACAAAATGAGCCCTTTGCTGCAAGCTTTTTCCAACCGCATCGGTCGCCGTCTCGCGCTGCTGAGCGTGGTCATCGGCGTACTTCTGGTGCCGCTATTGAGCGGATTGGTGCTGTTTCAGGATTACCAGAATCGCGCCGCCCAACTGGAGCGCCATCTGGACGAAATCGCCGGCGCCAGCCAACCGGCGTTGCGGGAGGCATTGTGGCTGGGGGATGCCAGTCTCGTTCGCACGCATCTGGCCGGACTCAAGAGCATTCACAACATGGCGTTGGTGCAACTGGAGCAGGCGGATAAGCCCACAGAGGCAGTGGGCAGGCGGCCCGCCGCCGGTGTGCCGGTTTTCGAAAGGCAGGTGGCGATACGCCGCACTTTCAGGGACAAGGAGCTTACGCTGGGCACATTGACCCTGGTGGTCAGTCTGGAGCCGCTACGCCGGGATTTGCGGCACGAGGCCTGGCTTATCGTGCTGGCGCAGACACTTCAGGTTACCGTTGTGGCCGGTCTTATCCTGTTCGGTTTTCACCGGATCGCCGGGCGGCGCTTGCACCGCATGGCGGAATATCTGACCGGCTACCGCCGGGGAATCACCGTGGAACACATGGTTTCGTCCGAGGGCGCGCCTCTATGCACCGACGAGCTGGACCGGCTGGCTTGCGAATTCGATCACCTGACCGAACGTCTGGCAGAAGAGCAAAACCTGCTGGAGCAGCGGGTGGCGCAACGCACGCAGGAATTGCACGCAAGCGAATCCAACCTCAAGCGCGCCCAGGCCGTGGCTCATCTCGGCAGTTGGCAACTGGATGTGGTCAGCAACGATTTGACTTGGTCGGAAGAAACCTACCGGATTTTTGGTGTTGCCGATGGCATACCACTTACTTATACAGACTTTCTGTCCCGCATTTACCCCGAAGACCGGGATGCGGTGAACACTGCCTGGCAGGCAGCGCTGCACGGTGCGCTCTACGACATTGCCCACCGCATCGTGGTGGACGGACAAATCAAATGGGTGCGCGAACAAGCTGAGTTTGTCTTCGATAACGCGGGACAACTTACTGTCGGGATCGGCACTGCGCAGGACATCACTGCGCAAGTCCTGGCGGAGCAGGCGCTGCAACAAAAGGCGGAGGAGTTGAAAGAAGCGCAGCGTATCGCTCATCTGGGCAGTTGGCGTTTGGACATGGCGACCAATCAGGTCGTTTGGTCCGAGGAGCTTTACCGCATATTGGGTTTGAACCCCGCTCTGCCGCCGCCGGATTTCGTCGCGCACCAAAAGTTGCTTACTCCCGAGAGTTGGAATAGATTGAACGAGGCGTTGCCGCGTGCGCGGGAGGCGGGAGTCCCGTATGAACTCGAACTGGAAATGATCCGGCAAGACGGCAGCAAAGGCTGGATGCTGGCGCGCGGGGAAGCCCTGCGCGATGCGGGCGGCGCTATTGTCGGGCTACACGGCGTGGCTTTGGACATTACCGAGCGCAAGCAGGTGATGCAGGAGCTTAAACGCTCCAACGCCGAACTGGAGCAATTCAGCTATGCGATTTCCCATGATATGCGCCAGCCCCTGCGCATGATCTCCAGCTATCTGCAACTGCTCGAAAAGAGGCTGGCCGGGCAACTCGACGGTGAGAAACGCGAATTTTTCAATTTCGCCATCGACGGCGCGCAGCGTCTCGACAAGATGCTGGTGGCGCTGCTCGAATACTCGCGGGTGGGGCGCAAAGGCGAACCGCCGGAATGGGTGGCGAGCCGCAAATTGCTCGACGAGGCGCTGCTGTTCCTGCAACCGGCGATTAATGAAGCGCAGGCCGGGTTGAGCGTCGGCGGCGACTGGCCGCGCGTATTCGTCAGCCGCGACGAGATCATGCGGCTGCTCCAGAACCTGGTCGGCAATGCAGTCAAATACCGCGTTGCCGGGCGCCGGCCGGAAATCGTCGTTACCAGCGAGACGGTCGGGAACGAATGGCGGCTGACGGTGACCGACAACGGCGTCGGCATCCTTCCCGACCAGATACACCGCCTGTTCCAGATGTTTCAACGCCTGCATACGCGCGCCGCCTACGAAGGCGCCGGCGTCGGGCTGGCGCTGTGCCGCAAGATAGTCGAGCATCACGGCGGCCGGATCGGCGCAAGTTCGCAAGGCGAGGGGCTGGGAAGCACTTTCTGGGTCAATCTGCCGTTACAGGCGCCCGCTGCCCCGGAAATGCCGACACACGGTGAATGATGTTCAACCAGGGACAGGCAATACGCAAGGTAAATTTGTTCTCCGCCCAGGGAAAAACCATTCACCGCAGAGGCGCAGAGGCGCTGAGGAAAAACAATGGGTTGTAGTAACTTACCAGTCAAGTCGTTGCATTTTTTGCGAAGAATGTGTCGTAGATCAAGCGCTGGCGCGGTTCTCCGGGTGATTTTTTTCACCGCAGAGACGCTTCAGGCGCGGAGAAATATAACGGATGGTGAAAGCATACCATTACGCTACAAAATCTCTGCGTCTCTGCGTCTCTGCGTCTTTGCGTCTCTGCGGTGAATAATTTTTTTCTGGGCGAGAACAAATTTACCTTGAGGCAATACGTCTGCCGCTCGACTTACGGAGGATGACATGAAAACCATCATCATCATATCATCTATTATTATTGGCCTGCTGATCGGACCTGCCTGGGCCGAGCCAATCCTCGTGTTGAACTCCCCGTTCTACGCGCCGGTCACTTCCGCGAAGCGGGATGGCGTACTGGATCAGGTTTACCTGGAACTGTCCAAACGGGTCGGCGTCACGTTCGAAATTCACAGTCTGCCGGCGGCGGAGCGCGCGTTGATTAACGTCAATGACGGTATTGTCGACGGCGATGTCGCACGTGTACCGGGTCTGGAGAAAAAATACCCGAATATGATGAGGGTTCCGGCGCCCGTCATGAGATACGAAATGGTGGTCTTCAGCCGCGACGTCGATTTCAAGGTGGCCGGCGCCGATAGCATCAAGCCTTATAACGTTGGTCTGGTGCGCGGCTGGAAAATACTGGAACAGGCGGCAACCGGCGCAAAGTCGGTCACTACTTTAGAGAGTGCAGAGCAGATGTTCTCGATGCTGGACAAGAATCGCATCGACATTGCCTTGCTGGAAAAATTGGAGGGATTGCAAATCGTCGCGAGTATGGGTATAAACGGAATCAAGGTGTTGCAGCCCAACCTGTTGGAAGGGTATTGGTACTTGTACCTGAACAAGAAGCATGAGGCGCTGATTCCGAGAATCGCCGCCGAATTGCGCAAAATGGAAAAAGACGGCACGCTCACGCGCATCTACGAGAGTGTGCTCTCCCGATATGCTCGATAGGTTGAACCTAGAAAGCTCAGTTGACCGCTTGCCGGGACGTGTAACATGGTGGTTCTAAACAGCTTTATCATGCATTCCGCGTTCACCCGTTTGGTGAGAGCGCTACGGGCTGGATTGCACGGTTTTCCGGGCGCATGGCGGCGTTGCAACTACAAGAGAAGGCAATGGAATAACC
>JBAYVP010000344.1:0-5712 GCA_041674485.1 Sulfuricellaceae bacterium
AGCGGGCGCACTGCCGCGTTGCAAATTGCTTGCGTGAGAATGACCACGCGGCGCAATTTGCGCCTTGCATTGCATCCCGCTGGGAACAATCCAATCCGGACAATTTCCCCCGCGCAAGGCATATTTCCCAGCTTTACACGGTAGACAAATCACAGTTGGGCGAAAAAATCGGTGCGCTTTCCGCACAGCGAATGCGAGAGGTGCTGGATGGCGTGGCTTTGTTGCTGGAACCGCGCGAGCTGGATTGAGCAATGCTTGCATGACTTTTCCCCATCTCGCCGCCGAACTGAAAACCCTCGAAACCGACGGTCTGCTGCGCCGTCGGCGCATTCTGGAAAGCCCGCAGGGCGCCAGGATCATTGTGGACGGACGCGAATTCCTATCGTTTTGCAGCAACGATTATCTGGGATTGGCCAACCACCCGGCGTTGATCGCCGCAATGCAGCAAGGCGCTGCGCAATTTGGCGTGGGCGCGGGGGCTTCTCACTTGGTCAGCGGCCATTCTTCCGCACATCAGCAACTGGAAACGGCGTTGGCCGAATTCGTCGGCTTGGAGCGTGCGCTGCTGTTTTCCACCGGCTACATGGCCAACCTGGGCATCGTCGGCGCGCTGGTCGGGCGCGACGACGAAATTTTCGCCGACAAACTCAATCATGCGTCGCTGAACGATGCCGCGCTGTTGTCGCGCGCCAAGCTCTCCCGCTACCCCCATCTCGATCTCGCAGCGCTGGAGCAACGCCTCGCCGTCTCGCGCGCGCGGCGCAAGCTGGTGGTGAGCGACGCAGTGTTCAGCATGGATGGCAACTTGGCGCCGGTGGCGCAACTGCTGGCCTTGTGCGAGCATTACAATGCCTGGCTGATGCTGGACGACGCCCACGGCTTCGGCGTGTTGGGCGCGGGCGGGCGCGGCGTGCTCGAACATTTTGCCGTGGCATCATCGCGCATCGTCTACATGGCGACCCTGGGCAAGGCGGCGGGCGTTGCCGGCGCGTTCGCCGCGGGCGATGCAGTGCTGATCGAAACCCTAATCCAGCGCGCCCGCACCTACATCTACACCACAGCCATGCCGCCGCCGCTGGCCACAGCGCTATCCGCCGGCCTGCGCCTGATGGCGGAAGAAGGCTGGCGACGCGAGCATTTGCGCGATCTCATTGAAGTGCTGCATAGCCGCCTGACACCGCGCAACTGGCGGTTACTGCCATCCGCTACGCCTATCCAGCCGCTGGTGATCGGCGGCAATAAAGAAGCCGTGGCGGCGAGCGAAGCATTGCGCGAACGCGGCATCTGGGCGCCGGCGATACGCCCGCCCACCGTGCCGAAAGGCCAGGCGCGGCTGCGCATTTCGCTGTCGGCGGCGCATGAAGTGGCGGATGTCGAACGCTTGGCCGCAGCGTTAAACGAAATCGAAATATGAGCTTGCACATCGACACTTGCGGTACAGGGAAGAACCTCACCCTGCTGCACGGCTGGGGTATGCACGGCGGCGTGTGGGGCGGGGTGAAGGACGCGCTGGCGCGCCATTTTCGCCTGCATATTGTGGATTTGCCCGGCTACGGCCAGAGTCCGGCCTGTGCGCCCTATACGCTGGCACGCCTGACTGAACAGATCGCCGCGTCCTTGCCGGAACGCACCTACTTGTGCGGCTGGTCGCTGGGCGGGCTGGCGGCGCTGGAAATAGCGCGGCGCTTTCCCGAAAAAACGGCGTGCCTGGTGCTGGTGGCGTGTACGCCGTGTTTCGCGCAGCGCGAAAATTGGCACTGCGCGGTCGCGCCCGAGACATTGCGGGAATTCGCCGCCACGCTGGAAAGCGATTACGAAAGCACACTGAAACGCTTTCTCGCCTTGCAGGCGCGCGGCGACGAGGCGGCAAAGGCAGTGCTGCGGGCATTGCGCGACAGCCTGTTTGCGCGCGGACGCCCAACGGCGGAGGTATTGCGCGGCGGCCTGGAGATTTTGGCAAACGCGGATTTGCGCGAGCGGCTCGGAGGTGCGCCCGCATTGATCGTGCATGGCGACCGCGACCTGCTCAGCCCCCTGCCGGCGGCGCAATGGCTGGCGCAACACTTGCCCGATGCGCACCTGGAAGTGTTCCACGGCGCGGCACATGCGCCGTTTCTGTCACATCCGGTTGAATTTGTGGAAAGCGTGAAAAATTACCTGGTGGCGCATGGATAAGCCGATTCTCGACAAACGCGTGGCGCGGTGCGCCTTCAACCGCGCCGCCGTAGGCTGCGGTCATATGTAACACAGTGGTTCTAAACAACTTTGTAACATGTTTTGCATTCACCCATTGGGTGAGAGCGCTACGGGCTGGATTGCACGGTTTTCCGGGCGCATGGCGGCATTGCAACTCTTCAAGAAGGAGAAGGGAATGGAACTACCATTCCGCGTCAGGGTAAATTTGCTCTCGGCACGGAAAAAACCGATTCACCGCAGAGGACGCGGAGGACGCGGAGGAAGAGCATGAGGGTTTTCCTCCGCGTCCTCTGCGTCCTCTGCGGTGAAAAAGGTTTTGTCTTTAATGGTTGCTGCCATGAGTAGAACAGCGTCGCGCTAAGATTGCCTGGGATTCATGAACATTTTACATCATTGATTTTCATCATGAATTTCTAAGAACAAATTTATCCTGCATTCCGCGTCGTTGCGCCTCTTGTGCCTAGGCCGTCAGGCCGTCGGGTGTGCCCTGCACCCGGAAAACCGTACATCCAGCCCGTTCAACTGACAACTGAGCTTTCTAGGATAATTTGCCAACAAAGACACTTTTTGACACCCGGTTACACCGCTGCATTCCCGGCATCATGCCGATTCCCGTCAGATTTTACCTCCCGACGATTTGATTTCATTCAGCAACCGAGTCTCCGGCTCGCCTTCGGCCTTCAGTTGTTCGACAAACAGCGGCACGCGGTAGGAATACTTGCCGCCGTCATTGCCCAGCACAAACGCCAACTCCAGCCGCTTCAGCAGGCGTTCGAGCTGCACCGGCTCAAAATCCACCTGCCATGCGTTAAGCGCCTGCATGATCTCCGCCTGACTGAATGGCGGTCGAGCCAGCGTGCCGAACACCACGATGCGCGCCAGCCGCCGGGTCGCGGCCTCGTCGCCGGCCAGTTCATCCCAGCCGGCCAGCGCCATTTTTATCGCCTCGCTGGCTAGGCTGCGCTCGACCATTTCGCGGGTGATGGTGCGGGTTTCTGCGCCGATTTTGGCGATGATCCGGGCGCAGGCGATGCTAATCAAGTTGGGACGCCCGCCGGTGGCGTCCAGCAAGCGCTGCAACGCCGCCGGTTGGTAGTCCAGGCGCATGGTGCGCATCGGCGCCGTGGCGAGAGCGCGACAGGCGTCCGGCTCCAGCGCCCCGAGATTAAGCACTTCGCCGAAGTTTTTCAGCGGCGAGTGATAGTCGAAGGCGACATTGCTGTAAAGCGCCCAGAAACCGGCCAGGATGAAAAAGGCGCGCCCCTCTTCGCTGAGCGCGCGCAGGGTTTGCAGGGTGGCGTAGTTGCGCCCCGCCTCGGCGGCGATGAACGCGTCCGCCTCATCCACCAGAAACAGGAACGGCGTTGCCCGCGCACCGATGAAATCGACGATCTCCGCCAACGTGGCATCCGTCGGCAAACCGAGGCTGCGCGCCCACGGCTTGGTCAGGTTGTCGCTGCTCAGCGTCAGGTAGCGGCACTGCATTTGGGCGAGGTCGGCGTAACGGCGCTCCAGTTCCTTGAGCAGCGAGGATTTGCCTAATTGCCTGCCGCCCACCAGCAGATAATTGGCCGGATCGCGGTTCATGATCTGGGCAATCAGGTGGCTACGGCCAAAGAAAATGGATTGCTTGCGCGCCCCGCCCCCGGTCTGGTAAGGTGAGATATGGGTCAGCGCGAGTTGCGCCGCCAACATTCCGGCCAACACCGCTTGCGGGTCGGCGGCCAGCAGCAGTTCGGTGATCTCAATGGCCGTCGGCGCCACCAGCAGGTTGCTGCGATCCTGCGCCAGATCATGCAGTTGCGCCTGCACCGCCTCGTCGTCGGCCAGCAGCAGGCACACCTTGTTGGCAGCCACCGGGTGGTTGCGCAACTCGTTAAGCGCCTCCTGCGCCGGTTTGCCGGCGACGGGGAAAAAGAGATAAAGTTTCTCGATATTCAGCGGAAAATGGTCGCCCAGCGTCAGGCAAAACAGCCGCTCGTCATCGCAATTCTCAGGCGCCAGATACAGCCGCCCGCCCAGCAGCCTCGCCCGCTGCGCCGCATCGGCCTGGGCAAAAGCGAGAGCCAGATCGAAATGGCTGCGATGCACGTTGGCCGCCTGCAATAGCCGCTCCAATTGCCGGGTGCGCCGCAACACCGGCAGCAGCCCCAGCAACGTTTGCAGCGGCAGATGGCTTAACAGGGCGGCGTCGGCCTGAAGCCTGCGTAGCAGCGGATGGCGGTAGTTGCGCTGATAATAAATCGCCCCGCCGAGCGCCAGCAGGATCGCGCCATAAAGCAGCCAGGCAGGCGCGGGTAGCGCGGCGGCTTGATCCTTGAATTCCCAGACATGCAGCGGATGATCTTTGTTAAGCTGGTTGACACTCAGATCGAAACGGGTGGCATGGTCAGGCGAAAAACCTTCGGGCAGCGCAAACGACAGGCTCTGGCTGCCACCGGCCTGGATGCCGGCGATAGTCTGTTCCGGCAGGTTATCCAGCCCCTTGATATTCAGCGTGGCGCTGGCCTGATGGAGCGGACTCATCCCGGCATTGGTCAGCGTCAAATGCAAGCTCAGTTGGCCGGCGGCGCGGATGAATTTGGCCGGGCTGAGCTGCAAACTTGGCGATTGCCCCTGCACTGGGATATGGAAATCCTGCGGCTGGCCAAACGCATCGCTCACGCGCAAATGCAGCGTGGTCGAGGCGCTGGCGGGCGGATTGAGCATCGCGGAGGGGAAAGAGACGCCGGCCTCCAGTTCGACCGATGCGCCGCCATCCAGGCTTTGTAGTCGTTCTGGCGGGTAAAAACTGGCCAACGATTCATGGTCGTAAACCTGCTCCACGGCCAGCCAGTAGAGCTTACCCTTGCCGGTGTTGCGTATCCTGATAGTGAATTTGCCGACTTCCCCATCCGTTGCCGTCAGTTGTTGCGGAAATGCATCAATTTGCATTTGGCCGGGTTGTTCCGGTCTGGGCGGAGGGATGGCTTCGAAGTTGGCGTTATCCGGGTTCAGCCGGTGCAACAGGGCGCCGTCATCGGCGCGCAGGTAGAGGTTGTCCGTTAAGCGGCAACTCAACCACTGCCCTCCCTCCCTGCTCCAGTATATGGCTAAAGCCTTACCCGACGCCACTTCCCACAGCCGGGTGGTATTGTCCTCAGAACCCGTGGCCAGATAACGGCCATCCGTGCTGAAACTCACTGAAGTCACCGAGTCAGTATGCCCCTCGAAGCGGCGCACTTCCTTACCCGACGACACTTCCCACAGCCGGCTGGTTTTGTCCCAGGAACTAGTGGCCAGATAATGGCCATCTGCGCTGAAACTTACTGAGCTGAAACCAAATATACTCATCGCGTTAACCAGACGGCCAATCGCGCCGAGACTTACTGAGGCCACCGCGTTTGTCTGCCCCTCGAAGCGGCGCACTTCCTTCCCCGACGCCACTTCCCACAGCCGGGTGGTCTTGTCCAAAGAACCGGTGGCCAGATAACGGCCATCCGCGCTGAAACTCACTGAAGTCACCGAGTCAGTATG
>JBAYVP010000345.1:0-5667 GCA_041674485.1 Sulfuricellaceae bacterium
CTCATCCCCGGCCCTTCTCCCGCCTGCGGGAGAAGGGAGCAAACCTGCGCTCGCCTCTGCCCTGACACTTGTGTGTAACGATGAGCGCTGGAGCGTGGGAACGATCAATTTACCGTGACCAAGCGCCAATGATACCGGATTAGCGATGTCGCCCATGCGAACAACGCCCTATTCATCAGGCTCTTTCACGCCGAACAGCAAGTGCTTCATTTCCTTCAAGCTGTCGCGCAATTGCGCGGCGCGCTCGAATTCGAGGTTTTTTGCGCAGGCCAGCATTTCCTTTTCGATGCGTTTGATTTCCTTGGTCAGTTTTTTCTCGTCGAGGTGTTGGTAGGCGGTCCGTTCCTGCGCCGCCTTAAGCTCCTGCTGGGCGGTTTCGATGTCGTAAACGCCGTCGATAATGTCCTTGATGCGCTTCGATACGCCCTTGGGGGTGATACCGTGGGCGGTGTTGTGCGCAAGTTGTTTGGCACGGCGGCGCTCGGTTTCGTCGATGGCGCGCTGCATCGAACCGGTGATCCGGTCGGCGTAGAGAATGGCCGTGCCGTTGAGGTGGCGCGCGGCGCGCCCTATGGTCTGGATCAGCGAGCGTTCGGAGCGCAGAAAGCCTTCCTTATCGGCGTCGAGTATCGCGACCAGCGAAACTTCCGGTATATCCAGCCCCTCGCGCAGCAGGTTAATACCGATCAGCACGTCGAACACCCCTAGCCTCAAATCGCGGATGATCTCCACCCGCTCCACCGTATCAATGTCGGAATGCAGATAACGCACCTTGATGCCGTGCTCGCCGAGATAGTCGGTCAAATCCTCGGACATGCGCTTGGTCAACGTCGTCACCAGCACGCGCTCGCCCTTGGCGACCCGCGCGTTGAGTTCGGACAGCAGATCGTCCACCTGGGTGCTGGCCGGGCGCACTTCAAGCATCGGGTCAACCAGACCGGTGGGGCGCACCACCTGTTCCACCACCTGCCCCTGATGCGTCCTTTCGTACTCGGCTGGAGTGGCGGAGACGAACACCGTCTGGTGCATTATTTTCTCAAATTCGTCGAAACGCAACGGTCGGTTGTCGAGCGCGCTGGGCAGGCGGAAACCGTAATCCACCAGGTTTTCCTTGCGCGCCCGGTCGCCTTTATACATGCCGCCAATTTGTGGCACGGTGACGTGGCTCTCGTCGATAATCATCAGCGCATTGGGCGGCAGGTAATCGATCAGCGTCGGCGGCGGATCGCCGGGGTTGCGCCCGGACAAGTGGCGCGAGTAGTTCTCGATGCCCTTGCAAAAGCCCAGTTCGTTCAACATCTCCAGATCGAAGCGAGTGCGCTGTTCGATGCGTTGCGCCTCCACCAGCTTATTGTTTTGGTGGAAATACTCGATGCGGCTGCGCAGTTCGAGCTTGATCGCCTCAATCGCGCGCAAGGTCGTTTCGCGCGGCGTCACGTAATGGCTGGAGGGGTAAACCGTGTAGCGCGGCAGCTTGTGCTGGATATGCCCGGTCAGCGGATCGAACAGCGCGATGCTTTCCACCTCGTCATCGAACAGGCTCACGCGCACCGCCGTCTCCGCGCTTTCCGCCGGGTAGATGTCGAGCACATCGCCGCGCACCCGGAATGTGCCACGGCGGAATTCAATCTCGTTGCGGTCGTATTGCATCTCGGTGAGGCGCTTGATCGCGTCGCGCTGCGGCAGCTTTTCGCCCTGGCGCAGGTGCAGGATCATGCCGTGGTAATCCACCGGGTCGCCGATACCGTAAATGCACGACACCGACGCGACGATCACACTATCCTCGCGCTCCAGCAGCGATTTGGTGGCGGAAAGGCGCATCTGCTCGATGTGCTCGTTGATGCTGGAATCTTTTTCAATGAACAGGTCACGCGACGGCACATAGGCTTCCGGCTGATAGTAATCGTAATAGGAAACGAAATACTCGACCGCGTTTTCCGGGAAAAACTCGCGCATCTCCGAATACAGTTGCGCCGCCAGCGTCTTGTTGGGCGCCATGATAATCGCCGGACGCCCCAAGCGGGCGATCACGTTGGCCATGGTGTAGGTCTTGCCGGAACCGGTCACGCCCAAGAGCGTCTGGAACGCCAGCCCGTCGTCGAACCCCTCGACCAGTTGCGCAATCGCCGCCGGCTGGTCGCCGGACGGCTCGAACGGCTGATGCAGCCGATAGGGGCTGTTGGGGAATGTGGCGATTATGGGCTGAAAGGCGGGGGGGGTCACAAGCCGATTTTAACACGCAGCTCAACTAAGCAGAGATTCGCCAGGGTAAATTTGTTCTCAGCACGGAAAAAACCGATTCACCGCAGAGGACGCGGAGGACGCAGAGGAAAACCCTCATGCTCTTCCTCCGCGTCCTCTGCGGTGAAAAAGGTTTTGTCTTTATGGGTTGCCGCCATGAGTCGAGTAGCGTCGCGCTAAGTTTTCCTGGGATTCATTAATGTCTTCCATCATTGATTTTCATCATGAATTTCTGAGAACAAATTTACCCTGAAAGGCCTGTAGTTACAACAAACCTCAAGCCAATGGTGGTGGATAAGCGCAATACATCAACCCATACTCGGTGAAACCGCTGTAGATTTATCGCTCTTGCCGCCGCGCGGGCGAGTCGGGCGCGGCAGCCGTCGTTCCACTCCCGGCAGCCACGCCCGCCACGCCCGCGCTCCCAGCCTGCCGGGGGGAAGACCCTCGGGCCAGCCGGAAGCCAAAGGAGTCGCGCCGGCGGTCGGGAACGCGGCCGAAACGCTCGGCAGAACGGCAGTGCCAGCCGTCGCTGAACCAGCTACCGCCACGCAGCACGCGCGCGCGGCCAGTCGGCGGTCCCGCCGGATCGGTGGCAAGTCCCGGCGCATACGGACCCAGCCAGTCCGCGCACCATTCCCACACGTTGCCGTGCATTTGGTGCAACCCCCAATCGTTCGCGGGCAGCGCTTTGACTTCCACCGTTTGCTTACGGTACAGCCCCTTCTCGCCACCCCGGTAGGGGTAATTGCCATTGTAATTGACCTGCTCCGGGGTGATGGTTTCGCCAAACCAAAAAGGTGTTGTGGTTCCCGCCCGGCACGCGTATTCCCATTGCGCTTCGCTTGGCAAGCCAGCTTCCAAGCCGGGAAGCAAGGCGTTCAAGGCCGGTAGGAAGTTTTCGCTGATGTCCTGCCAACTCACGTTTTCCACAGGCTTGTCGTCCCCCTTGAACCCGCTCGGGTTATCCCCCATCACCACTTGCCACAGTGCCTGGGTGCAGGCGGTGTCCGCCAGCCAATAGCCCTCCGTTAGTAGCACCGGGTGCCGGCGTTCGCTCCAATCGCTATCGTCGGGGGAACGCTCCGGCTCATCGGGCGGAGACCCCATCAGGAATTGCCCCGGCGGAATCCAGCGCAACACCTGGGTAATGCCGCCAACAGTGAAGCTTTGCCATAGCCCATGGCGGTCCTGACCCCAGGCGCTGGCCCAGGCTTCGGGAAAAACCGGCGGCAGCCGGGAAGATGGCGGAGAATTTGGGGAAGTCATCGGGGCTATCGCGTGAGAATATCGTGTGGGATCGTATAAAATTTCAGTTTAATTGGGTTCATAGATCGTTCCCACGCTCCAGCGTGGGAATGCAGGCCGGACGCTCCAGCGTCCTACTCCGGTCAAAACCACCGATCCAATGACACCGGCAATCCAGCAGTATCCGCACCGAATCCGGGCGGGTAAAGACGGGTAGCCATTCGACCACCGTGCAAGTCGGAAAGTGTGGCTTGTCCGGCTCCAAAATCACATAGCGGCTTTCTGCCCATGTGTGCCTTTCGATTCAGGACGCTGGAGCGTCCAGAGCGGCATTCCCACGCTGGAGCGTGGGAACGATCAATGCCGAAAAATTAGATCGTTCCCACGCTCCAGCGTGGGAATGCAGTCCGGACGCTCCAGCGTCCTACTCTGGTCAAAACCACCGATCCACTTCGATCATCCCCGCCATCCCGAGATAATTTCGCGCACTGGAATACCGCCAATGTTCGGGCTGATCGACGTATCCCCGCTTGACGGGATTCTGATGGATGTACTCCAGTTTTTCCCGCATCACCGGTTCGGTGAAGATCATTTCCGCATGGGAGCCTTCCTGCCAGAACTGGAATTCGCGGTCTACTTTATGCGCCCGTTTGGCGAATCGCAAATGGGCCAACAGGCGCTCCGCCTGATGGGACTTCAATAGCTCGATAAGCCGGGCTGCGGTGAAGGATTTGAAACTGCTTACGCATTTGTCCAGATGCGGCGCCTGCGCCAGGAAATGCAGATGGTTTTCCAGAATCACGTAGCCGAAAAGCCGTAAACCTTCATTGGCTCGTAAATGGCGCCAGCAATCCAGCAGTATCTGCACCGAATCCGGGCGGGTAAAGACGGGCAGCCATTCGACCACCGTACATGTCAGAAAGTGTGGCTTGTCCGGCTCCAGAATCACATAGCGACTTCTGCCCATGTTGTGCCTTTCGATTCAGGACGCTGGCGCGTCCAGGGCGGCGTTCCCACGCTGGAGCGTGGGAACGATCATTTTCTGATGCCCGTCGAGAAAACGATTGAGTTCCGCTTCGCCGGCCTCGGGGAAGAGGGCGGGAATCGCAAAAAATTTCAGTTTCATTGGTTCTCTTCCATACCAAAAATTTTCTTCACTACCCGTCCCGCCCGCCGCGCGAGCGAGTCGGGCGCGGCAGCCGTCGCTCCGCTCCCTGCAGCCACGCCCGCCACGCCCGCGCTCCCTGCCTGCCGAGGGGAAGACCCTCGGGCCAGCCGGAAGCCGATGTCGTCGCTCCGGAAGCCGGGACCATTGCCGCTACGCTCGGCGGAACGGCAGGAACCGCCGCTGCCGAACCAGCTACCGCCACGCAGCACACGCGCGCGGCCAGACGGCGGACCCTGCGGATCGGTGGCAACACCTGGAGCATATGGCCCCAGCCAGTCCGCGCACCATTCCCACACGTTGCCGTGCATTTGATAAAGACCCCAGCCATTCGCGGGAAGCGCTTTCACGTCCACCGTTTGTTCGCGGTACAGCCCCTTCCCGCCGCCCCGGTAAGGGTAATTGCCATCGTAATTGACTTGCTCCGGCGTCATGTTGTCGCCGAACCAGAACGGCGTTTCGGCGCCTGCCCGGCAGGCGTATTCCCATTGCGCTTCCGTCGGCAACACCAGTTCCAACCCCGGCATCAGCGCGTTTAGCGCCAGCAGGAAGCTTTCGCTGATCTTATCCCAACTCACGCTCTCCACCGGCACGTCATTGCCCTTGAACTTGCTCTGGTTATCGCCCATCACCGCCCGCCACAGCGCTTGGGTGCAGGTGGTGTCCGCCAGCCAGTAGTCTTCGGTCAGCAACACCAGATGCTGGAGTTCGCCATCGCCGCCGTCGGATGAACGTCCCGCCTCGCCTTCCGGCGAACCCATTTGAAATTGCCCCGGCGAAATCCAGCGCATGCGCTGGACAACACCCTTGACCTCGAATTCCGCCCACCAGCCGGATTGATCGACGCCGTGACACACTGCCCAAGCGGGGCGCTCGAAGCGCTTTCCTGCCGTAAGAAACTGTCCATTAATTATTTCCCTATTTATTATTCGGCCTGATGGTATAAGTCAAGTCGGGGCAAAGCCGTCGGCGGCGCAGGCTTAGGGTGGTCATTTCCTGGTCGGCCACCTTGA
>JBAYVP010000346.1:0-5658 GCA_041674485.1 Sulfuricellaceae bacterium
ATTGCGTGCCGCCGCGAAGGATCACATGACTATGTTGGAGAATAATCCGGAACGTGTCGCAGCCTTTTTTCAAGACCCGAACGTCAAGTATGCTGCGTAAACTTTTTAATGGCCGGGTCAATAGTGAACTGCTGGAAGCCTGTGTCAATGAAGGGCCACAATTGGTCACGCGGCGCGGTGCGGAAACAGCCGTTCTCGTCCCCATTACAGAATGGAAACGACTGAGCAACGCCGCGCGCCCTTCGCTTAAATCGTTACTGCTTTCAGATGCCGGACGCGCTGACTTTGAATTACCCCCACGAGGAGTGGCCAAACATCGCTCGGCGACTGCTGCCGCGTAAGGCGAAAAATGTAGTATCTTCTTGACACCAATGTCGTATCAGAACTGCGCAAGGTTCGCCCCCACGGAGCCGTGGTCACCTGGCTCCAAGCCGTGGCCGATGAAGATATTCACCTCAGCACCGTAACACTGGGCGAGATACAGGCTTGCATAGAAACAACTCGCGAACAGAATGCCCTCAAAGCCGCAGAAATTGAGGCTTGGGTCGATCAAGTCGCCGCCACATATAACGTGCTCCCCATGGATACAGCCACCTTTCGCGTCTGGGCCAAACTGATGCATCGCCAATCGGATACTGTTTATGAAGATGCCATGATTGCCGCCAGTGCGATTGTGCGACACCTGACGGTTGTCACAAGAAATGTCCGCGATTTTGAACGTTTCAACGTGCCGCTATTCAACCCGTTCGGAGATTAGCGCACGTAGGGCGCAATAATCGCAACGCATTGCGCCGAATGGGAGCCTGTTGAAATGTTTGCGCGAACAGATTCATGCGGCGCTACGCTGGCTGCTCCCATCCTGCCAAGCTAGGTGCGAGGTTCCCCGTATAACCCGTAAGAATTATGCCGAAATGCCTATGCATTTCGGTATATAGACACTCCAAGGGAAAGGACGCAACCTGCCCACTCGATATTTCAGGGAATCGCCATACGTTCGCTTTTCATCCGTTTTTTGCGCGTTGGGCTACGAGATGCCGATAGTAGTGGCAGCCGCCTGCGCCAGAAACCTCAGAACATGCCCCCGTTGGGCTATACTTTGCGCTGTTCAAGGAGCATCCCATACTGACAAAAGTATTCCGAAGCGACAATTTTCTGGCAGTACGCATTCCCAAGGAAATGAGTTTCGAGGGAAATGTTCAAGAAGTGGACATTGTGCACAAGGGCGATGTCCTGATGATTCGCCCGATCCAGCGCGGCAGTCTGATGGAGGTAGCGAGAGCTTTTGCCGCCTTTCCTGCGGGCTTCATGGCCGAAGGACGCGAACTCAACGAGCAGGCCGAGGCGCTGGCGTGTAGACTTCACTGATGGGGACGCTTTTAACGATTGATGGCTGGAGGGTGATGATCTACTCGCGGGATCATACCCCCGCTCATGTACATCTCGTCAGCCCAAATGGAAGAACGAAAATCGCACTAAATTGCCCGGTAGGTTCAGCGGTGCCGATTGAGGCAAGAGGGATAGATGCCGGGGCACTCAAGCGCGCCCTGCGGCTGATTGAAAACAAACTATCTGCGCTTTGCAGCGCTTGGAGGGACAGTTGTGGAGTTTGCTGGTGGAGTAGATTATGATCCAGCACGAATGTTGATACTCAAAGCGTGCTTATCCGGCTGTCACTCTGAGTTTTCTCGGGGACTCTTTCCAAGCCAAACTAATTGAGCCGTTCTTCCATCGCTTGCCGGAACCGTTTGGCATCTGCTTCCAGTTGAACCCAGATAATCCATTTGGGCGTAGGTCGGGCTTCAGCCCGACCTACAACCCCTTGATTTTGTATGGCATCAATGACTAATGAACTATCTGGGTTGAAAACAGACCACAAAGTCATTCGCTACGCGGATGAGCCGTGCAGTTCCCGTGCATGTTTTGGCAAACTTTCGCGCAAACCACAGGTCAAAGTTATAGTTCAGATAGATATTGGCGAAGAAGGGTGGGGTATTGTTTTTTTCGACGCTCGCTTTGCCAGTCACACCGATGGTGTCAGCGGGAAGCCGTCAGGTTGTGGAAGGAAATCGACTCAGGTACTGGTGGTTACAATAACAAACAGTCGGAACACTATCAACAACACCGCGCGTTTGCCTGCTCGAAATGTTAGCCCATCAGGAGTTGAACCATGTACCGCAAATTTCTTTTTACCCTTTTGGCTTGTGCGGCGCTTGCCTTCCCCGCGCAGGCTGCCAGTATTTTGCCCCTGTATCTGGATGATATCGTGGCCGATGCCGCAGTGGCTTTTCAGGGCACCTGCACGGATAGCCGCTCCGAGCTTGATGCTCAAACCGGCTTTGTGGTGACTTACACCACGTTTGACGTGTCCGATGTGCTCAAGGGTTCGGTGGGTTCCACGCATACCATCAAGCAGGTCGGCGGACGGGTAGGAAATAGGATTTTCCGGATGGAGGGCACACCGGTCTTCACTGTGGGGGCGGATTATGTGGTGTTTCTTTATGGCGTTTCCAGCGCCGGCTTTTCCAGCCCGGTAGGGCTGGCGCAGGGGCAGTTCACCATTCGCCCGGGCGCGCAGGGCGCCGAGCTTTCCAATGGGCGGGATTTCAGGGAGATGTTGCGCCCCTATGCGGCCCAAACGCTGCCGCAGCACAGCCGCCAAAAATTTCAGCAAGCGCCCGGTGAGTTGCGCCATTTAAATCTGGACGATTTCAAGCAGATCGTGCGACAGCTACCGGGCGGTGCAAAATGAGGCATGGCATGCTGAAATATATTCTCATCTTGATCTTATTCTTTGCCGGGCACGCGCGTGCGGGAGGCCCCCTCAGCGTTTGCAGCGGTGTCCCGACAAAATACGCAGGTGCGGGCAACATCACGCTCAATTACGATCTTGGCAGTCTCGGTTCGCGCAGCAAGGCGCAGGCCGACGCGCTGGTGACCGAAGCGGTTGCGCTGTGGACTAACGTGAACACGTCGACTGTCACGCTGGCGCGGGGCAGCGATTTGCCGGTCAATGTGACCACGGCTAATTATTCCTCTTACCGTAATAATATGAGCGATGGCATCAGCCCGGTCATTTATGACACTGACGGCTCGATCATCGACATGCTGAATGGTGTAGGCGCAAAAAGCAGCATCTTGGGCTTTGCCGGTTCCGGCTGGTATGAATATCCCACCTATTGCCAATACGCAGAGGGGATCGCCGTCATTAACGGGTATACCACGAAGAGTGATACCGAAATGAAAATCACGCTGGCGCACGAAGTCGGCCACTTGATTGGCCTGGATCACACCCAGCTCGACAGCACTCAGGGATTGAGCAGCGCTTACGGCATCTCCAATTATCCGCTGATGTACCCGATGGCCTATCGCGATTTGCTCTCCCTGCATGAAGACGACGCGGCTGCGGTCAGCGCGCTTTATCCCGAGTCCAACCTGAGCAGCGTGTACGGGCAATTGAGCGGCACTTTCACCCAGGCAGGCGGCACGCCGATTCGCGGCGCCAATCTCTGGATCAAGGAAAACACCAGCAACCAGGTATTCAGCGTCGTGTCCGATTACCTGGAGCAGAACACCGGCTACTTCAAGTTATTGTTGCCGGCGGGAACCTACACGTTGCACGCGGAGGCTGTTCAGGCCGATTTTACTAACGGGTCAAGCGTGGGACCTTATTCTGAGCTGTCCAGCAGCATTTCTTTTCAATCCCCGCTTTATGTCGGTGGGGTGGCGATGACGCCGGTGGCGTTGGGCAACGCCACGCCGACGCAGATTGCCATTGTCGCGGGATGTGCCGCCTCGGTGGGATTCAAACTGGACGGCAGCGGCCAGGTGAGCGGGAATTGTGGCGCTACTTGCAGTTACACCCTGAGCCATGCCAGCCAGTCAGCCGCCGCCACAGGCCAAAGCGGCACAATCACGGTTTCTTCGACTTCGGGTTGCGCCTGGACAGCCATCAGCAACGCCAGTTGGATTACCGTCACTTCGGGGGCGTCGGGCAGCAGCAACGGCACCGTCGCGTATTCCGTAGCCGCCAATACCAGCAGCAGCCCGCGCACCGGCACGTTGACCATCGCCGGGCAGACCTTTACCGTTACCCAGGCGGGCGCGAGCTGCAGTTATTCTCTCTCATCCACCAGCCAATCGACCGCCGCCACCGGATTGAGCGGCACGATCACGGTTTCATCAACGGCTGGCTGCGCCTGGACGGCCATCAGCAACGCCAGTTGGATTACCGTCACTTCGGGGGCGTCGGGCAGCAGCAACGGTACCGTAGCGTATTCCGTAGCCGCCAATACCAGCAGCAGCGCGCGCAGCGGCACACTGACCATCGCCGGGCAGACCTTTACCGTTACCCAGGTGGGCGCGAGCTGCAGCTATTCTCTCTCATCCACCAGCCAATCGGTCGCCGCCACCGGGTTGAGCGGCACGATCACGGTTTCATCAACGGCCGGCTGCGCCTGGACGGCGGTCAGCAACGCCAGTTGGATTACCGTCACTTCGGGGGCAGCGGGCAGCAGCAACGGCACCGTGGCGTATTCCGTAGCCGCCAATACCGGCAGCAGCGCGCGCAGCGGCACGTTGACCATCGCCGGAATAGCATTTACCTTGACACAATCAGGTTCGAGTTTGACACCCCCCAATTGCGCACTGACCGCGTCGCCAGCCTCGCTTTCCGCAGGAGGAATTTCGACCCTGACGGCCAGTTGCAGCCCTGCGGCAACCAGCTATACCTGGGCTGGCGGAAACTGCGCGGGGAATACCACGAACATCTGCAACGCAACCTCGGCGGCGGCAGGGATCACGACTTATACGGTGCGGGGAACCAACACGGCAGGATCGGGCAACACCGCTTCGGTCACGGTGACGTTTGCCGATACCAGCGCAACCAACCTGCTGCTCAACCCAGGTTTCGAGAGCGGCACGTCATCCTGGATCGAGTATTCCAGTGCGGGTTATGCATTGGTCAATAATGACGCGAACTGGGCGCATGCCGGCAGCTACTATGCGTACTTGGGTGGCTATGATAATGCCGCCGAAGCCATTTACCAGAACGTCACCCTCCCCGCCAATGCGCAAACGGCGATGGTGCAGTTCTGGTATCGGATCACCACGTCCGAAACCAGCACCGGCACGATGTACGACAAGATGATCGTGGATTTATACAGCGTGGCAAGCGGCAGCAAACTGGCTACACTCAAAACCTTGTCCAACCTGGATGCATCGACGGGATGGTTGCAAAGCGCGCAATTCGACGTGTCAGCCTACAAGGGGCAAATGGTTCAACTCCGGTTCACAGCGACCACCGACAGCTTTGCCTCATCCATATTTCGGGTTGACGATGTGAGCCTGCATATAACAATAGAAACCACCCCTACGCCTGCCCCCACACCTACTCCCACAGCAAGTTGGACAACACTCCCCGGCGCCTCCCCATCACGCCCCTCGCTGGCGCTGAATGCCGCAACGGGGAAAACTCAGATGGTGGTGCGCTCGGTCAGTGATCAGCTCTATGTGGGCAATTTCAATAGCGGCGGCACGTTCGAGGGCTGGAATGCGTTGCCCGGCGCCAGCCCCTCTGCCGTTGCCCAAGCCTGGCATCCTGTCCTGAACAAGATGTTTATGGTGGCGCGCGCGGCCGGTGACCAGCTTTATCTGGGTACG
>JBAYVP010000347.1:0-5638 GCA_041674485.1 Sulfuricellaceae bacterium
GAATTTCTCACGCGAAGCCGCGAAGCCGCGAAAAAAACCAAACCTGCCTTGGTTTTTCTTCGCGTTCTTCGCGGCTTCGCGTGAGTACGTTTTTTGGTTCCGGCTTGTCCGGGTTAGGATTATGCAAATTAGTGGCATAAAATACATTCCATCGAATAACGTATGCAAATGTTCTTTGATTTTGATTGGGATGCGAACAAAGCGCGCGGCAATTTCCAGAAGCATGGGGTATCATTCCGGCTGGCAACTACGGTGTTTCGTGATCCGCTGGCAATCACGATATTTGACGATGAACACAGCAATGATCCTAGATTCCTCTGTTGACCGCTTGCCAAGATGTGTAACATGGCGATTCTAAACAGCTTTGTCATGTATTTTGCGTTCACCCATATGGTGAGAACGCTACGGGCTGGATTGCACGGTTTTCCGGGCGCATGGCGGCGTTGCAACTCCTTGCAATGGAATTGACCATTGCGCGTCGTTGCGCCTCTTGTGCCTAGGCCGTCAGGCCGTCGGGTATGCCCTGCACCCGGAAAACCGCACACTCCAGCCCGTTCAACGGAGGTTTCTAGGTTAAAGCAACACTAGATTATCCCGGTGAATCAATTCCGGTTCGTCCACGTAGCCCAGCATCGCTTCGATTTCCGAGCTGGCGTGGCACAGGATTTTGCGTGCTTCATCGGCGCTGTAATTGGCCAGGCCGCGCGCGATTTCGCGGCCTTGCCGGTCCAGGCAGGTGACGACTTCGCCGCGCCCGAAATCGCCGGTCAAGGCAGCGACGCCGATGGGCAGCAGGCTTTTGCCTTCCTCGCGTAGCGCTTTTACCGCGCCGTCGTCCAGCGTCAGCGTGCCGCGCACTTGCAGGTGATCGGCCAGCCACTGCTTGCGCGCGGCAGTGGACATTTGCCCGGCGCGAAGCTGGGTGCCGATGGCAACGCCCTGGGCGAGGCGCACCAGCACATCGCGTTCATGGCCGGAGGCGATGACGGTGTGTGCGCCGCTACGCGCCGCGCGCTTGGCGGCGAGTATTTTGGTGAGCATACCGCCGCGCCCGATGTCGCTGCCGGCGCCGCCGGCCATTTTTTCCAACTCAGGATCGCCCGCCTGGGCCAGTTCCACCAGTGTGGCGGTCGGGTCTTTGCGCGGGTCGGCGCTGTACAGGCCGGGCTGGTCGGTGAGTATGACCAGAGCATCGGCTTCTATCAGGTTGGTGACCAGTGCGCCCAGCGTGTCGTTGTCGCCGAAGCGGATCTCGTCGGTGACCACGGTGTCGTTTTCGTTGATGATCGGGATGACGCCGAGTGCCAGCAGTGTGCGCAGGGTGGAGCGGGCGTTCAGGTAACGCAGGCGCGATGCCAGGTCGTCGTGGGTCAGGAGAATTTGCGCGGTATGCAGGCCATGCTCGCGGAAGCAGCTTTCGTACACCTGCACCAACCCCATCTGCCCGACTGCGGCTGCGGCCTGCAATTCATGCACGGCATGGGGGCGCTTTTTCCAGCCCAGGCGCTGCATGCCTTCGGCCACTGCGCCGGACGACACCAGCACCACTTCGCGCCCGATTTCTCTAAGGCGGGCGATCTGCCGCGCCCAGTTGGCGATGGCGGCATGGTCCAGCCCCGCACCGCTATTGGTGACCAGGCTGCTGCCGACTTTGACGACGAGACGTTTGGATTTGGCGAGAATCGATTCCATGATTCAGTCCGTGGTTTCTTCCGGCGCTGTTACCGGCGCTGTTACGGTTTCCTGTGGCGCCTCTTCCGCTTCCGGGCGGTTCTGCTCCAGGTATGCCATGATCGCGTAAGTCAGTTCCTTGCAGCCTTCGCCGCTTAAGCCGGAAATGATAAAACATTTCCCCTGCCAATCGTAGTCGCGCAGAAACGCCGCACGTAGCGCTTCGCGTTCTTCCGCCGGCACCATATCCATTTTATTGAGCACCAGCCAGCGCTCTTTTTGGTACAGCGCTTCGTCGTATTTGCGTAATTCATCGACGATGGCGCGCGCATCCGCCACCGGGTCTGTCGCCTCGTCGCAGGGTGCGGCATCGACGATATGCAGCAGCAGGCGGGTGCGCGCCAGATGGCGCAGGAACTGGTGCCCCAGCCCGGCGCCTTCCGCTGCGCCCTCGATCAGGCCGGGGATGTCAGCGATGACGAAACTGCGGTCGTGATCGACGCGCACTACGCCCAGGTTGGGATGCAGTGTGGTGAAGGGGTAATCGGCGACCTTCGGCTTGGCAGCCGACACGGCGCGGATGAAGGTGGATTTGCCGGCATTGGGCATGCCGAGCAGCCCCACATCAGCCAGCACCTTCAGTTCCATCCGCAGTTCCCGTTCCTCGCCCAATGTGCCCTGCGTACATTGGCGCGGCGCCCGGTTGGTGCTGGACTTGAAGTGCAGGTTGCCGAGGCCGCCGATGCCGCCCTTAGCGATCAGGGTTTTCTGCCCATCGCTCGCAAGGTCGGCGATGACTTGCTCGGTGGCAGTGTCGGTGATCACTGTGCCGACCGGCACATGTAGCACCAGATCGTCGCCGCCCTTACCGTAGCAATCGCTGCCGCGTCCGTTCTCGCCGCGCTGGGCGCGGTGGCTGCGCGCGAAACGGTATTCCACCAGGGTGTTGATGTTGCGGTCGGCCAGTGCGTAGATGCTGCCGCCACGCCCGCCATCGCCGCCATTCGGTCCGCCAAAGGGGATGTATTTTTCGCGGCGAAAACTGGCAATGCCGTTGCCGCCGTCGCCGGCATGAACTTGTATGGTGGCTTCGTCGATAAATTTCATGGGCGCTTAGGGGCTAGGGGCTAGGGGCTAGAGGCTAGTAAAAGCCCGGTGCGCCAGCCCTACAAAAACAAAAGCCCTATCGTCAAGATAGGGCTGGGTGATTAGCCTGGCGGCTAAGATCAAGCTGCCGGGATAATGCTGACTACTTTGTGTTTCATCGGGCCTTTGATGGTGAAGACCACCGTGCCGTCCACCTTGGCGAACAGTGTGTGATCCTTGCCCATGCCGACAAAGTCGCCGGCGTGCATCTGGGTGCCGCGCTGACGCACGATGATGCTGCCGCCGGAAATCAATTCGCCGCCGTAGCGCTTCACGCCGAGGCGCTTGGACTGTGAGTCGCGACCGTTACGTGAACTGCCGCCTGCTTTTTTGTGTGCCATGAATAGCTCCTTGCCTAGACCTTAAGCCGCAATCGCTTCGATGCGGATTTCGGTGAAATTCTGACGATGACCTTGGGTTTTGCGGTAGTGCTTGCGGCGACGCATCTTGAAAATCTTGATCTTTTCGCCGCGACCGTGGCTAACCACCGTCGCCGTCACCGTGGCGCCCGCCACCAGCGGCGCGCCCACTTTCGTGTCTTCGCCATCCGCAACCATCAATACCTGATCCAGTACGATTTCGCTGCCGATGTCTGCCGGTATCTGTTCTATTTTCAATTTTTCGCCGGGGGTCACTCGATACTGCTTCCCACCGGTTTTTATGACCGCGTACATGTTTAGCTCCACTTAAATAACTACAAATGAAAGGGGTCGAATTGTACACAAGTTTGGTTTGCCGGGCAAAGCAAATATTGTGTCATTTCCAGGCAATGAATTTGCCGGTCAACCCGGAAATCCCCTTTTTGCTCTCGAAAAACACGAAAGATACGAAATAAATCAATATATTACAGCGATTGGTTGGCGCTTCTCACTTGGCGCACACCTCCTCCCGTCCGCGCGCGGGCAAGAGGAGGGTTTCGGCACTCGGAACTTATTTTGCTTCTTTTGCCGCTTCCGCGCTCTTGGCGTCCGCATCCTTGGGCATGTTGTGGGCGATACCCTTGTGGCAATCGATACAGGTCTTATCCGAACCGGGTTGCGCGGCCATTGCGTGCTTTTTCTGCGCGCTCTTGCCCTGCTTTTCCGGGTCCATGCTGTCATAGTAATGGCAGTTGCGGCATTCGCGGGAATCCGTCTTTTTCATCTTCTCCCACTCGTGCGTTGCCATTTCCAGCCTATGCGCCTCGAATTTTTCCTTGGTGTCGATCACGCCCGTCAGCTTGCCCCAGACTTCCTTGCTCGCTTCGATCTTGCGTTTCAGCTTGTACACAATATTCTTGGGCACATGGCAATCCGAGCAAGCCACCCGCACCCCGCTACGGTTGGAATAGTGAATGGTTTTCTTATATTCCTCAAAGACGTTGTCGCGCATCTCGTGACAGCCGATGCAGAATTCCATCTTGTTGGTTGCATCCAGAACGGTGTTGAATCCGCCCCAGAAAATGATGCCTGCTAAAAAGCCGCCTACCAGCAAGGTCAGCAGCGAATAGCGCGCGCTCGGGCTACGCAAGACTTGCCAAAGTGTTTTCGATTTATTTGATGTCCCTGGGGCTGCCATAATTACTCATCTCCTCATTATAAGTTTTATTTGTTGCAGGCCAACCATTGCCCGAATATTTCATCGATATCCAGGCTTTTATGCCTTGCGCGGGGGAAATTGTCCGGATTGGATTATTCCTTCGCGGGGGGGCAATGCTAAAGCGCAGATTGCTTGCGTGGGTCTTCTCACGCAAGCAATCTGCAACGGGGACAATCCAACCGGACAATTTCCCCCGCGCAAGTCAACTGCTTACCGGCTTACTTGAGGCTGCCGTAATAGTGCACCAGCGCTTCAATTCCGGCGACATCGGTTTCTTCGAGTTTCTGCTTCATCTTCTTGTCGGCGTAGGCGCGCTTGCCGTGCAGGAAGAACTCGGTTTGCTCTTTCAGGTAAGCCATTTTCTGACCACCGAGGATGCCGCCATCGTCGCCGGCCACGGTGCCGCCATCGGAGTGGCACTTTTCGCACAGCTTGTCGTGTATGCCCTTGCCTTTTTGGGCCAGATTCGCGTCAAATTTTTGCGAGGCGCGCACGAATTTCTTTTCGGAAAATTGCTTGGCCAATTGTTTGACATCGGCTTCGCTAATATCCTTGACCACCTGGCACATGTCGGTCTTAGTGCCCTTTTTGTCGCCGGTACGGACTTTGGTCTCGATGCAGGGGCGGCTCTTGGATTTATAGGCTTTCATCGCGCCGTTGAAATATTCGGCGGATAAACCGCCGATGTTCGGCATGTCGTTATCGGTGCTGGCGCCATCCTTGCCGTGGCAGCTTGCGCAGCTTTCGGCGAGCTTGCCCACGTCGGCGGCATATGCACTGGTTGCAACGGAAAGACTAAACAACGCACCGGTCATCAACAGTGCATACCCAATATTTTTTCGCTTCATGCAACCCCCATCCTTTCATTAATTCCATAATTAAAACCCTTCGCACCCGGAAAAATGTTATCCGCGCGGAAAGCCCGAAAGAAGATTACACGCGCAAGATGCCGTTGGCAAGATTGAACAGGAATCCAAATAGCAGGCCACCGCGAAATTATCCATTTACTTATTTAATAACAACATGATAACGCCAGCGTTCGAGTGCTTCCGATTTCACTGGAATTCAGGTGTTACGGGCAGATTATCCTAGAAAGCTCAGTTGAACGGGCTGGAGTGTACGGTTTTCCGGGTGCAGGGCATACCCGACAGCCTACGGCTTGGGCACAAGAGGCGCAACGACGCGGAATGGTCATTCCATTCCCTTCTCTTGTAGTTGCAACGCCGCCATGTGCCCGGAAAAC
>JBAYVP010000348.1:0-5606 GCA_041674485.1 Sulfuricellaceae bacterium
AACGGGCTGGAGTGTGCGGTTTTCCGGGTGCAGGGCAAGGCGCAACGACGCGCAATGGTCGTTCCATTGCCTTCTCTTGTAGTTGCAACGCCGCCATGCACCCGGAAAACCGTGCAATCCAGCCCGTAGCGCTCTTACCCTATGGGTGAACGCAAAATATATGACAAAGTTGTTTAGAGCCACTATGTTACGCATCTTGGAAAGCGGTCAACTGAGCTTTCTAGGTTTAATGTGCCCCGTCCCCTATAATTGAGGCGTTTTGTATGTCCCAAATAATTGTGTCAGCACTGAAATCCTGCTCATGGGGCCAAATAATCCCATGATGGGCAGGGCGCACCATCCTAAAATACGACTCATCGGCAAGTTCCTTAAAAGCGCTACCCTGTAGATAGGGTTTGGCATCAAAAACACCTGAAATGCCACTGCTGGTGAGTATCTCAATTTTATAATCATCAAGAGGAATAGCTTTAATAATCTTATCCATGCTTGGCGCCTCTTATCGTAGTGGATCAATCTTAAATACAGGTTCCCCTGCAACTGCCAGTTTCCAATCTACCAGCAAATTTTCTCGGTGTATCTCAATCCATGCCAACACCAGTTTTAGTTTGGAAGGGGGCAAGCTGCCGCTGAGAACTGTGCCGTCATCAATAGCAATCGATACTTCGTACTCCCCGTATTCTGCGTGAATATGCGGGCAGCTATGTTTCTTGTTGTCGTAGAAATACATCAAGATCAGGATGCCATAAAACATTGAAATTGTTGGCATAATATTTCCTTATGGGTGTTTTGCCCGGTGGGCGCGTTTTTTGTGCCCGTCCTACCCGGCTTCCAAATCATAGGGCATTTCGCCGGGGAAATAAATAAATCTGTCCCTTTTTTTCTTTTTTTCGCGCATTCGCCCTGGCGGGCGCCCCCGGATTCCTTCGCACACAGTCGGCATCGTTAAGGTGCGGCTCATGCTTGTCCTTTCTGCGTTTCCTCGTCTTCCGCCTGCTGATGCCGCTTCGGCTTCCGCGCGCCGCGTTCCGCCCAGCCGAGGCGCTGGGCGATGCGACCGAGCAGGGCTTCGAAATCGTCGATGTAGGTGTAAACGGCGGGGATCACCAGCAAGCTCAGTAGCGTGGAGGTGACCAGCCCGCCGATCACCGCGATGGCCATCGGCGCGCGGAAGCTGGGGTCAACGCCTAGCCCCAATGCCACCGGCAACATGCCGGCGCCCATTGCAAGCGAAGTCATGACGATGGGGCGGGCGCGTTTGCGGCACGCGTCCACTAGGGCTTCGAAGCGTGGCATTGGCGCTATGCCGTCGTGGCCGCGCCTCGCCTTGATGGCGTATTCCACCAGCAGGATGGAGTTTTTGGTGACGATGCCCATCAGCATCAAGAGGCCGATCAGCGACGGCATGGAGAAGCTGCTGCGGGTGAGCAGCAGCGCCACGAACGCGCCGCCCATGGACAAGGGGAGTGCCGCGAGTATGGTCACCGGCTGGGTGAAGTTCTGGAACAACAGCACCAGCACCATGTAGATGCATAGCACGCCGATGCCCATGGCGAGGCCAAAGCTGGCAAACAGTTCGCGCATCATTTCGGCGTCGCCGGAGTCGGCCAGTTGCACGCCGGGCGGCAGTTTGGTCAGCGCCGGCAGCTTGAGGGCGGCGGCATAGATTTCGCCCAGTTCGTGGCCGTTGAGTTCCACTTCCAGCACTACGTCACGGCTGCGATCCATCCGGTTGATTTGCGCCGGACCGCTTTCGATGCGGATATCGGCGACATTGGCGAGCCGCACCGGGCCGTGCTTGCCGGGCACCGTCAGGCGTTCGAGGGCGGCCAGGTCGGCGCGCACGTCGTCGCTCAGTTTGACCCGGATGGGCACTTGGCGCTGGGCGAGGTTGAGTTTGGGCAAATTGACATCGTAATCGCCGAAGGTGGCGATGCGAATGGTGTCGCCTATGGTGTCGGCGGTGACGCCCAGGTCGGCGGCGCGGGCGAAATCGGGGCGCACGATCAGTTCAGGCCGGGTGAGGCTGGCGCTGGAGGTGACGTTGCCGATGCCGGGCAGGGTGCGCAGGTCGCGGGCGGCATTGTTGGCGGCTTCGCTCAGGGCAACCGGATCGTCGCTTTTCAGCACCAGGATCATTTTTACGCCGCTGTCAGCCGGGCCGACGGTGACGCGCACGCCGGGCTGGTCGGCCAGACGCGCGCGGATTTCGCTTTCCACCGCCTGCTGTTTGCGGCTGCGCTCGGTGCGGTGGCTTAAGGTGACGTTGAGCACCGCGCGCCGCACTTCGGCGGCAACACCCGGCGCGAATGCGTCGCCCCCCGCGCCGCCGCCCACCGAACTCATCACGCTCTTTACGTCCGGCATCACGGCAATGGTGGTGCGGGCGCGTTCCGCAGCCGCCCAGGTTTCGGTCAGGGTGCTGCCGGGCGGCAATTCGATGTTGACCAGGGTTTGCGAGCGGTCCGCCGGCGGCACGAAACCTTTGGGCAGCAGCGGGATCAGCAGCACTGAGCCGACAAAAAAGGCAATCGCGGCAAGCAGCGTAATCAGGCGGTGCGCCAAGCCCCATTGCATCGCACGAATATAGAAGCGCATCAGCCGCCCCTCCGGCGGATTCAGGCGCTTGGGCGGCTTTAACAGGTAAGCCGACATCATCGGCGTGACCAGCCGCGCCACCACCAGCGAGGCGAGTATCGCCAGCACCGCGACCCAGCCGAACTGTTTGAAGAATTTGCCCGGCACGCCGGCCATGAAGGCGGTGGGCAGGAACACCGAAACCAGCGTAAAAGTGGTGGCGATGACCGCCAGGCCGATTTCGTCGGCAGCCTGCAAGGCGGCGTCGAAGGGGCGCTTACCCAAGTGCAGGTGGCGGGTGATGTTTTCGATCTCGACAATTGCGTCATCGACCAGGATGCCCACCACCAGCGCGAGCGATAGCAGCGTCACCATGTTAAGGGTGAAGCCGAACCAGACCATGCCGAGAAAAGTGGGGATCACCGACAGCGGCAGCGCCACGGCGGCGATTAGCGTGGCGCGCCAGTCACGCAGGAACCACAGCACCACCAGCACCGCCAGCACTGCGCCTTCGTAGAGCAGGTGCATGGAGCCGTCAAAGTTTTCCTGCACCGGCGGCACATTGTCGTAAGCTTTGGCGAAGGTCACGGCGGGGTATTCGTCGCGCAATGTCGCCATTGCCTGATCGACGTTGGCGTTAACGCTAATTTCACTCGCACCTTTGCTGCGCGAGATTTCGAAGGCCACCACCGGCTTGCCGTT
Source organism: Sulfuricellaceae bacterium (assembly GCA_041674485.1). GTDB lineage: Bacteria > Pseudomonadota > Gammaproteobacteria > Burkholderiales > Sulfuricellaceae > JAGXQV01. Next base: position 3,277 of record JBAYVP010000348.1, read on the forward strand.
GAGCAGCGCCATGGCGCGGCGCTCGGCGGCGCCGTCGATGACGCGGGCGATTTCGCTCAACCGCACGCTGCGGCCATCGGCGAGCGGTATCCGCAGGCGCGCCAGTTCCGCAGCATTGCCGACGGTGGCGATGGTGCGCACCGCTTGTTCGCCGCCGCCCATGTCGCCCCGCCCGCCCGGCACTTCCACCTGGGCGCGGCGCAATTGGCGGGAGACTTCGGCAGCGGTGACGCCCAGCGCGGTCATGCGGTTTACGTCCAGTTCCACCTTGATTTCGCGACTAAGCCCGCCGATGCGGCGGATCGCGCCCACGCCCTTGACCGCCAGCAAGCGCTTGGTGATGGCGTCATCAATCAGCCAACTCAGGGATTCTTCATCCAGCCGCTGCGACGACACCACCCAGGCGGCCAGCGGACGCCCGGCGGTGGAGACTTTGGACACCACCGGGTCGCGCACGTCGGCGGGCAGGTCCGCGCGCACCCGCGCGACTGCGGCGCGCACTTCGGTCTCGGCTTCGTTGGCGTTCTTTTCCAGTTCGAACTCGATCATCACGGTGACTGCGCCGTCAAGAATGGTGGTGTACATTTTCTTGATCTGCGCCAGCGTGGCGATGCTGTTTTCCAGCTTGCGCGCCACTTCGGTTTCCAGCGTGCCGGGGGCCGCGCCGGGCAAGCCGGCGTCAACCACCACCATGGGCAACTCGATGTCGGGAAAATCCTGGATGCCATTGCCCTGGAAGGCCAGCAGGCCGGCCAGGGTGAGGAGGATGAAGAGCAGCACCGCCGGGATCGGATGGCGGATGGAGAGGGCGGAGAAGTTCATGGGGAATCCTTATATCCGCTTTTGTGCTACGCAAGGTTTTGTAGGGCGGATAAGCGTAGCGCATCCGCCGAGCGATGGTGGATGCGCTGCGCTTATCCACCCTACCTCTTTTGTGGGCAGCCTTCCCACAACATGAGCGGATAACCGAGAATTCAGGTTCATGGCTAGTTCTCTCAGTTTCCGGTCTTGGCGGCGGGGGTGGCCTGCACCACCTTGACCAGATCGCCTTCGTTGAGGAAGCCCGCGCCGCCGGCGGCCAGCGTGGCCTGGGCGTCCAGGCCGGAGACGATTTCGACCGTCTCATTGTCGAAGCCGCCGACTTCGACCTTGGTGCGATGCGCGCGGTTGTCGCTGCCGACCAGGAACACATAGTTGAAGCCGTCGCGCACTACCAGCGCTTGACGCGGAACGGTCAGCCCCATCCGGTTGCCCAGCGCGAATTCGCCGCGGGCGAACATGCCCGGCTTGAAAGCGCCGCCGTCCTTGGCCGCGGGCAGATCGACGTACACCAGAGCATTGCGCGTTTGCGCATCGACGGTGGGCGCTACTTGCCGCACCTTGCCCTGGCGGCTCGCGCCACCGGCGGCCTTGACTGTTACGGCCTGGCCGATGCGGATATTGGCAAGCTCGTCGGCGGTGACTTCGGCGCGCCATTCCAGGCGGTTTTTGCGGATCAGGCGGAATAGCTCCTGGCCTTGCGCCACCACCGCGCCCAGCGTGGCCTGCGGGTTGCGCTGGGAGATCACGCCGTCGTCGCTGGCCAGCACCTGGGTGTGCTTCAAGCGCAACTCGGCCATGGACAGATTGGCCTGGGCGGATTGCACCCGCGCCTTGGCGCCCGCATCGCTGCTCAAATACTGGCCGATCTGCTGCGCACTGAGGGCGCCGCTGGCCTGCACCGAGCGGGCGCGGGCGGCGTTGGCGGCTGCTTCCAGCGCGGCTGCCTCGGCCTCGGCCAGCGCGGCGCGCGCCTGCGCCACTTCTATCAGCGGCGTATCATTGGCGAACACCGCCAGCACCTGGCCGCGCTTGACCTTGTCGCCCACGTCGGCGCGCACTTCAGCCAGGCGCAGTCCGCCCGACTCTGCGCCAAGGCTCGCTTCCTGCCAGGCGGCCACATTGCCGTTGGCTTCCAGGCGATGCGGCAGCGAGCGCGCCTGCGGCTTAACGGTTTCCACCGCCAGCGCCGGTTTGGCGGCTGCTGCGGGTTTGGTATTGTCGGCGACGGCATGGCGCAGGGGGATGCCGGCGGCGCAGACCAGTGCTGCGACTAACAGGGCAAGGCGGCGAGAAAAGAACGTGTGGTGTATCATCCTAGAAACCTCCGTTGACCGCTTGCCAAGATGTGTAATGGGGTGGTTCTAAACAGCTTTGTCATGTATTTTGCGTTCACCTGTTTGGTGAGAGCGCTACGGGCTGGATTGCACGGTTTTCCGGGCGCATGGCGGCGTTGCAACTACAAGAGAAGAGAATGGAACAAACCATTCTTCGTCGTTGCGCCTCTTGTG
>JBAYVP010000349.1:0-5588 GCA_041674485.1 Sulfuricellaceae bacterium
ATCATTTCTAAGCATGGTGAAACGATTATGCGAAGCGAACAACATTGAAGAGCCTTGTGCGGTAATTCCGCACGCAGGGATCCGTGAGGGGGCAGTTGGGTAACTGGCTGTCCTACCTTGATGCACGGAAAAAACCGATTCACCGCAGAGGACGCGGAGGACGCGGAGGAAAACCATCATGCTCTTCCTCTGCGTCCTCCGCGTCCTCTGCGGTAAAAAAGGTTTTGTCTTTATGGATTGCCGTCATGAGTTGAGCAGCGTTGCGGCTCAGTTTGCCTGGGATTCATGAATGTTTTCCATTATTGATTTTTATCATGAGTTTCTGAGAACAAATTTACCCTGGGTCAGGTATCGCGGCGTTTGACAATATCTTCCGGCAGACTATGATGCTTGCATCCGTCCGTCACATACTTAAATTCATTGAAATATGAAACGATTATTCCTTCTCATTAGCGTGTTGGCCTGCCTGATGGCGGCTCAGGTCTTTGCCGCAGCATGCACCGATGCGGATATATCCGGCAGCCTGAACCAGGGAATGGCGACCGCCCAAACGCAATTGAAGTGCGGATTGGCCAACTCGTCCGATGTGAATGCGCCATTCATCGGGAATCGCAGCAGCTTGCTTTCCGATACCGCCTCCTTCTCGTCGCTGGACAACACGCTACGTCTACCGAAAGTTTCGGTGGCCGGCGCCGGTGTCTATACGAATGTCAGAGCGTTGCTTCCCCCTGGGGGCGTCTGGTCTTTACTCGGTGCGAATTATGAGGGCGCCGCCTCGGCTGCGGGTTCTTCCACCCCCATATACAATGCTTCCTCGTTAACCCTGCGCATTCCCGCCGTCAGCGTGGATGGCGTGGGGTATACCAATGTGTGGCTGTATCTGCCATCTACGCAGCCCTGGTCGGTGCTGGGGGTGGGAACGCCGATTCAACCGCCGCTGCCTGCCACCGGCAACCCTACCACCACGCCCACCGTCACGGCCACCGGCAAACCCACCCTCACGCTCACCCTGACCGATCCGGGTTCCGGGCAAACCCGGAATTCCATTTCAAGCAGCAGTCCGGCGCGCCTGACAGCCGTTGTCAGGGATGCAAACGGCGCGGCAGTGCCGGGCGTCATCGTTACTTTTGCCACCGATACCGTTTACGGTTCGCTTACCCCGGCTTCCGGCACGGCGTTGAGCGATGCCAACGGCACGGCCACGGCTACGCTCAACGCCGACAGCACAGCCGGCGGCGCTTCCACCGTCACGGCGAGTGCCAAGGTTGGCAGCGTCACGGTGACCGGCTCGCTCAATTATGCAGTCGGCTCCGGCACACCCACCGCCACGCCTACCATCGTGCTTACGCTAACCGATCCGAATTCCGGGCAAATCCGGAATTCCATTTCAAGCAGCAGCCCGGCGCGCTTGACAGCCATTGTCAAGGATGCAAACGGCGCGGTAGTGCCGGGCGTTGTTGTCACTTTTGCCACCGACAGCATTTACGGCGCACTCACACCGGCTTCCGGCACGGTGTTGAGCGACACCAACGGCGCGGCCACGGCCACGCTCAACGCCAACAGCACAGCCGGCGGCGCTTCCACCGTCACGGCGAGCGTCCAGGTTGCCGGCGCCACGGTGACTGGTTCGCTCAATTATGCGGTTAATGCCGGCACGTCAACCAGCGCCCCCACGCTCACGCTTACCTTGACCGATCCGAGCACCGGGCAAACTCGGAATTCCATTTCGAGCGGCAGTCCGGCGCTCCTGACCGCTACTGTCAGGGATGCAAGCGGCGCTACAGTGTCGGGCGTTGTCGTCACTTTTGCCACCGATATCGCTTACGGTTCACTCACCCCGGCTTCCGGCACGGCGTTGAGCGATGTCAACGGCGCGGCCAAAGTCACGCTCAACGCCGACAGTGCAGCCAGCGGCGCATCCATCGTAACGGCGACCGCCCAGGTGGCCGGCGTTACGGTGGCCGGCTCGCTCAATTATTCAATTGGCACTACCAATATCACGCTGGGGCCGCTCACGTTCCTTCCCGTCTCTCCGCTTGCCGCTTACGGCACGACGAGCGTTAACGTCACCGTGCTGAGTAACGGGGTGGCTCAGACAACGCCAACGCTCGTCACCTTCACGTCGGCCTGCGCCGGCAGCGGCAAGGCGGTGCTGACACCTGCCGTAACTACGGTAAACGGCGTGGCGACCGCTTCCTATCGGGATAACGGCTGCAACAACACGGATACCGTAACCGCCACGCTCGCAAGCGGCGCGTCGGCAACCCAGAATCTGGTGGTGACGGCGCCCGGCGCAGGCTCAATTCGCTTTGTTTCGGTGTCGCCTTCCACTATCGCGTTGAAAGGCACGGGCGGCGCGGGACGGCAGGAATCGGCGACGGTGACGTTCCGCGTGGTGGATAACAGCGGCAATCCGATAGGCGGCAAGACCATCAGCTTCACTCTCAGCACCACGCTGGGCGGACTGACACTGTCTTCCTCTTCAGCGGTTTCCGACCCCGTTACGGGCGATGTGGTCACCAATGTAAATGCCGGCACGATAAGCACCTCGGTGCGGGTGACGGCAAGCGATGGCGTCTTGTCCACCCAGTCCGACCAGCTTGCCGTCGCGACCGGACTGCCCGCACAGGACAGTTTTTCACTCAGCGCGCTCGTTCACAATATCGAGGGCTGGGCTTTCGATGGGGAAAAAACTACGCTGACGGCGCGACTTGCAGACCATTTCCACAACCCGGTGTCCGACGGGACGGCGGTCTATTTCACCAGCGAGGGCGGCTCGATTGCGCCGTCCTGCGTCACGCTGGGCGGCGCGTGTTCCGTGGACTTCACCAGTCAGGCATTGCGCCCCACCAACGGACGGGTGACCATACTGGCTCGCGCCATCGGCGAGGAAGCATTCATTGATCTCAACAGCAACGGCGTGGTGGATGACGCAACCGAAATGATAGACGCCAATGGGGCCTCCACCGATATAGGGGAGGCCTATGTCGATTACGATGAAGACGGGACGCGCGATGCCACCGAACCTTATTTCGACTTCAACGGTGATGGTGCGTACAGCGTAGCGGACGGCAAATATAGCGGCTCCCTGTGCAGCCCCAGCGCGGTCGCAGGGTTTTGCAGCACCCAGAAATCCATTGATGTGCGTGGCAAAACTATAATCGTGCTTTCGACTTCGCGCGCCGACATCACGATCAACGGCGGCGGGGCGATTGCATTGCCTGTCTGCACGGCGGGGATGGGAGGGGGAGTGGGTGCGCCTGCGACGTTCACCGTGACGGTTGTGGATACCCATGGTAATGCGCTGCCCGTGGATACGAAGATAGATTTCGCGACGACGAACGGTACGATTCTTTCCGAGACCAGCCATACCTTTACGGATAGTATTGGATGTCGCACCGTTGGCTATGCGGGTTGCCCGGCAGCGGTAGGGTCGGCAACCTTTGGAGATTATTATGTCACCATGCAGGGTGACGCGACATGGGATACGACCACAGGCGCCTGCACTAACGCGGCAAGCAGCGGGACGTTCTCGGTTACTGTGACTACGCCAAAAAACGAGGTCACGACTGCATCCGTGAACGTTACTGATTAGTCACTTACTGGCCAAGTCACAAGCAATTGGTGACGAGAACATATCGTAGATCAAGCACTGGAGCGGCTTTCCGCAAAGAAACAATGACCGGATGAACAGGATTGACAGGATGGGTTTTCTATCCTGTTCATCCTGTAAATCCTCTCTCAAACGTCTGTTTGGTTCCGGCTTAGGCGATTACCAGGAATGCATCAACCCGTCAGCGCGCGCACTTTCACCGTCTTGCCCTTTACTTTGCCTTCCGTCAATTTACGCACAGCGCTACGTGCGATGTCGCGTGCGACGGCAACGTAGGTGTTTTGATCGGTCACGGTGATCTTGCCGACTTGCTCGCGGGTGAATCCCGCTTCGCCGGTGAGTGCGCCCAGCACATCGCCGGGGCGGATTTTCTCCTTGCGTCCGCCGAGTATCTGCAGCGTCACCATGGGCGGAACCAGCGGTGCGTCGTTGCCGCCTTGCAGCGCTCCCAGCGTGTGCCATTCCGGCTCAGAGCCTGCCATGATGGCGGCGACGCGGCGCTTTTCGCTCGGGCTGCACAGGGAGAACGCCCAACCCTCCTGGTCGGCGCGCCCGGTGCGGCCTATGCGGTGGATGTGAATTTCCGGGTCGGGGGTGACATCGACGTTGATCACCGCTTCGAGTTGCGCAATATCCAGGCCGCGCGCCGCCACATCGGTGGCCACCAGCACCGAGCAACTGCGATTGGCGAACTGGATCAGCACCAGATCACGGTCGCGCTGTTCCATGTCGCCATGCAAGGCCAGTGCTTGAAAGCCTTGCTCGTGCAGCACTTTCAGCAATTCGCGGCATTGCTGCTTGGTATTGCAAAAGGCCAGTGTGCTAACCGGGCGATAATGCTTGAGGAGTAGCGCGACGGCTTGCAAGCGCGCTTCGTGTTGCACCTCGTAAAAGCGTTGGCGGATTTTGCTGTCGTCATGCCGTTCCGGCAGCTTCACTTCCTGCGGCTTGCGCAGGAAGCGGCGCGCCAACCGATTGATGCCCTCGGGAAAGGTCGCCGAGAACAGCAGCGTTTGGCGTCCTGTCGGGCATTGCTGCGCCACATGGGCGATGTCGTCGTAAAACCCCATGTCCAACATGCGGTCCGCTTCGTCGAGCACCAGAGTGTTGAGCGCATCCAGGTTCAGGCTGCCGCGCTCCAGATGATCCATGATGCGCCCCGGCGTGCCGACGACGATGTGCGCGCCGTGCTCCAAGCTGGCGCGTTGCGGGCGCATGGTCGTGCCGCCGCACAGCGTCAGTATCTTGATATGGCCTTCGAAGCGCGCCAGGCGGCGGATTTCCTGGGTGACCTGGTCGGCCAGCTCGCGCGTTGGACACAGCACCATGGCCTGCACCGCAAAGCGGCGCGGATTCAGCCGGGTGAGCAGCGGCAGCGCGAACGCCGCCGTCTTGCCGCTGCCGGTCTTGGCCTGCGCGATCAGGTCATGCCCGGCCAGCGCAATCGGCAGGCTGGCCGCCTGTATCGGGGTCATCGTCAGGTATTCGAGTTGCTGCAACGTCGTCAACATACTGGGCGACAGCGGCAACCCGGCAAAAGAGCCTCCGGCAGCGCTTGCCGGGGACGGGGAGGTGGGGGGGATAGTATCGATCATGCGCAATTATCCCGCCTGCGGCGCGGTGTGCCTATAAAAATTTAAATTAGGCCGGATTTCGTATGCACGGTTTAATCTAAGCCGGAACCAAAAAATATTCACCGCAGAGACGCAGAGATGTTGTGATTTCTCCGCGCCTCTGCGTCTCTGTGGTTCAACTGAGTTTTTCAGGTTCAAAGGCCAGTGCTGATTTGATTGAAAACGCTGTAATTGTTGGACAGTTTCTTATTGAGAAGAAAAAGGCAAGGTGCAGGTTAAACCTAGAAACCTCCGTTGACCGCTTGCCAAGATGTGTAATAGGGTGGTTCTAAACAGCTTTGTCATCTATTTTGCGTGTACCCGTTTGGTGAGAGCGCTACGGGCTGGATTGCACGGTTTTC
>JBAYVP010000350.1:0-5586 GCA_041674485.1 Sulfuricellaceae bacterium
GGCACAGGAACGCATCGCGCCTTCCTGTGACACTTGCACAGGTGCGGCCCGCTTCACCGGCACACACTGCAACGGGTCGATGGGATGCTGATCCTTCAGCATGGCCCACCCCCTCCCGTCCCCAAGTCCCCCGCAGATTCCCTTTGCCCCCGGAAGCCCGCGGGTTGTTCCATGTCACGAACCAGCAACACCGCCAGCAGGCGACGTATCCGATCCGCATCAGATTCGGTGGAATGGGGCCGCTCAACGACCGAACAGACTATCGACCAATCGGCGCAGCTTCGACGGCTTCGGACCCCGACCCCGCTTCGCTTGGTCGCGGGCTTCCTTGAAATCGTCGCCCCAATACGGGTTGATCCAGGTTGGTTCGGGCGCTGGCTCATCTTCCTCGGACACTACAACGTCCAAGATAAAATGGGCGTAACGCTCAGGAAGAGAAAAAAAGTCACGCTTCAAGCGGTTGGCCCAGAATGGTTTAGCTCGATAGACCGCTTGACGCCAATTTTCGTCGTACTCTGGCAAATCCGTATCAATGGCGTTGGGATCGTCCGTTCGATCCTTCTCCACCGCGTCAAACAGGTGGCGGATATCCTTCGGGTCCAGCTTGCAACCCGATCCCTCGCTGAACTTGACCAGATACGCCGCTATTCTCGCTTTGATGATCCCCGCTTCCTGTTTGGTCTTCGGACGCCCCCGGAAGGCATCAGCCAGCCCATCGGCGAAAAATTCCTCCGACTCCATCCCCGCTTGCTGGATCATCGGACCCAAGTCACGGTCACCGATGATCGACTTGTCCACGCGCAGCAAGTCCTGCAATGCCTGCCGGTCACCACGCCGAGCATTCGCATACAGCCGGTTCGGCATCTCCCCGTATTCAATCAGACATGGCAGCACCACCAGCGCAAAGAATTGCATTTCAGGCAAGTGCATGAGCTTCCCGATGGGGATTTCACGTTCTTCATCCTCTCCCCGTAATTGCTCGGCGATCTGCGACAGCGATTGCTGATACATCCGCAGGGCAAGTTGGCGGATCATCTCTTCCGCTATCGCAATCGCCTCAGGCGGCGCATGATCCAGCACCTCCGTGTTGATCTCCCCCATGTTGGGCAAGCGTTTGGCGAAGAAGTCCAACAGGAACGCACATTCCCGCAAATCAGGATCGGTTTGAAACTCTCGAATGAGGACTTCCTTGAATGCCCGAGGGCTGCGGTAGAGATACAGCCAATCGGCAGTACCACTCCGTCCGTTGATGACTCGTGCAGCCTGGCCGGAGCGAATCATACCCACCAATCCCTGGATTACGGGGATTGTAGTGACGGCCTGCTGTGCGAATGAAGCAACCAAGGCCGGACGCCCGACGGCCCAGCGGTGAATGAAAAACAAATGCACATTGATCGGATCATTTTTATATTGCCCGGATTGGCTCATCCCGGCATTCTATCATGCACAAATGGTGGATGCTTGCGCTTGTACAACAGCACGGCCAACGTAAATCCGATGTATGCTGTATTTACAGATACATGGTCAATCAGGTATCCTGCTTGAGGATTCGTGCGAGCGACTAGCTTCTGTGGGTCCGTGGAGACGAATGTGGCGACAGCCGAACAAATTAAAGCTCTACTGCGAAGCCATGTGTCAGGGGACGACGCACACTTCCGCGCGGTTGCAATGCAGATTGCCGCGCATTCCGCGCGTCAAGGCAACGGGCGACTTGCGGAAGAACTTCGCGACCTGATCGATAAAGCACGCCACGCTCAATCGCCTGTTTCTCCACCGCGAGCGGTTCCCATTGCGCGACCTGCTGGCGAACTTGCCGGATTGGTGTTGGCTAGCTATCCCGACACGAAACTGTCCGACATGGTGCTTGACACCCATGCACTACAACAACTTTTCGAGGTGGTTAGTCAATACAAGCAACGCGATTTGCTGCGATCGCACGGTCTCTCTTCAAAACGCAAGCTTCTGCTTGTTGGCCCTCCCGGATGCGGAAAAACAATGTCCGCATCGGCAGTCGCTAGCGAATGCGGGTTGCCATTGATGTTCGTTCAACTCCACTCGCTAATTACAAAATTCATGGGTGAAACTGCCGCAAAATTGCATCTAGTATTTGATGCGATGGGACAGACGCGCGGCGTTTACTTGTTTGACGAATTTGACGCCCTTGGCGCACGACGAAGCATAAGCAATGACGTTGGGGAGATTCGGCGTGTGCTGAATTCATTCCTCCAGTTTTTGGAGCGGGATGATTCGGACAGCATCGTCATCGGGGCGACGAACTTCGTCGGCATGCTTGACAAGGCCTTGTTCCGTCGCTTTGACGACGTGATTGAGTATCGGCTCCCAACGCGTGCAATGGCTAGATTGCTCGTGCAAAACAGATTGAGCAGCTTCAACTTGGAACCAATCAACTGGCAGAAACTATCGCCCTCGTTTGGAACGCTGAGCCACGCCGAAATCACAAGAGCTTGCGAAGAAACCGCTCGGGAAGCAGTTCTCGCAGGTTCAATTGACATTAGCACATCCGCACTCCAACGATGCTTGGACCGCCGAAATCGAATGACTAGGCGCAATAAGGCAGGGGGCGGGGGGTAATACAAAAAATGACCGACCTACCACATCTTCGTCTTGAAAATACCGCCACGCCACTTCCATATATATATCCACTTGGCGGTGGGTCCAGTGATTTCCAACTTCCTCCCCGTGATCGAGCGCCACATGCTCAACTCCTAACTGCGGAGATACGCCAAGCCGAGGCAGACGTAGCTGCAATCCGTGAGCAGCATCCCGCAGCGGATGAGACATTAGATGGCGTACCGATCACTATTCGTAGTGACCCCGGGTACAAACTTCCGCTGGAAAGTTTGGAGCGCCGTCGCGAAGGCATCGAACTGCTCAGCGCCCGTACCGATGCCAGCGGTGTCACTGTCGCCAACTTATTCGTTCAAAGTGACAAAATTGTAAATTTGCTTCGTATTATCCAACGATACGAGGAGGAGAATGATCGTCAAAGTGGCAAGCCGAAGAATCAGAATTTGGTCGAATCAATCGCGTCAATACAACTTCTAGCAATGCAAGATTTATGGCAAGATGATCCTGCGCTCTATCCGCCACCAGCACAACCAATATGGTGGGAGGTATGGATTCGCCGAGGTGACGAAGAACCTGCGGTCACGTTCGAGCGGCTCCGATCTGTCGCCCAAATAATAGAGGCAACTGTAAGCACACGCTTCGTACAATTCCCAGAACGCGTGGTTACACTCGTATACGGAACAAGCCAACAACTGAGTAGCTCGCTTGACTTCCTTGCCGCAACAGCGGAATTACGACTGGCGAAGGAAGTTCCAACTGCGTACTTAGAACTCGCCGCGAGTGACCAACGAGAATTTGTTGATGCTGCCGTAGAACGCTTGCAAGCACCAAGCAATGACGCTCCGGCGGTCTGTCTACTCGACACAGGCGTCAACCGTGGGCATCCGTTAATAGCACCGGCGCTAGCGACAGTTGATTGGCAAGCTGTTGACCCCGCATGGCAGTCGGCGGACCACGATTCCGATCAGCACGGCACAGGCATGGCTGGCGTTGCGCTCTATCGGTGCCTGACCGATGTATTCACGAGTGGCGGCCCAATCCAGTTGCGTCACCGTATCGAATCCGTCAAGTTGCTTCCCCCACCACCGCAGGTGAATCACCCAGATTTATATGGTTCTGTTACGGTAGAAGCCGTAGCGAAAGCCGAAATTGTCGCCCCAAACCGCAATCGTGCAATCTGCATGGCCGTCACGACCGATGATGATCGAGATCATGGATTACCTTCATCGTGGTCGGCTAGCATCGACCAGATGTGCGCAGGTGCTTTGGATGAAAACCCAAAATTGATGTTCATCAGTACCGGCAATTATTCGGCGGTCCTTCAAGATGCCGAATATATTTACCCTAACTGGAACTGCGAGCATGCCGGTGTGCAAGATCCATCACAGGCATGGAATGCAATGACTGTTGGCGGATATACCGAACTCGTCAATATTACCGACCATACCTTGGCCGGTTGGAATCCAATTGCGACCAGTGGCGACCTATCCCCGACCAGCCGCACTTCCAACAACTGGTCGCCCGACAATCAGAAGGGATGGCCGATCAAACCTGATATTGTACTGGAGGGCGGCAACTACATTTTTAGCGGCGCAGGTCGTGACGCCTGCGGGGATCTTTCAATACTCTCTACAATTTTACACCCAACTGGTCGTCTCCTAACACACATGCGTGATACAAGCGCCGCAACTGCTGCCGCGGCGCGTGCTGCTGCAATCCTCTGGAGCCACTATCCTCACCTATGGCCCGAGTCCGTACGTGCACTCTTACTGCATTCAGCGAGATGGACGGCTGCGATGGAGGCCCGCTTTCCTGCGACCGACAAGGCTAGTATCCAGCAGCGACTTCGATGTTATGGATACGGTGTTCCCAATCTGGGCCGAGCTATCTATAGCGCCGAGAATGCCGCCACAATGATTTTTGAGGGCGAATTGCAGCCTTTTGAAAAAATACAAGTGGCCAAGGAGAAGAATGGCAAGACGACACACGCGGGGAAAATTAAGACAAAAGATATGCACCTGCACGAACTGCCGTGGCCAATTGAAGTCCTGCATCAACTAGGAGAAATGCCCGTTACTATGCGAGTGACACTGTCTTACTTCATAGAGCCAAGCCCAAACCGGAAGGGTTGGGGGCGAAAATACCGTTTTGCTTCCCATGGTTTGCGTTTCGATGTGAAGAATCCACTTGAGACTGTTGACGATTTCAAGAAAAGAATTTCAAAAGCAGCTTGGGAGGAAGACGAGGAACGACCACAGAACATACCTGAGACACGTAATTGGGTCGTGGGATCCAAAAACCGAACACATGGGTCCATCCACTCCGATTGGTGGCAGGGGACGGCTACTGAACTTGCGGGCAGCGGGTACTTGGCTGTCTATCCGGTAACAGGCTGGTGGCGAGAACGCCCCCATCTTGGCCGCTTGGAAAGTAAAGCACGATATAGTCTTGTCATAAGTATTGAAACGCAAGACGAGAACATCAACCTTTACACTCCGATCACAAACTTTGCTACCGTGATGGCTGAGATTGTGACTTAAACACGCTATGGTCGTAGGCCATTTAGATCGCGTGCCGCCTGTAAATAAAAGTTACTCTGCGCAGTGACTTAATGGCGAAATCATCCGTCACCCCGATTGACTCGCAAATAATATCAGAATCGTAAGTTACGATTACCCGCCGCGTGGCGGATGCTGACCTGAAACCGATGAAATCTCTGCGGTAATTACCGCATAACATCGAACAGGAGCATCCATATGCCGCGAAAACCAAGTCCCGCGAAACTCCCCGCCTACCGCAAACATGGCCCGTCCGGGCGTGCTGTCGTCCCCCTCACCGACGCCGCCAGCGGACGCCGGAGGGACGTTTATCTCGGGTAAGCGTTCCACGAAGCGGTGAGGATTCAGATTGTGGGGGTGGATGCTGACCAGCGGTCGGGCAGGAACTGGTCGAGTTGACTGATCGGCGTGGCGGGCAGACGACGGATCAGATCGTGCA
>JBAYVP010000351.1:0-5583 GCA_041674485.1 Sulfuricellaceae bacterium
CCGCCGTTTGCTGCGATCCACTTCTTTTTTTACACTCATAATTCTAAAATCCCCAATGACGGAAGCTTTGAAATACAAAACCCCGCGATTGTACCCAATTCCCAGGGAAAATTTAACCTGTTTTGCCTAAAAAGCAAATTGCGCCCCATGAAATTTATTTATGGACTGTAGCACGGCTGCCAAAAATTCAACAAAAATGCGACCGCCGGTTATTTCCAGACGGGATGGCGGCCATGGTCGTGGGGAAAGAGCTTGATGTATTGCACTAGCCGCGGGTAATCCGCCAAATTGCGACCGCTGCCGTGCGGCAAGGCGTGGTGCCAGAGCACGAAATCCCCGGCGGAGCCGGGGATCGGTATCGGCCCCAGGCTTTCCAAATCCTGTTCGCGTGGGTTTTGCTCCGGTGCGAGTTCTCCCAGCCATTGCGCGATGCGGTGGTGGAATCCCGGCACGCAACGGAAGGCGCCCTGTTCGGCGCGGGTGTCGTTCAAATACAATATTCCCTGGACACCGAAGGGCATCGGCAAGGCCAGGCTGACATCCCAGTGCAGACTGCTGGGGCCGGCCATGTGAAGACCGCTGCGCTCCGGTCGGTTCAAACTGGAACGGTCTACGGTGGGCCACAAGTCCCCAGTTCCCCAGAGTTGTTCGAACGCCTTGCGGATACGCGGCGCGGCGCGGTTTTTATTCAGGGCGGGATGCTGGAAAAGCGGCGCCCAAAATTGGTGCGTCCCGCTGTACCAGGTATCCGGGTTTTGCGGGTCCATGCCGAGGAAATCCCATATCGCCAATTCGGCTTCCCGGCAGTCCGCCGCGCAAACCGCATTACGCAGCACGACATAGCCGTTTTCCTGCCAAAATGCCAAGTCCGCCGCCGATAAGACCGGCTCCAGCACTTCTTCTCCCGTGATGGGATAGGTGCGGTGCGGTTGCTCCAGGTAGCGCCTGACCATGTCGTTGAGACGTTCCACCAGGGCGCGATCCGGGCCGCCCCCGAGCCGTTGCGTTATCCATCGCTCGAATGCGCTATAGTCCGGGCGTTGTTGGAATAGATAGTTCGACGGTTCGACGATGCCCAGCCCCAAGCCCTGCATTAGGGTGAAGTCCAGCCCATATTCATCGTGCAGGTTTTTCTTGTCCAGCCGGCCTTCGACCTCCAGTAGATGCTTGGCCCAATAGCGCCGCAAATGGAGTATGCCTAACTCGCCGACCTCCATGGAAGAGATGTCGGGTTCAAGTTTTGTCGTCACATAATGCTCCTTGAATTGAATGCCGTTGTAATTCAATAATGCGGCGGCTTTTCATGCGGCGCGTCGCTGCCCGCCGCCGGTTGCGCGAGGCTTCTGACGTGGTCCATGAGCGATTCGCAGATTTTTTCCAGTTGTTCTATCCGTTTTTGCTGTTGGTACACCAGCATGTTCAATTCCTGGACGATGTCTTCCTGGTAGGTGATTTTTACTTCAATTTCCGTCAAACGTGCTTCCATCATCTAAATTGATCCGCATACAAATGGCAACAAACTTCATGGTCTGCACCGCTACGGCTGGCGCCGGGATATTTTTCCCGGCATAGCGGCATAACTTGCGGGCAGCGCGGGTGGAAATGGCAGCCGACCGGTGGGTTGGCGGGAGACGGCAAATCGCCCGCCAGGCGGATGATTTCCCGGCGCGAGGCGGGATCGACCATGGGCACGGCGGACAATAGCGCCTGGGTGTAAGGATGGCGCGGCGCATGCATTAATTCTTCGACTGCGCCGCGCTCGACGATGCGCCCCAGATACATCACCGCCACTTCGTGGGCGAAATATTCCACCACCGCGAGGTTGTGGGTGATGAATAGGTAAGCCAGGCGCAAGTCTGCCTGCAACGATTCGAGCAGGTTCAATATTTGCGCCTGAACCGAGACATCCAGCGCGCTGGTGGGTTCGTCGCACACGATCAGCTTGGGGCTGACCGCCAGTGCGCGGGCGATGGCGATGCGCTGACGCTGGCCGCCGGAAAACTCGTGGGGATAGCGGTATTTGGCTTCCGGCGCCAACCCTACTTGGTGCAGCAATTCGTCCATGCGGAGCGAACGCGCGCTTTCCGAATTGCCGACGCGTAGCGCGACCATGCCTTCCTCCAGAATGTCGCCGACCCGCATGCGCGGGTCCAGCGAGGCATAGGGGTCCTGGAAGATCACTTGCAAATCGGCGCGGTAGCGGCGCAATTGCGCGGTGCTCAAGCCGGTCAGTTCGAAGCCGGCGTAGCGCACGCTGCCGGCGCTGGGACGCAGTAATTGCAGGATGCCCTTGCCCACCGTGGTCTTGCCGCACCCCGATTCGCCCACCAGCGCCAATGTGCGCCCGGCGCGAAGATTCAACGACACGCCATCGACCGCCTTGACCTGCCCGACCACGCGCTGAAACCAGCCCTTGCGGATAGGGAAATGGATTTTCAGCGCGGAAACTTCGAGCAAATTATCCAACACCGGTTCAGAGGGTAGCAAAGGATGGAGAACAGCAGAAGAATTTTCTGTCTTCTGTCTTCTGTCTTCTGTCCTCTGAGAGGGCAGCAGAGGGTGGAGAACAGCGGAAGAATTTTCTGTCTTCTGTCTTCTGTCCTCTGTCCTCTGTAAGTGGCAACGTATTCCCCTGCCTTGCCCGATTTCCCGGAACGCAGGCGCTTGTTCGCGGCATGGCGCGAAAACCTTGTCGCAACGCTCGGCGAAGCGGCAGCCGACGAATGCCCGATCCAGCCGCGGCACCGCGCCTTCGATGACGGCCAGCCGCCGACCGCGCTTGTTTGCGCCCGGCTGCGAGGCAAAAAGCTTTTGCGTATATGGGTGGCGCGGGTCGGCGAAAAAGTCGGCGCGCTCCGCCAATTCGACGATTTCGCCGGCATACATCACCGCCACGCGGTTCGCCATTTCCGCCACCACGCCCAGATCGTGGGTGATGAGCAATATCGCCATGCCGCGTTTCCGCTGCAAACGCCGCAGCAGTTCCAGCACTTGCGCCTGGATCGTGACATCCAGCGCGGTGGTCGGTTCGTCGGCAATCAAGAGTTCCGGTTCGCAGGCCAGGGCGATGGCGATCATCACGCGCTGCTTCATGCCGCCGGAAAGCTGGAACGGGTAATCGCCGCAACAAAGCGCCGCGTTGGGAATGCCGACTTCGTCGAGCAGTTCGATCACCCGCCGTTGCATCGCCGCGCCGCGTAAGGTTGTATGCCGCTCCAGCGTTTCGGCAATCTGCTGGCCGACGGTGAGCACCGGGTTGAGGCTGGTCATCGGTTCCTGGAATATCATCGCGATGCGCTTGCCGCGCACGGCGCGCATACTGATCTCCGGCAACGCCAACAAATCCCCACCGTCGAGCAACACCGCGCCGCCGACAACCCGCCCCGCATCCGGCAGCAGGCGCATGATGGACAGCGCGGTCATGGATTTGCCGCAGCCCGATTCGCCGAGCAGCGCAAAGGTTTCATCGCGGCGGATGTCGAAACTCACGCCGTCTACCGCGCGCACCGGCGTCTTGCCACTTTCCAGCACAGTGACAAGGTTTCTCACCTGCAACAGGACAGTGCTCATTTATTGTGTCTTAGTTATGTAGGGTTAATTTCCGGGCTAGGTTATCATAATTGACTGGTAACTTCCCAATAACTCACGACCAGCATTTTTCAGCCCGCCAATCGGCTGCGCCATCCCACCGCCGGACGGCGCGGCATATCGCAATTGAGACGTTTTTTTCCGACAAACGTAAAGTGGGGAGATAGGCTAAAATGCCCGCACGGACGGCTTGGTCCGGTATAACTGTGGAAAATTTATGGGTATGCTCAATTCCAGAATAGTGGCAGGCGCTACGTTGATTTTGTCCCTTGCCGCCGTTTTTCATCCGGCGCTGGCCGTGTCGGCGGAAAAGCCGTCGGACGGCAAGTTCGAGTATGTGATTTACGGCATGGGCGGCGCGCGTTGGGCAAACGGCGTGATGCAGTGGTACTACAATCCCCAGGGACAGCCGTCCGGCATTTCCACCAGCGATGTGGTCGCCGCTCTCCAGAAAGCGGCGCAGAAATGGGAAAACGGTTGCGCAATGCGCTTCCAGTACATGGGTGAGACCACCACGCCGACCTACCAGACCGATAAACTCAACGTGGTGGGCTGGCAAAGCGGGTTCGGCGCCAGCGGTGAGACCTACACCAGTTATTCCGACCTGAAAATCAGCGAAGTGGATATCCGCTTCGATAGCGGCAGCGTGACGAAAATCGCCACCCTGGAAGCGGTGGCCACCCACGAATTCGGTCACGCGCTGGGCTTGGATCATCCCAGCCAGCCGGAATCGATTATGTTCGCCAATCCCTATCATCCCGCCAGTTCCCAGCTTACCCTGAAAGGCGACGACATCGCCGGCTGCGCCGCACTGTACGGCACGAGCAGCCTGGGGACGCTCACCCGCTACGATACGTCCGCGCCGCTTGCGCTTAATGCCGGGGAATCCGTATCGCTTTACGCCACCGACTACAAACCCAGTTCGCAGCCGTCCAGTTCGCTGGTCAGCGCTTCCAGCGCAACCGCGAGCATCTATTACTCGGTATTTTATCGGGGAATCGCGGTCGGCCAGCCACTGCACATTGATGTCGTCGCGCCGGACGGTGCGCTATACGAATCCAGTTCCTGGGACAACAGCTATGTGAACGGTTCCTATTATTTCGGCCACAGCAGTTGGGCGAAAAACGGCGCATCGGTGTTGCCCGGAGCCTGGACGGTTTATTTCTGGTCGGGCAGCGAGTTGAAGGGAAAAACGCAGTTTAACGTGAGTAGCAGCTATGCCGTCAATCCGCCGGCGGAACTGGTGCTGATCGGCGCCCCATCGGCCACCTCCAGCCGGTTTAACTACAGCGTAAGCAATCTGACCCCCAGCCGGGGAATCAGCGCCTATTCCTGGTCATTCGACGGCGGCGCGCTGAAATCCGGCGCAAGCCAGTCGGTCGCTATCGGCTCCGGCATGCACAGCATCCAATTGGCGGTGAGGGATAGCAACAGCCACTACAGCACGGGAGGCGGGCAAGGCGATGGGGCGGATTATCTACTCACCCAGTCTTTTACCTTGCCATCCACCGGGACTTTTTCCTCGGCGGCATTTTCCGCGCAGGCGAGCGGCGTCAAGCAGGCGCTCAGTTTGGCGGCGACCATGGTGATGCCGGTGGCGGACAGTGGGAAGAAAAATATTTACGTGATGGCGCGGGTAGGCAACGGCTGGTTCTATAAAACCCCAATGACCTGGAATCCGCTCCAGGGCGCCCTGAACACCGCTCAGCCGCTGTTCTCCGCAACCGCCCCGGCGGTGCTGACCTTTAATATTCTGGATGACATGGATATGAGTTCCCTGCCGGTCGGAACGGAAGTTTATATTGGCTACGGCGACACCTTGGATGAATTGGTGCAGCGCGCCAACTATGGGAAAATTTTCATGCTGAATTAAACCTAGAAAGCTCAGTTGACCGCTTTCCAAGATGCGTAACATAGTGGTTCTAATAAACTTTGTCATATATTTTGCGTTCACCCGTATGGTGAGAGCGCTACGGGCTGGATTGCACGGTTTTC
>JBAYVP010000352.1:0-5578 GCA_041674485.1 Sulfuricellaceae bacterium
GAGCAACTCGGACAGTTCCTTGACGTAGCCCTGTTTGCCGGTCATGTCCATCTTGGTGCTGAAGCTGCCGCGCACCGCCGCGTCTTCGACGATGGCCTTGATCTCGCCGACGATCTTGGTCAGCGCATCGACGGTGTTGTTCACGCCGTTCTTGGTCTGACCGAACACGCCGGGGTAGTCTGCGGTGATGCGCTGGCTCAGGTCGCCGTTCGCCAGCGCCGTGGCGACGCGTGTGACGTCGTTCAGGCCGGTCTCGGAGACATTGGACAGGCTGTTCAACAGATCCGACAGCTCCTTGGTGTAGCCGGCCTTGCCTTCCATTTTCATCTTGACGCTGAAGTCGCCACGGATCGCCGCCGCTTCCACGATGCCCTTGATCTCCGCAACAATCGCGCGCAGGCTGTCTTGCATCGCATTCATCGAGCGCAGCAACGCGCCGACCTCATCCTGCTGGCCGGTTTCGATATTGGAACTCAAGTCGCCGCCCGCGATGGCGCCCGCCACCTGTTGCGCCGATTCCAGCGACCTCGAAATATTGCGGATCAGCATGATGCCGATAAACATCGCCAGGCCGATGCCCAATATGATTGAACTGATGGAAACGATGCGCGTCGTTTCGTATTCGGCACTGGATTTCTCGAATTCCTCCTTGGCCACATTGATCTGCAAGTTTTTCAACGTATCGGCCAAGTCCATCGCCTTGAGCCCCTTGGGGCCGACCGCCTTGACCATCACGCTATTGGCCTCGGCGTAGCGCGCCTGTTTGTACAAATCCATCGCGATCAGCATACCGTTCTGCACAAAATCCTTACGTGCCTCCACATACTCGTCGGCCAGCTTCTTTTCTTCCGGCGTCATGTAACTGGCCGCGTAGGCTTCCCAAATCTTGCTGATTTCGGCGATGTTTTTTTCGACCGTGTCGGTATGTCTGGAGATAGGGTGGTCATGCAGCTTGCTTTCTTCCATGCGCGGATCGTGCATGCTGGCAAGATGCAGTTGGCGGGTATTTTCGGCCATCAGGTCCGATATTTCCGCGATCTGCCCGAGCGGTATGGCGCGATCCAGATAGACTGATCGCAACCCGTCATTGGCATGGCTCATGCCGCGCAGCCCCATGAAACCGATGACAGCCAGCACAATCGACAGGAATGCGACAAGAAAAATCAGGCGGGTTTTGATGGTAAGGTTTTTGAACATGATGCTCCTCCGGTGAATATGAGTTTGTGTAGTTAAGCCGCAGCCATTTCGACCAGATCCATGTCGCGGCTGGTCATCAGTCTTTCGATGTCGATCACGATGATCATGCGATCGTCCACGGTGCCGAGGCCGGTGATGTACTGGGTGTCCAGCGACGAGCTGAATTCCGGCGAGGGTTTCAGTTGATCCGCAGTCAACGTGATGACGTCCGACACGCCGTCCACCACGATGCCCAACACGCGGTTGGCGACGTTGAGAATGATGACCACGGTGAGCTCGTTATAGGTCACGTTGCCAAGATTGAACTTGATGCGCATGTCGATGATCGGCACGATGATGCCGCGCAGGTTGATCACGCCCTTGATAAACTCCGGCGAGTTGGCGATGGTGGTGACTGCGTCGTAGCCGCGGATTTCCTGTACCTTGAGGATGTCGATGCCGTATTCCTCTTTACCCAGCGTGAAAGTTAACAGTTCGCGGCTATTGCCACCTGCCGCCTGTGCTTCGTTTGCTTGCATGGTGCCCTCCCTTTTGCTCTAACAATTATTATTTGAGTTTCGTAGATTGGGCAAAGCGCAGCGTGCCCAACCTACAGTATCTCCCACTAAGCTGTTTTATATGGAAGCGAATCAAAACTCTTCCCACTCCCCATCGTCATTGCCACCCGGAGGCTTGGCTTTTGCCGCCTGAGCCTTGCGCGGCAGAGCGGCATGATGCGCGGGCGCGCGGGCTGCCGGAGCCGATTTGCGGCGCACCGCTGCGCTACTACCTTTGTCGTCCACCTTGAAGGTTCCCACCGACACCGCCAGGTTCTGCGCCTGCTCCTCCATTGACTCTGCTGCAGCGGCGGCTTGTTCGACCAGCGCGGCATTCTGCTGGGTCACTTCGTCCATCTGGCTAATGGCCATGTTGACCTGCTCGATGCCCTGACTCTGTTCGACCGAGGCGGCGGTGATCTCGGACATGATGTCGGTCACGCGCTTGATCGCGATGACGATCTCTTTCATGGTCTGCCCGGCCTGGGCGACCAGCTTGCTGCCACCTTCGACCTTCTCGACCGAGTCGCCGATCAGGGTTTTGATTTCTTTCGCTGCCGCTGCGGAGCGTTGCGCGAGGTTGCGCACTTCTCCGGCTACCACGGCAAAGCCTCGGCCCTGTTCACCCGCTCTGGCGGCTTCAACCGCCGCGTTGAGCGCGAGGATGTTGGTCTGGAACGCGATGCCGTCGATCACCGAAATAATATCCACGATCTTGCGCGACGATTCGTTGATCGAGTCCATGGTGACAACCACCTGCCCTACTACCGCGCCGCCCTTGGAGGCGATGTCCGATGCGCCGATGGCAAGCTGGTTGGCCTGTTTGGCGTTCTCGGCATTCTGCTTCACGGTGGAAGTCAGCTCTTCCATGCTGGAGGCGGTTTCTTCCAGGCTGCTGGCCTGCTCTTCGGTGCGTTGCGACAGGTCATTGTTGCCTGCCGCAATTTCTTTTGCGGCCGTGTTAATAAGATCGGTGGCATCTTTTATCTGGCCGATAATCTCCTTGAGTTTTTCCGCCGTAGTGTTGGAATCGTCTTTGAGCTTGCCGAAAGTTCCCGAATACTCATTGGTGATTTTTTCTGTCAGATCGCCATGCGACAACGCGCCGAGCACGCGCACCACTTCATTGAGGCCAGTTTCGCTGGTTTGCATGAACTGATTGATGCCTTCACCCAATTGCTTGAAGAACCCCTCCTTGCCCTGCATGGCAATGCGTTTGGTAAAGTCACCCAACACGGCGGCTTCCACAATGCCCGCCACTTCTTTTTCAACCGCCACTTCGGCGGTGCGATCCAGCCATTCGGCCACCGAGCCAAGACGTTTGCCTTGTTCGTTAATCACCGGGCTGGCACTCACTACCATCGAACGCCCACCCACTTCGAGTTTGGCGGTATAGGTGTTATTTAAATTGGCGAGCAACTGCGCCTGGTGCGGGGGTGACTTGTGGAAGCTGTCGATATTGGTACCCACCAGTTGGGCAACAGTGAAACCCGGCAACTGCTTGCGGATATCCGCTTCGGCTTCGCCAAGAATTCTCACCACCGATTTATTGACGTAGATAATGTTGCGTTCACTGTCGGCGATCATCACGCCAGTGCTGACGTTATCCAGACCGATCTTGATGCGCAAGTTTTCGTCGGCCACTTTGCGTTCCGCCGTGATACGGTCGAGAAGTTGCTGCTGCATATTTTTCAAGGCCGACATCAGGCTGGTCGTGTCGCTTTGTTTAACCTGAATGGTGTTGTCCAGCTTGCCCGATGCGATACTCAACGCAATCTGTGCGGCATGCTCCGGCTCGCCGCCCAGTTGGCGCAACAATGCGCGGATCATGAATATGGCAAACACCAGCGTTATCAGCAATGCCGCCACTGAAACCAGAATGTAGAAAGACATCAGGGCTTGCGCCTGCCCTTTAACCTGCCCCGTGGTGGTCAGCAGATCATCCGATAATTTATTCTCGACCTCGTTGAGCAGATTAATTTTCTCGGTCGCCATCTTGAACCAGTGACCGCTGTCGAGCCCCAGACTTTTTTCATTCACTTTGTCTATTGCGGTTTTCTTGATTGCCGCCACTTCATCCACGGGCGTTCCGCTGACCTTGTTTTTGTAAAATTCTTTTTGCCCGTCAAGTGCGTAAGTGGTAAAAACTTTTATATAGCTCTCCTGTGCGGCAGAGGTTGAAAGAAATCGCGCGAAAACACCCGGTGCAAACTGGTCAGCCGCCAATGCGCCGGTAAGTATCGCGCGCTCTTGCCCTGAGCGTTCCTTGGCCTGCAACAAAGCCGCATAAGCGGAGGCCAGCCGCGCCACCTGACTGTTGCTGCTGAGCGTCGGGGTTTGATTCGGGATATCGAGAAATTTGCCGATGATTTTGGTGTAGTAGCCGAGTGCCTCGGGAGCCGGAATACTTTGTGCGGTGACTGCGCTGCGCTTGGCACCGATTTCACCGGCATCGCGCAACACCTCGTCCAGTGAATTTTTCAGGGAAGAACCGAACCCGCTTGCGTCAAAAATGGCTAATGTTTGTTTTAGCGCCTCGGTTTTTTTGTCCGTTTCGCTACGCTGCACCGGCAGCTCGCTGGCAAATTTAACCCCATTACTACCCAGAAAACCAGCCGTCATGCCGCGTTCTTTTTGCAGCTCGTGAGCCAGCGCGCCAATTTTTACCGACAACCCCACCAGCGATTCCAGCTTGCCCATTTCGCGCGAAATGGCGGATTTTTCGAGGGTGCTGCTGATTGAAAAATACAAAAGTCCCAATAATGGAATAAGAACAATCAACACTAATTTTGTTCTCATGCTGAGGCTGCTGAATGATGGCATTTTCTTTCTTCCTTTAATATATAACAGACGAGTCGGAATTACATGCAATTCAATAATCCTATAAAAAGCAGTTGTCTGCAGATTACGCAGATTAAACAACAAGTAACTTTAAGGATTGCCGACTCACCTTTTTGAGGTTGTGGTACACATCCGCAACCGTATGAAAATCTGCGTTAATCTGCGTAATCTGCAAATAGAACTGCCGTTTTTAGGTTTATGGCCTAATGGACAATCTGGGGTAACTACTCAGGTCGAAAAAACTCCCCCCGCCAAATACCAACGTCCAACCACCCCTGCGCGCCGGGCGCTCCGCTTCCCCCTTTGCAAAAGGGGGAGAGCTTGCGAGGGGGATTGAAGTGCGCCGCTCTCTCGCCACCTGCTGTAAATCCCCCCTGCCCCCCTTTTTTCAAAGGGGGGTATCACCCCTCCCTGTTTGCGTAGTTTTCGTAGGTCGGAAAAGCGCAGCGCCTTCCGACGCTTCCATGTCGGATAACGCTGCGCTCATCCGACCTACAACGGCGCTGAGTCGTTGCCGTTATTAAAACTCTTCCCACTCGCCATCCTCACCGCCGCCCTGCGGCTTGCCTTTGGGTTTGGCCGCCGGAGCCTTGCCCGGCGCTGCCCTGCTGACCGCCGTACTCTTGCGCGGCGCGGCGGCATGGTGTGGCGCGGCGCGGGCGACCGGAGCCTGTTCGCGGCGCGCCACGGCGGTGCCGCCGGAGTGGCTGTCCATCTTGAAGGTGCCCACCGATACCGACAGGTTCTGCGCCTGCTCTTCCAGCGATTCCGCGGCGGCGGCGGCTTCTTCGACCAGCGCGGCGTTCTGCTGGGTGACTTCGTCCATCTGGGTGATGGCGGTGTTGACCTGTTCGATGCCTTGGCTCTGTTCTTGCGACGCTGCGGTGATCTCGGACATGATGTCGGTCACGCGCTTGATCGCGGTGACGATTTCTTCCATGGTCTGCCCGGCCTGGGCGACCAGCTTGCTGCCGCCTTCCACCTTTTCCACCGAGTCGCCGATC
>JBAYVP010000353.1:0-5538 GCA_041674485.1 Sulfuricellaceae bacterium
CAACCCGTTCCGCGCCACGCGCTACCACTCGCTGGTAATCGAGCGCGAAACGTTGCCGGATTGCCTGGAAATCACCGCCTGGACCGACGACGGCGAGATCATGGGGGTGCGCCACAAGACGCTCGCGGTGGAAGGTGTGCAGTTCCACCCCGAATCTATACTCACCGAACACGGCCACGCGATGCTGGCGAATTTCCTCAAGGAGCAACGGCTATGACGCCCCAGGCAGCCCTGACGGCCTTGCTGGAAAAGCAGGATTTGAGCCGCGACGAGATGCTCGCAGTGATGCACCAGATCATGGCCGGCGAACTGACGCCGGTGCAGATCGCCGGCCTGCTGGTCGCGCTACGCGCCAAGGGCGAGACCGTGACGGAAATCGCCGCCGCCGCCGAGGTGATGCGCGAACTGTCGGTCAAAGTGCCGGTCGGCGCCGAGGAACACCTGGTGGATACTTGCGGCACCGGCGGCGACGGCGCGCATACCTTCAACATTTCGACCACCGCAGCGTTCGTCGCCGCCGCCGCCGGGGTGAAGATCGCCAAGCACGGCGGGCGTTCGGTTTCATCCTCCTGCGGCTCCGCCGATGTGCTGGAGGCGCTGGGGGTCAACGTCAACCTGACGCCCGACCGGGTGGCGCAGTCCATTCGCGAAATCGGGCTGGGTTTCATGTTCGCCCCCAACCACCACAGCGCGATGAAATACGCCGCACCGGTGCGCCGCGAACTGGGCGTGCGCACCCTGTTCAACCTGCTGGGACCGCTCACCAATCCGGCGGGCGCGAAAAACCAGGTGATGGGCGTATTCCGCAAGGATTTGTGCTATCCGCTGGCGGACGCGTTGAAAACGCTGGGCGCGCGACATGTAATGGTCGTGCATGGCACAGACGGCATGGACGAGATTACCCGCTGCGGCGCAACCCATGTCGCCGAACTCAAGGACGGCATGATAGAGGAATACGCCATCGACCCCGAGGCTTTCGGCATGAAGCTGGCATCCGTCGATACGCTCACCGCGCACAATGTGGAAGAAGCCCAAGCCAAGCTGCTCAACGTGCTCGACAACGAAGCCGGCGCCGCGCGCGACATCGTGGCGCTGAATGCGGGCGCGGCGATATACGTCGGCGGCGTGGCGCACACGCTGGAAGCGGGCGTGAAAAAAGCGTTGCACGCTATTGCAAGCGGCGAAGCCAAGGCGAAACTGGCGCAATTGATCGAATTTTCGAATAGGTTTAAAACCACATGAACCGCAGAGACGCAGAGGCGCAGAGGCGCAGAGGGAAAATAAATTAACGGGATTAATTATTGGTTGTGCAATCGAGGTTCATAAATCGTAAACCAATTTCAAGAACCCTCTGCGTCTCTGCGGTAAAAATCAAAATGCCTGACATCCTGCAAAAAATCCTAGAAGTCAAAAAGCTTGAGGTCGCCCGTGCCGTGGCGAAAAAACCTTATGCCGCCATACGTGAGGAGGCCGGCAGGATGCCCGCCGCCCGCAATTTCGTCGGTGCGCTGCGCGCCAAGCTGGCCGTCGGCAAATCGGCGGTGATCGCCGAAATCAAAAAGGCCAGCCCGTCCAAGGGCGTGATCCGGGAAAACTTCGATCCGGCGGCGATTGCGCGCAGCTATGCGCAGCACGGCGCGGCCTGCCTGTCGGTGCTGACCGACGTGCAGTTTTTTCAGGGCAGCAAGACCCACCTGATCGACGCCCGCGCCGCCTGCGACCTGCCGGTGCTGCGCAAGGATTTCATGATAGACGCCTACCAGATATGCCGCGCGCGCACTCTCGGCGCGGACGCCATCCTGTTGATTGTCGCAGCGCTTGACTTGGCGCGGATGAAGGAACTGGAAGCGTTGGCGCTCGAACTCGGCATGGCGGTGCTGGTGGAGACTCACGATGCCGCCGAACTGGAACTGGCGCTTGAACTTGAAACGCCGCTGATCGGCATCAACAACCGCAATCTGCGCACTTTCGAGACGCGCCTGCAAACCACGCTGGAGCTGTTGCCGCGCATACCGGCGGGACGCATCGCCGTAACCGAGAGCGGCATCCTCAAGCCCGATGACGTGGCCATGATGCGGCACAACGGCGTACACGCCTTCCTCGTCGGCGAAGCCTTCATGCGGGCGGACGAGCCGGGCATCGAACTGGCGCGGCTGTTCGGCTGAAACCTCCAGTCGCTTTACGCCGCGCCGGTGAGTGGCGCTAAGAAACTGTCCATTAAAGACATGCCAGGTTGGCTGGCATTACCCGGCGGAGAAATAGATCAACTGCTGCAAACAGTTGACCCAGAGTAAATTTGTTCTCGGAAATTCATGATGAAAATCAATGATGCCTAGCATTCATGAATCTCGGGCAAGTCGTAGGGTGGATAAGCGTGAGCCGCATCCACCTTTCTACGCCGATTCGGTGGATGCGGCTCACGCTTATCCACCCTACGCTTGCCCGAGAACAAATTTACCCTGACAGTTGACCTATTTCGTGTCTTTCGTGGATAACTTTATCCTAGAAAGCTCAGTTGAACGGGCTGGAGTGTGCGGTTTTCCGGGCGCAGGGCAAGGCGCAACGACGCGCAATGGTCATTCCATTGCAAGGAGTTGCAACGCCGCCATGCGCCCGGAAAACCGTGCAATCCAGCCCGTAGCGCTCTCACCAAATGGGTGAATGCAAAATATGTTACAAAGTTGTTTGGAACCACTGTGTTACATATCTTGGCAAGCGGTCAACTGAGCTTTCTAGGTTTATGTTTATTGGGAATAACCCCGGCTATGTTGCTTTGTGCCGTGGCGGGACGGGACAGGCGGCGGTTGCGCCCAGCTTGCCGCGTAGCGTCTGCGCCGCAGCGGCCTTGCCCGGCTGGGGAGCGGCGACGTAGCGGCACAGATCGTCCGCCAGCAGGTTGCGCAGGTGTTCGCGGTTTTCCGGGGCGGCGCAATGGCTGGAGGGAAAAAGCTGGCCGTTGTCCAGCACGCGGCTGGCGGCCAGGGAGAGTTCGGCGTAACAGCGTTTTTCGTCCGGCGTGATCAGGCGCACACCCTGGTCGGCCAACAGATAAAACACCCAAGCGCGGCGGTTGTAGGGATCGTTTTGGTATTTTTCATTCCCCAGCATTTCCAGCGCATCCTGTTGCCGGCCTGCCGCAGTTGAAAAATCGCCCAGCGCCCAGTGCGCCTTGGCTTCCTCCAGGCGCGCCAGCGGGTAGCCGGGTATGCTGCTGTATTGTGCGATGGCGGCGGCGTAAGCGCCCCGCTCCAGCAGCAGCGCGGCGTAGTTGCCCCGGTATTGCGGCGAGTGCGGCGCGAGTTCGGACGCTTTTCGGTAATCCGCCGTAGCGCCGGCTATGTCGCCCTGCTCATCCCGCGCCATGCCGCGCAGGAACCAGGCCTCGGCGTTTTCCGGGTCGGCGTGAAGCGCCGCTTCGGCCTGAATTTGCACCGCCTGCAAGTGATGCTCGCGCAGGCTTTGCGCCGCTTGCAGCACCTTCAGGTCGGGGTCAACGGGATGGGACGCCAGCAGCTTATTCAGGCGCACGCCGAGCTTTTCACTCTCCGGCTTTGCTTCCGCGAAATCCAGCCCCAGTTGCGCTTTTGCCCTGGACAGCTCCAGCCCCGGCCACCAAGCCAGGTAGCCGGGCGTATTGCGCAATTCCCGCGCCGCCAGATCGTAGCGCGCCATGCGCAGGTAATCGCGCGCGTCGCCCAGCGCAGGGCGGGCGACATACCAGGCGGCAAAAATCACTGCCGCCATCGCGCCGAATAGCGGCATAACCAGAGAAGGCAAGCGACAGCGGAGGGTGATTTTCACGCCGGGTGTCGTTTTGAGGCGCTTAAGCAGCCGGGCGAACTGGTTTTGCCAGTCGGCGTCGTTGCCGGTGAAGACCAGGGCATTGAGGGTGACAAGGCTCGCCAGATCGGCGGGGAGCTTGGCTGCCTCCGGCATCGCCGCACCGTCCCCCAGCAGCACCGGGATCACTTCCGTGGCGACGCTCCCGCCGGCGGCATGGCGGGTCAAGGCCAGCGCCACTTCCCGGCGCACGAAATCCTTCTTGCCGTCTTTTTCGTGCAGACGATCAAGATTTTCCCGCGCCGCCCAGTCCGGCCCGATCAGCACCAGCACCGCGCGCGCTTCCAGCACGGCGCGGGAAATGGCCTGGGGAAAGTCGTCGCCGCTATCGATCTCGCCCTTGTCGTAAAACAGCGCGCCCTTGCGGGTGCATTGCCGGAGCTTGTCCCACAACCGCCCGGCATGGCCGCCGCTATCGCTACGGCGGTAACTGATGAAGATTTGCGTCGACGCCATGTCAGGTGTTCTCCGTTATCTCGTTTTCGTGCGGCGCACCACTGCCATTCAGAGCGTCTCTAGCGGTAAATATTTTTGGGTTCCGGCTTGTCAGGCTTAGAGAATATCCGTTCGCGCCTGTCTTGAGCTTCGCCGAAGGGGCGAAGGGTGAACGGATTTTTCCTAACCCGGACAAGCCGGAACCAAAAAACGTACTCACGCGAAGCCGCGAAGAACGCGAAGAAAAACCAAGGCAGGTTTGGTTTTTTTCGCGTCTTCGCGGCTTCGCGTGAGAAATTCTTCTCGCAAATGGCGAAGACCTAAGCCGGACGATTGCCGGAACCAAAGAGGTAACGCACGAATTTCGGGCAACAAGAATACTCGGTCATGCGGGCAAAAACAGACGTTCCATCGATTCACGTCCGCCCAAATATTCCTAAATTTGTAGGTGCTATATTAGAAAGACCCTGTGCGTTCAAGCCATTGTGGCAGATCAAAAATAACATAAATTTTGACAGTCTGCATGAAATTATTGTCATGAAATGAGATCATTTGGCCGGTAAGTGACTAACAGGTTGACTGTTAAAGGCAGTAGGATGTGGCTTCCGACAGGAAGCGCATCGCTCGAATCCTGGCAGTGACACGCGACAGATGCGCCTCGTTCCTCGGCACATCCTACGGAC
Organism: Sulfuricellaceae bacterium; assembly: GCA_041674485.1. Taxonomy (GTDB): domain Bacteria; phylum Pseudomonadota; class Gammaproteobacteria; order Burkholderiales; family Sulfuricellaceae; genus JAGXQV01. Next base: position 4,959 of record JBAYVP010000353.1, read on the forward strand.
CACCTACGAACTGGGGCGGTAAGCCCAAACCGTCAGTGCCGCGTATCCCACGGGTTGATGACAGTCAAACCAGCGGCTTCAAATGGGCCGGTGTCTCGCGTTGCAACAATCAAACCCTGTGTCGTGGCCGTAGCGGCAATGTAGCCGTCTGCGGGCGCGATAGCCTTCCCCTCGGCCCGCGCACGGGCGCGAAGCACTGCGTAGGTTTCGGAGGCGGCTGCATCAAATGGCAGAATTCGACCGACAAACAAAGGCAGGATGCGTTGCTCAAGACTGGCGTGTAATGTTTCTCTTCGTTTGCCGGACGGCAGCGCCGCAATGCCGAAGCGTAACTCGGCCAGGCTGATCGTTGACAGATAAAGCGTTTCGATAATTTGCGCGTCTAACCAAGCTAACACGCCCGCATCACCGGTTAGCTTCAATGGCTCGGAAACGACATTGGTGTCGAGAAGAATCATTCAACCTAGAAAGCTCAGTTGAACGGGCTGGAGTGTGCGGTTTTCCGGGTGCAGGGCAAGGCGCAACGACGCGCAATGGTCATTCCATTGCAAGGAGTTGCAACGCAGCCATGCGCCCGGAA
>JBAYVP010000354.1:0-5536 GCA_041674485.1 Sulfuricellaceae bacterium
CTTCGATCGCGTGGCGTGGTCGTGTCGTCGTTCGGAATTGAGCTGTCGCCAAAAATGTGCCGCAGTTCCGGGGCAGCTGCGCGCGTTAAGATGCTTTCCTTACGGGTTTACCGAATGTTTACCTCGGGCAAGCCGTAGGGTGGATAAGCGTAGCGCATCCACCGAATCGGCGTAGAAAGGTGGATGCGGCTCGCGCTTATCCACCCTACATTTTCCCGAGGACAAATTTACCCTGATAGCGCCCGCCGGGGGCAATCCAACCGGACAATTTCCTCCCGCGAGAAAGCATATACTGTCCCCCTCCCCAAACACCGTGAGATCATGCATATGGACTGGAAATCCGACGGCGCATTCAGCGACATTCTTTACCATCGGGCGGAAGGCATCGCCAAGATCACCATCAATCGCCCCGAGGTGCGCAATGCTTTCCGCCCGCTGACGGTGCATGAGCTGATGCGGGCGTTTCAGATGGCGCATCTCGATCCGGCGGTTGGCGTCATTATCCTGACCGGCGCGGGCGATCAGGCGTTTTGTTCCGGCGGCGACCAGAAGGTGCGCGGCGACGATGGCGGCTACCATGACGAAGACGCGGTGCCGCATCTCAATGTGCTCGATTTGCAGCGCCAGATACGTTCCCTGCCCAAGCCGGTGGTGGCGATGGTGGCCGGTTTCGCCATCGGCGGCGGGCATGTGCTGCATCTGGTGTGCGATTTGACCATCGCCGCCGACAATGCGCGCTTTGGCCAGACCGGACCGCGCGTCGGCAGTTTCGACGGCGGCTTCGGCGCGGGCTTGCTGGCGCGCGCGGTGGGGCTGAAAAAAGCCAAGGAAATCTGGTTCCTGTGCCGCCAGTATTCGGCGCAGCAGGCGTTGGACATGGGGCTGGTCAATGCGGTGGCGCCGCTTGCCGAGCTGGAGGCGGAAACGCTGCAATGGTGCCGCGAAATGCTGGCGCTCAGCCCGACCGCGCTACGCGTGCTGAAAGCCGCGTTCAACGCCGAAACCGACGGGCTGGCGGGCATACAGGAACTGGCCGGCAACGCCACCGCGCTGTATTACATGACCCCGGAAGGCCAGGAAGGACGCAACGCCTGGCTGGAAAAACGCCCGCCGGATTTTTCCAAATTTCCGCGCAGGCCGTGAAAGTCAAAACTATTTTTTTGATGTGGTCGGCGTGGCACTCCTGTTTGAACCTATGCTCTCCGGGTATAAACCATCATGAATGACTACGCGAAACTGACCAAGGCGCAGCTAATCGATAAGATCAAGCAACAGGAAACGGTTTTGTCGTCGCTGGAGCGTGTCGTTGATGTGCCGCTGATGCATGAACTCGAAGTGCGCCGGATTGTGCTGGAAATGCAAAACCAGGAGTTGCAAAATGCCCGGTTGCAACTGGGCGAAGCGCACGAGCGCCATGCCGGCCATGATCCGGCTCCGACCGGCTGCCTTAGCCTGGATGAAAGCGGCTGCGTCCGGGACATCGACCTGCCTGCCACAACAGTGCTGGGGTGGGATGCCGCACGCATCGCCGGCATGTCTTTTTGTGCGTGTCTTTTCCCCGACGAGCACAATTTGTTTTACCTTTACTTGCACCAGGTATTCGCCGCTGCGGGAAAAAGCGTCGCCGAGTTCAGAATGAAACTGCCGGATGGAATGCCGCGCGCCGTTCTGCTGGAAAGCGCAATCGCGGAAGACGCCGCAGGCGAGCACCGCCTCTGCCGCACATCCATAACCGACATCACGGAGCGCAAGCGCGTGGAAAAAGCGTTGCGCGAAAGCGAGGAGCGGCTCAGGCAGATCGGTGAAACCTTCACCGAGGTCTTTTGGATGGCCGACGTTCGGGCAGGCAGGATGATCAGCGTCAGCCAAAGTTACGAGCGCATATGGCAACGCACTTGCCGGGAGCTGTATGAAAATCCGCAGTCGTTTATCGATGCTATCCACCCGGACGACAGCAAGCGCGTGCTTGCCCATGTTCAAATTCAGCAAAGCCGCCAGTTGCCATTCGATCACGAATACCGGATTGTGCGCCCCGATGGGACTATCCGCTGGATTCAGTGCCGTGGCTATCCGGTGCGCGAAGCCGGGGTGGATGAAGTCACGCGCTATGTGGGCGTCATGCAGGACATCACCAGAATACGGGAAGCGGAAGCGCACGCCCAGGAAATGCTGCAACAGAACCGCAGGCTTACGCGCGACATGTTCGCCAAGAAAGAAGAGGAACTGCGCCATCTTTCCCGCGAATTGCACGATGAACTCGGCCAATGGCTGACCGCAATCCAGGCGGAGGCCGAGGCGATTCTGAGCGGCGCGGAGCTGGAGCATTCCTCCAAAACTTTTATCAGCGCCCAAGCTATCCGCACTAGCGCTGCAGAAATGCAAGGCTTGTTCCGCAAGATTTTATCCCGCCTGCGCCCCAGCCTGCTGGACGCGCTGGGTTTGGCGGACAGCTTGCAGGAGCTGGTGGCGCAATGGCGCAAGCGCCGTCCGCAAACCCATTGCGATCTGGCGCTGGACGGCGATCTCAGTGGGTTTAGCGAACCCGTCAACATCACTGTGTACCGCACCATCCAGGAAGCCCTCACCAATGTCGCCAAACACGCCCAGGCCGGCAAGGTGGAAATTCGACTGCGCCGCATCCCGGAGATGAACGCCGCCGACACCCTGCTGCTGACGGTGAAAGACAACGGCAGGGGCATGGCCTCCGGGGAATCGTCCTTTGGGATGGGGTTGCTGGGCATACGGGAGCGGGTGGTCGCATTGGGCGGGGAATTCGTGCAGCGTAGCGCGCCGGGGCAGGGGGTGCATCTCAGCGTGCAACTGCCGCTGGGAGGCAGACTGCGGGAGCGCGCGGGCGGCAGAAGAGCCGGCGACCCTCCGGTACGGCAGACGTCTCAGGGTGGAATCCAACAGGAGAAGAGAAATCGCATCGACCTCCCCCACGCTTGAACCCATCACCGTGCTGCTGGTGGACGACCACCCGGTGGTGCGGGACGGCTATCGTCGCCTGTTGGAAAACACGCGGGACATCCGGGTGGTGGCGGAAGCCGGCGACGGCGAAAGCGCCATCACCCTGTATAAGGAGTACGCCCCCGACGTGGTGGTGCTCGACCTCAGCATGCCGGGCATAGGCGGCCTGGAAACCCTGGGACGCATCAAAGCCCAGGATGCTGCGGCGCGCATTCTGGTGTTCAGCATGCACGACAGCGAAATCCTGATGATGCGCTGCTTGAAAGCCGGCGCCACGGGCTACCTCACCAAGAACAACGGCGCCGGAAAAATGGTGGAGGCGGTGCATTCGGTCGCGCGGGGAAAAGTATTCCTCGATTCCGCGCATTCCGCCAACATTCTCTCGCAGCAATTATTCGGTGTGCTCGAAGACCCGCTGCTGGCGCTTTCCCCGCGCGAATTTCAGATATTCCAATTGCTGGCGGAAGGGCTTTCCGTGGCCGACATTGCCAGCACGCTTTCCATCAGCGCCAAAACCGTCGGGGTGCATCACGCCCGCATCATGAAAAAATTGGAACTCCAAACCCCCACCCAACTCGTCCGCCTGGCCATCCGGTGCAATGTAATCCAGCCCTGAATCTACGCTTTGCCTGATTTCGGTTTTTGTCTAGGCATTTTGCCTATTTCCAGGCTATTGTGCTTGCACTAGAATGAAATCGGCAGCACCGTCTGCTCCCACGACATCGTAACAACGAAGGAGAACGACCATGAAACTCCAAGATGTTCGCACTATCGCCCGTCAGCTTGGCATCAACCCCAATAGGCAGTCAAAAACCGATCTGATCCGCACCATACAGCAACGGGAAGGCAATTTCGATTGCTACGGCAAAGCCGCCGGCGGTGAATGCGACCAGCCGGCCTGCCTGTGGCGCGACGATTGCTTCGCTTCATCCCGCGAATAACCATGCGCGCTTAAGGATTGTCCCGTAGGGTGTGCCGAGGAACGAGGCGCATCTGTCGCGTATTGCGGAGGACGCAGAGGAAAACCCTCATGCTCTTCCTTTGCGTCCTCCGCGTCCTCTGCGGTGAATCGGTTTTTTCCGTGCCGAGAATAAATTTACCCTGGGATGTGTCTGCGAAATTAACCGGGATTCAACACTTATGCGGCTGTTCCATTTCATTTTCGATGCCATGTCATGCAGCAACGAGCTGCGCTTTTTCGCGCCCGATGCACAGGCCGCGGCGGACGTTGCACAAGCGGCCATTGCCGAAGTGCGGCGCATTGAGCGCCGCTACTCGCGCTACCGCGACGACAGCATCACCTCAATGTTCAACCGCACCGCCTGTGCGCAGCCATTGGAAGTGGATGCGGAAACCGCCGCGTTGCTCGATTACGCCGACCATTGCCACCGCCAGAGCGAGGGGCGTTTCGACATCACCAGCGGCGTGTTGCGCCGCGCCTGGAACTTCAAGAACGGACAGGTTCCGGCGCAAACCGATATAGATGCGCTGCTGCCTCTGGTGGGGTGGGAAAAAGCAAGTTGGGCGCGGCCTTTCCTCCATTTGCCGCTGCCCGGCATGGAGCTTGACTTCGGCGGCATCGGCAAGGAATACGCTGCCGACCGCGCCGCCGCCATCTGCCGGGAAATGGGCTGCGCGCACGGCTTCGCCAACCTGGGCGGCGACCTGTGCGTGTGGGGCGCGCAACCGGACGGTGCGCCTTGGCTTATCGGAATACGCGACCCCGACGATGGCGGACGAATGCTGGCGCGCCTGCCGGTGTATTCCGGGGGGCTGGCGACCAGCGGCGACTATGCGCGTTGCCTGGAAATCGACGGGCGGCGCTACAGCCACCTGCTGGACCCGCGTAGCGGCTGGCCGGTCGAAGGACTGCGCTGCGTCACCGTGCAGGCGCCGAATTGCATGTTGGCCGGTAGCCTGAGCACCATCGCGATGCTCATGGGCGCGCAAGGATTGCACTGGCTGCGCGCAACGGAACTGCCGTTTCTCGCCGTGGACAGCCTTGGTAAAATGCATTCCGGCTTCGAGTAAACACGTTTCTTTGCGGCGCCAGTGAAGGTTATTTCCGTGTGGGTGCGCTGTGGGTTTCAACCGTGATGCGCCGCTTCGGCCAGAGCCTTGGCGGCCCACTGGTTGAGGCTGACGCCCGAAGTCTCGGCGGCGATCAGCGCGGCGCGATGCACTTCCGGCGGCACACGCAGCATCATCTTGCTGCTGGCGGGTTTGTCGGGCGATTGCCCCAGTTTTGCGCAGGCGACGAGATAGTCGTCAACGGATTCGTGGAACGCCGCCTCCAGTTCGACGACGGATTCGCCGTGGAACGACACGATGTCGCGGATGCCCGCCAGCCGCCCAACAAGAATCCGGTCCTGGTCGTCGTATTCAATACGGGCCGTGTAGCCCTTGTAGCTCATGGCGTTCATAGGGTGACTCCTAATCGTTCAACCTAGAAAGCTCAGTTGACCGCTTGCCAAGATGTATAACACAGTGGTTCTAAACAACTTTGTCATATATTTCGCGTTCACCCGTATGGTGAGAGCGCTACGAGCTGGATTGCACGGTTTTC
>JBAYVP010000355.1:0-5489 GCA_041674485.1 Sulfuricellaceae bacterium
ATACGACCGGTTACGACGGTGCCGCGACCGGAGATGGAGAACACGTCTTCCACCGGCATCAGGAACGTGCCGTCTATCGCGCGCTCCGGTTGCGGGATGTAGCTGTCCAGCGCTTCCGCCAGACGGAAGATTGAGGGTTCGCCGATTTCGCTTTGGTCGCCTTCCAGCGCCTTCAGCGCGGAGCCGATGATGATGGGCGTATCGTCGCCGGGGAAGTCGTACTTGGACAGCAGTTCGCGCACTTCCATTTCGACCAGTTCGAGCAATTCGGGGTCGTCCACCATGTCCGCCTTGTTCATGTAGACGATGATGAAGGGCACACCCACCTGGCGCGCCAGCAAGATGTGTTCACGCGTTTGCGGCATCGGGCCGTCGGCGGCTGATACGACCAGCACGGCGCCGTCCATTTGCGCGGCGCCGGTGATCATGTTTTTCACATAGTCCGCGTGGCCGGGACAATCGACGTGAGCATAATGGCGATTGGCGGTTTCGTATTCGACGTGGGCGGTGTTGATCGTGATGCCGCGCGCTTTTTCTTCCGGCGCACTGTCGATCTGGTCATAGCCCTTGGCTTCACCGCCGAACTTCTTCGACAGGATGGTGGTGATTGCTGCGGTTAGCGTGGTCTTACCATGGTCCACATGGCCGATAGTCCCAACGTTTACGTGCGGCTTTGTCCGCTCGAACTTGCCTTTTGCCATAATTAGCTCCCTTAAGTCTTTAAAGAACGGTTACTTCTTGTTGATCACTGCTTCAGCGACGTTTTTCGGCGCTTCGGCATAATGCTTGAATTCCATGGTGTAGGTTGCGCGTCCCTGGGTCAGGGAGCGCAAGGTCGTGGAATAGCCGAACATTTCGGCCAGCGGCACTTCCGCTTTAATCGCCTTGCCGCCGCCGGGCATGTCTTCCATGCCCTGGATCATGCCGCGACGGGAGGATAGATCGCCCATCACGTCGCCCATTTTTTCTTCCGGCATCTCGACTTCCACCGCCATCATGGGTTCCAGCAGAACCGGGCTGGCTTTGCGCATACCGTCCTTGAACGCCATGGAAGCCGCCATCTTGAAGGCGTTTTCGTTGGAGTCCACATCATGGTAGGAGCCATCGAACAGCGTAACCTTCACATCCACCACCGGGAAGCCGGCGAGCACGCCGTTCGGCAGGGTTTCGCGCAAGCCTTTTTCAACGGCGGGAATAAATTCGCGCGGCACGGTGCCGCCCTTGATCGCATCGATGAATTCAAAGCCTTTGCCCGCTTCGTTCGGCCCCATTTTGATCCATACGTGACCGTATTGACCGCGACCGCCCGACTGCTTGACGAACTTGCCTTCGACTTCGACATCTTTCCTGATGGCTTCGCGGTAGGCCACTTGAGGCGCGCCCACGTTGGCCTCGACGCCGAACTCGCGGCGCATCCGGTCAACCAGGATTTCCAGGTGCAACTCGCCCATGCCGGATATGATGGTCTGGTTGGTTTCTTCGTCGGTGCGCACACGGAACGACGGGTCTTCCTGCGCCAGACGATTGAGCGCCAGCCCCATTTTTTCCTGGTCGGCCTTGGTCTTAGGCTCCACCGCAACGTGTATCACCGGCTCCGGGAATATCATGCGTTCCAGAATGATCGTCTTGTTCAGGTCGCACAGCGTATCGCCGGTGGTCGCCTCTTTCAGCCCCACTGCTGCGGCGATGTCGCCGGCGTAGACTTCCTTGAGTTCCTCGCGCTGATTGGCGTGCATCTGCAAAATCCGCCCAATGCGCTCCTTCTTGCACTTGATCGGGTTGTAGATGGTGTCGCCGGTTTTCACCACGCCGGAATAGACGCGGAAGAAAATCAACTGGCCGACGAAAGGATCGGTCATGATCTTGAATGCGAGGCCGGCGAACGGCTCGTCATCGCTGGCTTTGCGGCTGCCCATCTCGCCATTTTCCAGTTCGCCTTCAACCGGCTTGATGTCGGTCGGCGCCGGCATGTAGTCGATCACGGCGTCCAGCATGGCCTGCACGCCCTTGTTCTTGAACGCCGAGCCGCACAGCATCGGCACGATTTCGTTGGCGATGGTGCGTTGACGCAGGCCGCGCTTGATTTCCGCTTCCGACAAGTCGCCTTCTTCCAGGTACTTGTTCATCAATTCTTCGGACGCCTCGGCGGCGCTCTCGACCATTTTCTCGCGCCATTCTTCGGCGGAGGCTTGCAAATCAGCCGGAATTTCGCGCAAGTCGAATTTCATGCCCTGGCTGGCTTCGTCCCAGTAAATCGCTTTCATGCGGATCAGATCGACCACGCCTTCGAATTTGTCTTCCGCCCCGATAGGCACTTGCAACGGCACCGGATTGGCCTTCAAACGGCTCTTCATCTGGTCGTAAACCTTGAAGAAATTCGCGCCGGAACGGTCCATCTTGTTGACGAAAGCCAGGCGCGGCACATGGTACTTGTTGGCCTGACGCCACACGGTTTCGGACTGGGGCTGCACGCCGCCGACCGCACAATACACCATGCAGGCGCCATCCAGCACACGCATCGAGCGCTCGACTTCAATGGTGAAGTCCACGTGCCCCGGCGTATCGATAATATTGATGCGGTGTTCGGGATAGTTGTTGTCCATCCCCTTCCAGAAACAGGTGGTCGCAGCGGAGGTGATGGTGATCCCGCGCTCCTGCTCCTGCTCCATCCAGTCCATGGTGGCCGCGCCATCATGCACCTCGCCGATCTTGTGCGAAACGCCGGTGTAAAACAGCACCCGCTCAGTCGCGGTGGTCTTGCCGGCGTCGATGTGCGCGCTAATACCGATATTGCGGTAACGTTCGATGGGTGTTTTACGTGCCACGGTTAAAACCTTTGAATAAATAAATAACTGCCAAATCGTCCGAAGCACCAGGAAATCCCCGGCCTTCTCCAGATGCTTTTGGCAGTTATCTCAATTGATAAACTAAAATTCGTCCAACTCCTAAGCGCGGCGGATCGGTTCGCCGACACCCGCGCCCTTGACGGGCATGGCGATGGGAATTTTTAGAAACGATAATGTGCAAAAGCCTTGTTGGCCTCGGCCATGCGGTGTACTTCCTCGCGCTTCTTGATCGCGGCGCCGCGGTTTTCCGCTGCATCCATCAATTCGCCGGCCAGACGTATCCCCATGGATTTTTCGCCGCGCTTGCGGGCGGAGTCGCGCAACCAGCGCATCGCCAACGCAGTGCGACGCACCGGGCGCACTTCAACCGGCACCTGAAAATTGGCGCCGCCCACGCGGCGGCTTTTCACTTCGACTACGGGGCGGGCGTTGGACAACGCTTGAGTGAACACATCCAGCGGATTCTTTCCGGACTTTTTCTCGATCTGTTCCAGAGCGCCATAAAGTATCCGCTCCGCAACCGACTTCTTGCCGGCGGTCATCAACACATTGACAAATTTGGACACGTCCTGGCTACCGTACTTGGGATCCGGCAACACCTCGCGCTTCGGCACTTCTCTACGTCTTGGCATAATCAACCTCAGTTTTTGATGCTTATTTCCTGATGCCAGACCAACCGTTGCGCGTTTCGCCGGCCAATCGGACACTCAACATGAACTTTACTTTATCAAGCTTTCTTCGGGCGCTTCGCGCCGTACTTGGAACGGCTCTGCTTGCGGTCCTTGACCCCGGCGGTGTCCAGGCTGCCGCGCACCGTATGGTAGCGCACACCCGGCAAGTCCTTGACGCGACCGCCGCGAATCAGCACTACCGAGTGCTCCTGCAAATTGTGGCCTTCGCCACCGATGTAGCTGGACACTTCGAACCCATTGGTCAGTCGCACACGGCACACCTTACGCAAAGCCGAGTTCGGCTTTTTCGGCGTAGTGGTGTAGACGCGCGTGCATACCCCGCGCTTTTGCGGACTGCTTTCCAGCGCAGGCACTTTGCTTTTCACACGCTTGATCGTGCGCGGCTTACGCACCAGTTGGTTAATCGTTGGCATTTTCTATTCCTGAAAAATAACCGGGACGGCGTCGCCACCGTCCCAATCCTTACACCCGTGAAGCCCAGGCAATGAGCACATACTGCAAAAAAGAAGGCGGATTCTATACGAATACGCAAGTCCTTGTCAATGGAAGCATCGAAATATACTTATTTTATAGCGGCTAGGGTTGGAATGTTAGACCTGACCCCTTACTCCCACGCAGCCTCACTCCGGTGCAGGGCTTCTTGAACAGTGGATTGAGACGACCCTACCGGGTCGTCTCAATCCTAATGGGGTAGGCTCTTGGAACGCAGTCACGCTATGCGGCCTGCAACAGGAACTCAACTTTTACAGCCTCAAACGGAAAGACAATGCGACCATCTTCTGTACGGTCGAGCACTCCAGCGCTAAGCAGCGCAGTAACGTCGCCATGCACAGCTTTTACGTCGCGCCCAGCGCGGCGGGCGGCTTCGCGAATGGACACCGGCCCCGCCCCGCAGAGCACTTTGAGTAGTTCCCATCGTTTTTCGGTTAGCACCCGCCAAAGCAACTCAGGCGTAGCAAAGCTGATACGCGCAGTTTTCTGCGATTTTCCTGTCTTCCAAGCATGCACAAAATCCGCCATTGAATCGGCAGGCGTTCGTACATCAAGCGTTACGGTTTTCATGGTTCCACCTCGCGATGTCGTGCTGAAAGTCGGTAATCAATTTATCCGGCGTCGAGAACAAATAAGTGCTCTCTTTCCCGTCGAAGTGCCGGTGATCTCCTTTTCCAATCTCGTTGTCGTAGCGCAGAACGCATTCTCCATGCAGGACATACGCCAGCCTGTATTTGTAATCATGCTGCGACCCGGCAAGCGGCTTTGCGAGCCGCCACAGCACTAACTCAGCGAAAGCTGACTCGGAGTAGGGGATGCGTGTGCGAACAAGCTCAACGGCCTTCATGTTGGAGATGATGCCAACGTTGTTGTGTGTTGTCAACAACTCCAACGATCATGACTGCACGTCGAACCACCCCATACTTCTTTTAATCCGGTTTTTGAAACTGTTCACGATTCAAGTCACAATCACGAAGAATTTTCGCCAACAATCCCGGCCCAATGGTTTCGCCGGAGTGGACAGGCACTACTGTTGAACGGCCATCGGGATGATGAATAAAGTGGTGGCTACCTTTGACGCGAAGCAACTCAAAAACCAATCTTTTTCAAGATCGACAATAGCTTTTGGCTCATATTGGGTTTTGAGGACACGGCTGAGGCGGAGGTTTGTTTAGTTGGTTGGACAATATCTGCATCACTTACGGACAGGGTCAAACTTCCCCGTTCATGGTTCGACTGGGCTTCACCACGAACGGGGAAGTTTGACCCTGTGCCTCGCACGTATGCTGATGTTATGCCTACATTATTTTTAATCCGTTCGCCCTGAGTCTGGCCTGCCCTGAGCTTCGCCGAATGGGCGAAGGGTGAACGGATTAAAAATAATGTAGGTTGTGATGTTTCTTGGCATAGACAAAATGCAAGGTGTCGGGAATGCGCTTTATCACCAAAGCTAAAACAG
>JBAYVP010000356.1:0-5466 GCA_041674485.1 Sulfuricellaceae bacterium
ATAAGTTACTCGTCATCCTCAATGCAATCATGAAATCAGGAAAACCATGGAACCCGCAGCATTTAGAGACAAAAAATGCTTGACCTTGAACACAGTTGCTCTCCCGCCTGCGGGAGAGGGGCTCTCCCGCAGGCGGGAGAGGGGCTTTTATGCTGTCTTTTCGCATAGACCTGAGCAGCAGTTATTACTTGCAAAGATGTGTGTAACGATGAGCGCTTCGCGTGGGAACGATCAAAGGGTTCCGGCGATTCAGTTTGCCGTCACCAACCGGAGCGGGAAAAACCGGGCAATGGCCTGGAAATCGCGGTCTTTTGTCAGCAGGGTAAAGTCATGACGCAAACACAATCGTGCAATCAGGCAATCGATGGTGGAACGCACCGTGTAGCCTTGTGCGCGGCAGGATCGATAAATGACGGCTGCGGCAAGATAATCGGCATGGTCGAGCGAAGGCGCGGCATCGAAAGCGGTCAGCAGCGAGGCGATACGTTCTGCTTCGGCTTCGGATTTCAGCCCGAGCAGGATTTCGGTCAGCACCACGCCCGGCAGCACAATCGGTTGATTATCGGCAATCGCGTGGGCCAGCCGCTGCGCTTCGGTGGAGGGATGGCCGTTGAAATAATCCACCCACGCCGAGGTGTCCACCAGCATCACGCTTCTTGCTCCACCCGGTTGGCGCGCAAGCGGTTGAGGTCGCCTTGCCATTCCACTTGCCCGCGCAGGGCGAGCAATTGTTGCCTCTTCAGAAGTTTGGCGTATTCCGCCAATGCCATGTTCACAGCGGCCTTCTTGGTGGTAAACCGTCCCAGCGCGCAAACCTGTTCGAGCAGGTTGTTGTCGAGTTCGAGGTGTGTTCTCATGGGCGTGGTATCCTGAGTTTTCATGTGCTGAATATGGCTTAATGCTATCACATAAAAGATAGATTATTGTGTGCGTTGCGATGGTTCAATGAGCCAAGCCAAGGGTGGGCACTGTGCCCACGCGGTCAGCGGAGTTTATTCCGCGTGGGCACAAAAACGTGCCCAACCTACCTGGCTATTGTACCGTTCCCACGCTCCGCGTCAGTGCCTACGCGTAGGAGCGGGCCGCGCCCGCGATGCGGTGTCAGCAATTGTGACCCTGTTTTCGCATCATGTTGGGTTGCGAAAAGCATGCAACCCAACCTACGCTGCTGCCCTGACCGTTGGTGCAACAGCAAGCGCTCCTACGCAAGGGTGGGAAAGTCCGGTAGGGTAGGCACAGCCAAGTAGGGTGGGCACGCTTTTGTGCCCACGCGGTCAGCGGAGTTTATTTCCGCGTGGGCACAAAAAACGTGCCCACCCTACCCGGCTGACCCCGTTTGTGTCAACAGCCACGCAAACTGGCTGAGTACGATGCTGGAGGGCGTTTGGTAGAACAGGAATTGAAAAAAAAGGGGTTGCGTAAGTCCGCCGCGACCACACCGTGACGGGGGAGTCCTCGCCATGGAAAAAGCGGACAATTCATTTGCTACAAAACCGGACAAATCTATTTGTTGCTAACAGTTACCAGCGATTGCTCCACGTTCGCCAGCAATAGCTTACCCACAGAACGTTTCATATCTCGTAGGGTGCAATAAGTTCAACGCATCGCACCGAATGTCATACGACGCAATGCACGTTGGTTGTTGCGCTTTACAGGATTTAGTTATTAACCACATTTATCTTGAAGTGGTATATTTTTTTATGAAAGTCTTATCATAAGTTTCTAATAATTTAATTAGAGCTGAGAAAAATTCATCACTAGTTCCATCCATCTCCCTCCTAACCCAAAAAGCAGTACTCGAAGTAACCAGATACTCAAAAGCCGTAATATCACCAAATAGACAACTGCCGCATTGAGTATTAAGTAATTTTTTTTGAACAAAATCAGGATCAATACTACCCTCCTTGAGTTCTTTTATATTCCCGAGAACTGAAGTGTATTTATAGAACCAGTCTTCCGGCAACGTCTTGTTTATAAGTTGAGTTTTATACCATTTAAGCTCCTTATCCAGGAAATCTCCGTATGCAATAGTTTTATGTGTCATGAAATATATTCGTGCCGTATTCCTAAAATTATCATCGTATATTTTTTGGGTGGACGCTCTAAATGTATCATCCTCCGCACCAGGAATTAAATTTATCGTTGCCCACTTTACAAAATTCTTATTAAGATAACCAAAACTGTATCGATAACCATCATTTGAAGGGCTTAAATCTTCAGCATGAGGTTCAGAAATAAACACTTTAACATTCAACAATACCTCAACCTCCTTAAGCGTCGTAAATGTTTCACCAAAAAGCGCTGAGCTCCTTAAATTATTCCATATCCCCCCTAAGCTCGATTCCCACCAGCTACCCTCGTAAGTTAGCCACCCCTTTTTAATGATTTGAATTTGAGCGTCTGTTAATGTCCGAGTAGTCAAGCGACGTAGCGCCTCTTCTTGCCGCGCCGCTTCAGCGCGTTGCGCGGCGGCGGCGTCCGCCTCGTGCTTCCGGCGTTCATCATCGCCCTGCGCCTGCTCTCTCTTCTGTTTCGCAAGCGCCCGCAACGGCTCGTCCTCAGTGCTGAACGGGTTGTCCTGACCATAGCTTGTCAGAAAACGATTCCACGCCTCCACTTTCAATTCCGCCGAGCCGTCGAAGCGGCTTACTGCTTCAAAGTCGGCTTTCATCTTTCCTTGCCATTGCTCCCACTGCTTGCGCGTGGTGTCCTGCCTTTTGAGGTCTTCCAGGTTAAAACCGCCGCCAATCGGGGCTGCTGGCGCTCCCACGATGGCCGCAGACTTGCGCGCCAATTCAAAGACGAAATCGCCTTTATCGAGGTGGGGATCGCGTATCGGACCGAATTTTGGTGTTTGCATGCGGCGGGAATAATTGGTAACAGTTGTTTCAAGGAAATATCCTAATTCGCTGCCGGTGATATAGCCATCCTTGTCCCTATCCGCACCGCCTTTGATCCCTTCAATGAATTGCCGCCGGAATATGGATTCGTCCGGCACTTTCTGATCCGCGCCGCCAGCGGTGATGAACTGACGAACAGGTTGTGTTGTTTTAAGACTGATGATTTCCGGCACGTCGGAAGCCCTAGTGATAAAAATGGTGCCGGAAAAACACGAGTCGAATACGAACAGCGCATGTTTTGATTCGATTTCCTTAGCCCAGAACTCAAAGGACTCCATGCCAAGCGCCTTGGCCTTGAATGCGCCGACGTTGTTGTTGGGACGGGGAGCATCCACCGGTACGATGTAGCCCAGTTGGCGGCCATCATTAGTCTTGAGGGTGTGACCATGTCCGGCGTAGTAGACGATCAAGCGGTTTTCCGGTGCTTGGCCGAATTCGGCGATGAATTTACGAAGGGCGGCTTCCATTTGCGCTAAGGTAGGGTCGGTCACGATAGTAACGTCGAACCCTTGCGCACTGAGCGCCTGGCTGACAGCAGCCACATCGTCGGGGACGCCCGGCAACTTTCGCCAACCGTTGGCGTAGTCGGATGCACCGATCACCAACGCATAGCTATTGGCATAGAGTTTGATGGCTTTTTCACCCGGCAGGCGCAGGACTTGCAGCGGCGCGGCACTGGCCGGAACATAGCCGGAAGGTTTACGCGGTGCGGCGCTCTGTGCCTGTGCGCTCGACATTAACAGCAGGACTGCGGCAAGCGCCAAAATTCGTAGGATATGCGGCGCGCAGCGAAACCCATCAAACCCCATCCAGCCGCATTTATATGAAATCATGTTTAATCCACCTTGTCCTCAACCCGCGTATTTAAGCATAATCGGCTACAATCGCCCATTCCCAATTGAGAGGCCATCATGACTATTCGCGCCCGGCTGCTAACCCTCTGCTTCACCGTTCTGATCTCCGCCCCGGCAATCGCGGCGAATCATGCGCTCATCATGACGATAGGCGATTATCCGCCGGTCGGCGTGAAAAACATTCCCAACGATCTGATGGGGCCGCCCACGGATGCCGGGTATGCCGCTACCATCGCCCGCAAGCTGGGCATCCCGCCAACCAATATCAAGGTGCTGCGCGACGCCCAGGTCAGCCATGACGCCATTACCCGCGAACTCAAGACGATGGCCGCGCGCGTTTCGCCGAACGATCAGGTCTTCATCTATTTTTCCGGCCACGGCGCGCAGATAGTGGACAAGACCAGCGAAAAAGCCAGCGGCTGCACCGAGGGGCTGGTTACGCATGAAAACAGCCGTTCCGGTTTTCTCGCCGACCGCGAATTCAAGTCGCTGATCGACGGCATCGCGGCCAAATCCTCGAAAGTGATCGCCTTCGTCGATGCCTGCCATTCCGGCGCTATCGCCGCAACCAGGGGCTTCGGCACGGGCAATTTCATTGCCAAGGTGCATGGCGACAGCGCGCCCGCCAGCCAATGCGGCAAGCCGGTCAATTACCGCTCTTTTGCCGCCCGGTTGCAAGCAGGCCGGGATAACGTCGCGGTGGTTTCCGCCGCCGCGCCCGACGAAGTCGCGCTGGATGGCGGGGAAAGGATAGGGGGACTGGCGACGAGCATGTGGCTGCAATGCCTGACCGACCCGGAAGCCGATACCAACCACAGCGGCGGCCTGTCAGCGGAAGAATTGCGCGTTTGCGCCCAGGTGAAAATTCAGGCCGCTCTCAAAGGCAGCGACTACGAGACGATGCCCCAGCACGTCACGATAACCGGCAACAAGGCGCTGGTGATGGCGTTTGCCGACCAGGCGCCGCCGGCGGAAGCGCCACCCGCGCCGGTTGCGGCGGCTTCGCCCCCGCCGGCCATTTCGACGACAGCCGCCGCCAACGGTTCACCGCAAGATGCGCTGATGGACATTTACAATTCCCGCGACCCGAAATGGCGCGTCACCCTGACCTCACCGAAAGCGTCATACAAAATCCGCCAGGAAAGGGTCGAACTCGAAGCCACTTCGGATAGGGACGGCTATCTCTATCTGATCCTGGTCGGGTCGAGCAACAAGGGCTACCTGCTTTTCCCCAATGAATTCGACCAGAACAACGCCGTCAAGTCCGGGCAAAAGCCCCCCCTGCCGCGCACCGGATGGAAAATCACCCCCGGCGGCCCGGCAGGAACCGATTACCTGCTGGCCATGCTGACCAGCCAGCCCGTCAAACTGGATGACCTGCCCCTGCCCAAGGCCGGCGCATTCAAGTCGATCAACCTGAAAGCCGCGACGCTTGCCAAATTGCAGCAACGCATCACCCGCGACCTGCTGGCGGAAGACGACAGCGGCGCGGCAAATGCCTATGGCGCGGCTGTGCTGAAAATTAATGAGGTGGAATAGCATGATGACTGATCTGAAACTTTGCCTCGTATGCCTCGTTCCCATGCGCCGCGTCACTGCCATTAAGTTAAGATAATTCCATTCAAAAACAATGCTTTTTCTTCCGCTTATGAAAATTCAGTAATTTCTTTGCCGATGAATTCAGGCGCGGCGGGTTGCGCTGTTTTCTCTCC
>JBAYVP010000357.1:0-5452 GCA_041674485.1 Sulfuricellaceae bacterium
GAACAGCCCGTAGGATGTGCCGAGGAACGAGGCGCATCGGTCGCGTATTGCCGCCGGGATGCGCGAACGATGCGCCTCCTAGCGTCGGCACATCCTACGGGCTGGAGCGTGGGAACGATCAAACGATCAATGATTGAACAGATGTGTGTAACGATGAGCGCCGGAGCGTGGGAACGATCAGATATTGGCAAGCGGTCAACGGAGGTTTCTAGTCACTTACTGGTCAAGTCACAAGCAATTGGTGACAAGAACATATCGTAGATCAAGCACTGGCGCGGCTCTCCGGGTGATTCTTTTTTACCGCAGAGACGCTTCAGGCGCGGAGAAATACAACGGAGGGTGAACCGTGCCATTACTCTACCTTAGGTCTTCGCCATTTGCGAGAAGAATTTCTCACGCGAAGCCGCGAAGCCGCGAAGAAAAACCAAACCGGCCTTGGTTTTTCTTCGCGTTCTTCGCGGCTTCGCGTGAGTAAGTTTTTTGGTTCCAGCTCGTCCGGCTTAGGATAATGCCTGTGTGGTCTGGGCGTGCAACCTCAAGCCAAGCGCATGAGTCACTTTCAGGATGGTGGCAAAGCTCGGGTTTCCCTGACCGGACAACGTGTTGTAAAGTCTCGCGCGATCCAGCCCGGTGTCCTTTGCCAGTTGCGCCATACCACGGGCGCGAGCGATGTTGCCCAGCGCCTTGGCGATAAATACGGGGTCGTCTCCCGCCTCTTCAAGACAGGCGTCAAAATACAACGCCTGTTCCTCTTCGGTTTTCAGGTAATCCGCCGTGTCGTAAGGAGTGGTTCTGGTTTTTGGCATGGTGCTATCCTACTAGAGGTTGCGCGCCAGTTCCAGCGCAAGTTTAATGTCACGTTTTTGAGTGCTTTTTTTGCCGCCAGCCAGCAACAATATGATTTCGCCATGGCGCTCGGTATAGTATTGTAGGCTGGGGTTCGTCCCTTACCCCAGCCTACAATACTGAAGATTGATCGTTCCCACGCTCCAGCGTGGGAACGCCGCCGGGGACGCGGGAGCCGTCACCTATCGCGTAGCCGGGAAGCCGCAATCCGTTATTGGCGTGCAAATAACGCCGACAAACCGGAAGTTTCCGCCGAATCCGGGCGGGAACATGCGGGCAGCTACTCGACCACTGTGCCGGCCAGGAAGTGCGGCTTGTCCGGTTCCAGAATCGGTGGCCGCTTTTCTTCCCATGCGTGTCTTTTCGTTCTTGACGCTGGAGCGTCCTGAACGATGTTCCCACGCTGGAGCGTGGGAACGATCAGATTTTATCGTAGCGGATATTATCGTGGACGCTTGCCTGTATCGAATTTGGCATTTCCCAGAATGGCATTTTGGAAATTCGTTCCGGTAATTTTTGCATTTCTTAGGTCGGCTCCGCTGAGGTCGGCTCCGCTGAGGCGGGCTTCGCTGAGGTTGGCTCCGCTGAGGTCGGCTCCGCGGAGATCGGCTCCGCAGAGATCGGCTCTGCGGAGATCGGCTTCGCTGAGGTCGGCTCCGCGGAGATCGGCTCTGCGGAGGTCGGCTTCGCTGAGGTCGGCTCCGCTGAGGTTGGCTCCGCTGAGCTTGGCTCTGCGGAGGTCGGCTCTGCGGAGGTCAGCTCCGCTGAGGTTGGCTCTGCGGAGGTCGGCTCCATTGAGGTTAGCGTCCCAAAGCCCCCCTCTAAGGACTTGAATATTAATCAATTCCGCATTGGATAAGTCAGCGGCATATAAATCGCAGAAATCCAAAATTGAATCACTCAGGTCCAACCAAGACAAACAACGCGCCGCCAACACCGATTCACTCCCGCTTCTTTGCCCCTGAATACGCTTAAACCAGGCGCCGAAACATGTCCGGTTTGGAGGTTCAACCCGGCTGACTTGCCGGGTTGCCCGTGCGCAGGCGTTGAGCGCGGCCAGCAGCGCTTCTTCGGCGTTGCGCGATTGGAACAGGGCATCCTGAAAACAGGGCAGTTGCAACCTTTCCATGGGCATGCCATGGCGCAGCAGATAGCTGAACAAACGGGTGAAGCACCGTTGCCATTCCGCCGCTTTTTCCTGCGTCATGGCGGATACTTCCGCCACGAGAAATTGGTGAATATAAGGCGATATGGCCGTAGGCCCGCACCATATGGCCCAGTGGTGCAATGCCTCGATTTCGCCCCAGCCCTTGCCGCGCCCGGTGGTCTCGCGTCGCGTCAGTTCTTCCACGACATCCTGCATGGCGCGCACCAAGCGGCGCGCCGCCAGATATTCGCCGAAGCTCTTGTGGGTGAAAACGAAAGTGGGGTCGCCCTTGACGCGCTCGCCGTGTTGGCGGAAGAAAAATGCCGCCAGCAACCGGGTTATGCCGCGCTTGGCGCCGTCCTGAAAAGCATCCAGTTGATTGCCGAATCCCCCGTCGCGGCAGTGCTTTTCAATTTCCGTCACGGTGGTGGTGCGCCCGTCGCCGTGCCAGGCGGCCAAGCCGATTTCTTCCAAAATCAGGAAAAAATCTTCGGAAGGCAAACCGCGCACCGAAACATGCCGCCGACCATTTTCATATCCCCGCTCGTACACCGCTTCGATCAGGTCGTGGTATATCTGGTTGAGGGTGACTGCGCTGGCAAAATCCAATTTGCCGCGACAAAAACTCAAAGCCAACAAATAGTTGAGCAGCGGCTGCGCGGTGATTTTCACCAGGTCTTCGCGCTTCAGTTCTTTCGGCAGGCCGGCAAAATTTTTGCCGATCAAACGACCATAGTTTTGCCACCAGATTTGCCGCAGGTCTTTTTTCAATAATCGTTGCGGGTCATAGAACTCCTCCTCGGGGGAGGCCACATAGTAGGGCAACACCGTCAACACTTGGTGCGGGCGGCGGAACTCCGATTCGCTTTCCTGAACCACCACTTCCCGCCCGCTGAACAGCACGCGCAGTTGCAGTTGGTGCAAATTGCGCCGCTCCACGGTTTGCTGAACGGTGCGCACGAAGTCGCGCGCCGTGGCCGCCGCCGCCCGTCCCTGGCTCGCCAATTCATCCAGGCCGTCGAGGATGATGAGCAAATTGGCCTCTCCGCCATCGGCATCCAGCGGATTGTTTTTCAGCTGGCCATCGTCATGCACGAAACGCCCGATTTCATCGATAAAATCGCGGGTCGAGTCGATGAGATGCAGGGGAACGAACAAGACTTTCAGCCGGCCTTGCTCGGCGATGCGGGCGGCGAACACCTTGGCAAACGAGGATTTCCCGCTGCCGGGACCGCCGCTGACCACGCGGATGGCGTCGTTTCTGTCGTTTTTGTTCAGCCAGGTTTCGAGTTCCTGCGCCAATTCCACCACCACCCGCCGCTTCTTGCGCCCTGGTTCATCGGCAGCGCCTGTCTTTGGAATTTCTTCTTCGTAAAATGCGTTCAGCGGAATGTAGATTTGACGCAGCCCGAAGGGTTCGTTGAAGACGCCTTCGTCCAGGCATTGCTGCAATTGGGCTGCGTAGGTGTGCCACGCGGCTTCCCGCTCCGCCGCCTGGGTGAAAGGAGTGGTGAAACGATCCAGAATGGCTGCGTATTGCTTGGCGTTGCGCTGCCATTCCCGGTGCAAGGCATAAGGAAAAAACCCCGGAAGGCGCTGGGCGATGGTTGTCGCAATTGCCAGCGCGACGCCTGCGCCGCTCAACCAGTTTTGCAGCGCGCGGGAAACTTCATGCAGCAGCGGCAGTTGGGCAGGTTTCAGGAAAAAGGCGCTGTCGATTTCCACGGACGTGATGGCTTCTTCCATGCAGGCCAACAAATCATCGGGATTGATTTTTTCCGGCAGATGGTCGCGGCTGTCTTTCAGCAGCGCGACCAGCGCCTGTTGCAGCGCGCGTTGCAGCAACAGGTATAACAGCGCTTCCGGCGTTTTGCCTTCCAGACCGATGGCGGCCAAGGCGTCCGCCCCGTCATCCGTCAAGTCATCGAATTTCCCCAAGGCCGCATGTCCGACGCCCTTTACAAGCGCGGTCGCCAAGTCTTTGAAGTCGAATTTGAGGGGCTGGGTTAGGCTTGATGGCGGCTTTTGTGCGGAAAGCGTGGGCGTTTGAGGGGACATAAATTGATCCTGAATGTTCTTGCCATTTCAGAAGGGGGAGGCATGACTGCTACCACGCCCCTCGCGTATGACGGCGATAATATCGTCGTAATCAATCTGTTTCGCCAGTTCGAGCGGCTTGGGCAACAGATCGGCGGCATTCCTGGCCGGGGCGGACAACGCCTGATCCCGCAACGCCAAGACTTGCTGCCTCATGGAGCGATATGACACCCTCGAAACGGCAAAAAGCAGCAGCAGAATAATAGTCTTTCCCTGCCAAAACCACAAGCGGCTATAGCCAAGGCTGCTTGTTGCCGGACCAGCGGATGGCTCAAGCAAGAATTTCATTTGGCATCGTTAAACAACTCGTCAATAAGTTTATTGAAATTATCGGACATCCAGATTTCGCTTGCTTGCCCCTCTTCTCCCGCAAGCGGGAAAATGCGCTTTTATGCTATAAAAGGGAGTTTTATGCTGTGTTTTTGCGTGGATTATGAATGGAAAATGCTATGTTTTTGCGTGGATTATGAATGGAAAATGCTGTGTTTTTGCGTGGGCGCAAAAAACGTGCCCATCCTACCGGGCTGATTGCCGCCATTAACTGCGCAACTCACATGGAATTTGATCGTTCCCACGCTGGAGCGCTCATCGTTACACACATCTTTTCAATCATTTGATTATATGCGGAAAAGGTGGAGCGCGGCGTTCCCTCCCCGGAAAGCGGGAGGGTTAGGGTGGGGATGGGGTGGGAGGCGCAGGAGACAATGTAAGATATTGATTTTAGCCTGTTGTCGTTCTAACCCATCCCCCTCCCGGTTGCCCCCTCGCTACGCTCTCCCCCTTGAAGGGGGAGGGGCTTCCCGCTCCGACTTGTGTGTAACGATGAGCGCTCCGGCGTGGGAATGCAGCCGCCGACGCTGTGCGTCGCGGATTAAATCGATGAGTCAATCGCAAGCTTGCTTCTCCAGTGTCATTGCGCAAGTGTTCCGCTACATCATTTTCCATATCGGGACGCGGAGCGTCCCTGGCTGCATTCCCACGCCGGAGCGTCACTGCCATTAAGTTAGGAAAAATCCGTTCGCCCTGAGCTTGGCCTGCCCTGAGCTTCGCCGAAGGGTCGAAGGGTGAATGGATTTTTCCTAACTGGTTGACTGTTAAGCCATTCATGGTTCGACAAGCTCACCACGAACGGCTTAACTTAATGGCAGTGACGCCGGAGCGTGGGAACGATCAAATGTTGCAGCTAATCTACGGTCTTAAACCCATCCTCACCCCAGCCTACGCTTGCTCCTCCTAGCCCGGATATTGCGTGCGCCGTGCCAAGGCGCTGTCTTTCAGTGGGTGCGAATCCCACCCGGTAATTTTCGTTCCGACCGGTAGCAACTGGAGCAGGCGTGGAGGTAACGAAGCGTCTGAAGCCTC
>JBAYVP010000358.1:0-5421 GCA_041674485.1 Sulfuricellaceae bacterium
GTTTTTGGATATGCCCAGAAACGTCACGACCTACCTTATTTTTAATCCGTTCATCCTTCGACAGGCTCAGGACGAACGGATTAAAAATAAGGTAGGTTGTCATGGTGCAACCTCAGCATACGTATCAGGACAGGGTCAAATTTTCCCGTTCGTGGTGAGCTTGTCGAACCATGAACGGGAAAATTTAACCCTGTCCGTAAGTCTATAGAAATCTAAAAACCAGTGCTGATTGGTTGTTAAAAAATAATAAATTTCGACAGCCTAGTCGCATCCCCCATTCGGTTGGGCGACAATTCAGGATTACCTGTTGTTTAATCGGCGAAAATCTGCGTAATCTGCGGACAACTGAGTTTTTTAGGATTAGCCGACATAGCGCGCCGCAATGGCTTTGAAATCTTCCTGCGCGGCCATGAACGCGTCCACCACGTCGGGGTCGAAATGCGTGCCGCGCCCTTCCAGCAGCACGCCGGCGGCGCGGTCGTGGGACATGCCGTCCTTGTATACGCGTTTGCTAATCAGCGCATCGTACACGTCCGCCAGCGCCATCAGACGCGCCGACAGCGGGATCGCGTCGCCGGCAAGCCCGTCGGGATAGCCCGAACCGTCCCATTTTTCATGGTGAAAGCAGGCGATTTCCTTGGCGAAGCGCAAGAACGGCACCGGCATCCCCAGCTCGTGTTCGGCGTTTTCCAGCGCCTCGTAGCCCAGACGGGAATGCGATTTCATCACGTTGAATTCTTCTTCGGTGAGGCGACCGGGTTTGAGCAGGATGTGGTCGGGGATGCCCACCTTACCGATGTCGTGCAACGGCGCGGATTTGAACAGCATCTCGATCGTGCCGTCGGTGAGGAAATCGCAAAAGCGCGGGTGCGTTTTAAGCCGCTCCGCCAGGCTTTTGAGGTAATACTGCGTGCGGCGCAGGTGATTGCCGGTGTCGTTATCGCGCGTTTCCGCCAGGGAGGCCAGCGCCATGATGGTGACATCCTGAATCGCCAGAACTTCGCGGGTGCGCTTGGCGACTTCTTTTTCCAGAAACTGGTTCTGGTTGATGAGAAAATCCGCCGACGCCTTGAGCGCCAGGTGCGTTTTGACCCGCGCCATCAAGATAGGCGGGCTGACCGGCTTGGCGATGTAATCCACCGCGCCTAGCTGCAAGCCTTTTTCTTCATCCGCCACAGCGGTTTTGCCGGTCAAAAACACGACGGGAATTCCCGCCGTTTGCGGGTTTGCCTTCAGTTGCCGGCAGACTTCGTAGCCGTCCATCTCCGGCATGATGACATCCAACAGGATCAGGTCGGGCTGCGTATCGGAATTGGCGATTTTCAGACCGCGTTCGCCGCTGTTGGCGACTTTGATGCGGTAGTGGTCCTTGAGCAGGCCGCTGATCGACGACAGGTTGAGCGGCGTATCGTCCACTACCAGCACCAGCGGCTTTTCCCCGCCATTGAGCGCGTCATTCATTATTTTCTCCATTCAATTGCATGGCTTGCTGCAAGGCAGCCAGGGCGGACTCGAAATCGAAGTCGGCGACGCCGGCGGCGATTTCCTTTGCCTGATCGGCGAATGCCGCATTCAATAATCCGGCATGGGCGTTGTACACCCCCTCGGCCTCGGGATTGTCTTCGCGCAACAGGTTAAGCAGGCGCTGGCAAACCTCCCTGAGCTGGGTAGCGTCCACCGTCTGAGGCGCCTGGGGGGGCGGCGCATTTGCCGGGAAGTGCCGCTCCAGAGCCGCAGCCAAGTCGTTTAAGGCGGGGAGCAAGGTTGCGAGCGGCGTTGCGACTTCCGCCGGCGTCAACGCAAGGCCGGCGGCGCGACGCGCACACACGGCGGCCTCCAGCGCTTCGGCCTGTTTCGCCAGACTTGTTGCGCCGATCACGCCCGAAACGCCTTTAAGGGTGTGCGCCAAGCGCTCGGCGGTGACGGAATCAGCGTCGGCTGCCGCCTGCTCGAAGCGCGCGGGGAAATTGCGCAGATCCGTCAGGGAATTGCGCAATAAAGAAAGGTACAGGGATTTATCATTCAGCACGCGGCTCAAGGCCGTATCCACATCCAGCGCGGCAATGTCGCGCGGTAAGGATGCATCCAATTGCGGACTTGCCGGCGCGGTTTCCAGGGCAGGGGGCAAGAGTCCTAAGCCGGCGCGCGGACGCACCCACTGGAGCAGCGCGCGCCATAATTCCTCCGGCTCTATCGGTTTAAGCAAGTGGGCGTTCATCCCTGCCGCCAGGCACTTGTCGCGGTCGGCTTGCAGCGCATTGGCGGTCATCGCCAGTATCGGCAAATCCGCGTATTGCGGCTGGCTACGCAAGCGGCGCGTGGCTTCCAGCCCGTCCATGAGCGGCATTTGCATATCCATTAGCACGATGTCGTAGGCTTCCGTTTGGTTTTGCACGCTATGCACGGCTTCCTGGCCGTTTTCGGCGATTTCGACGATGAAGCCGGCCTGGCTCAATAATTCGGTCGCGACCTGCTGGTTGAGTTCGTTGTCTTCCGCCAACAGGATGCGCGCGCCGGCAATGTCCGCCAGCCGGGCTTCCAGCGCCGACGTGGAAATGTTGCGTTCGAGGCTGCCGGTATGCGCTTCCCCGTGCAAAATGCCTACCATCAAATCGTAAACCAGGGAGCCGTTCACCGGTTTAATCAACACGTCCGTCACCCCGGCGGCTTCCGCGCCCTTGAGCATTTCTTCGCGTCCATATGCGGTCACCATCACCAGATGGGGCGCGGGATCGAGATGCAGCGCCTTTAACGCCTTGGCGGTTTCCACCCCATCCATCCCCGGCATCTGCCAATCGAGGAACGCAATTTCAAAGGGGCGATGCTGCGCCGCGGCTTCCTGGATGCGGCGTATCGCCGCAGCGCCCGAGTCCACCGACTCCACTTCGAATTTCATATTTGCCAGCAAGTCGCTCAGCACGATGCGCGCGCTGTCGTTGTCGTCGACTACCAGCGTGCGACGGTTGCGCAAATCGGGTTGGGGAAGATAGCGTTTGCGGGATTCCCCCTTGCCCAGCCGTGCGGTGAACCAGAAGGTCGAACCCTTGCCGGGTTCGCTTTCCACGCCCACCGCGCCGCCCATCAGTTCCGCCAGATTCTTGCTGATTGCCAGCCCCAGGCCGGTACCGCCGAATTTGCGGCTGGTGGAGGTGTCGGCTTGCTGGAAGCTCTGGAACAAACGCCCGATTTGCTCTTGCGATAAGCCAATGCCGGTGTCTTTCACGCCGAAATGCAGCAACACGTCATTGTCGGTCTCTTCCAGTTTACGCACGACAATGTCGATTTCGCCCGCTTCGGTGAATTTGACCGCATTGTTGGCATAATTGATCAATATTTGTCCAAGCCGCAACGGATCGCCAACCAGATTGCCCGGCACGTCCGCCCCCACGTCGAACACCAACTCCAAGCCTTTGGCCAGGGTCTTGTCTCCAATCAGGTTGGATACGTTTTCCAGCACCTTTTCCAAATCCAACTGCGTATGCTCGATAGTCAGCTTACCCGCCTCGATCTTGGAAAAGTCGAGAATGTCGTTGATGATGCCGAGCAAATGCTGGCCGGATTGTTGGACTTTTTTCAGGTAATCGCGTTGGCGCGCGCTCAATTCCGTTTTGAGCGCCAAATGCGACAAGCCGATAATAGCATTCATCGGCGTGCGGATTTCATGCGACATATTCGCCAGAAAGTCCGACTTCATGCGCGTGGCCTCTTCGGCAATTTCGCGCGCCTGTTGAATCTCCGTCAGCGCCTTGATGCGCTCGGTGACATCTTCCAGAAAGCCGTTGTAATTGACGGCGCCATCCTCTGCCGCAAGCGGATAGGCGGCGCTATGCACCCAGCGGATTTCATCCATGATGTGTACGCGGAACTGGATCGCCCAGGGCGTCCCGGCGACAATGCAGCGTTTCATTTCGGCTTCATAATGCGCCCGGTCTTCCGCGCAAACATTATCCAACAGGCGCGCCGGCTCGCGAAACAGTATCTCGGGAGCGACGCCGACGATCTTGCCCGCGCAGCGGCTGATGAAACCCAATTCGCAGCCACCGTCCCCCACCACCCGCGCCTGGAACACCGCCACCGGCGCATTGTCGGTTACATCCAGCAAGCGGCGTTTCGACGCGCTCAGCGCCTGATGGTTGCGCTCCTGCAACACGCTGTTGCGCGCCAAGGCAAAAAGCCACAACGACCATAAAAGCGCCAGCAAACCGGCCAAGGCAGGGATTGCCATGATGGAGCCTTGCCGCCACCACGGGTTTTGCTTATCGAACACCAGAAAAGTCCATTCCCCGGCGGGATCGCTCCACTCCAGCGCCAAACTGCGCACAACATAACGCTGCCCATCGATTTCCGCGTGAGTCGATTTCGCACTGAAGGGCAAAGATGGGTGCTGCGGTTTTTCGAAAAGATCGCCATATTGGCGGCTTTGGCGTATTGCCGCCAAGCGTTCCGGGGTGACCTCCCCGGCCAGGCGAAACAGCCAATCGGAGCGGTTGCTGCCGAAAATCACCCCGTGGGGCGACAACAATATGGCAGGTCCGCCCTGCCATACGTCCAACAGGGCATCCAGGCTTTCCGCGCTGACTTTGACCGCGACCGCGCCTACCGGGGGTTCCTCCGGCGCGTGCCGGTTGCGCACCGGCGCGCTCAGATAAATTCCGCGTTCGTGGGTGTTGCTGCCCACAGCGGGGTAAACATTACTCACCCCCTTCATCGCCATCTGAAAGTAAGGGCGGTACGAAATGTCCTTGCCCGCGCCCTTGGTGCCGTTGTTGCTGCTATAGGCGGCAATCACCCCTTCCCGATTCACCACGAAGGCGTTATCGGCGAAATACAGTTTTCTCAACAAATCCAGTGCAACGGCCACCTCTGCCTTATCATCCTCCCGTTCCGCGCCTGCCGCCAACGCCTGCACGCCGCGATGCTCCGCGCCCAGCAAAATCGCAGCCCCCATCGCCCGGCTGCCGGAGGTTCCGCCATCCAGGGTGGAAGAAAAATAATCCAGCGCCTTGGACAATTCGACTTCGCGCTGAATTTTAATCTCACGACCGACAAACCAGCCCGCCGTGGCAACCACGGCAACAACGAACGCCAGCGCCAGAACGGCGTAAAACGGGGCGTGGCGATAAATCCAGTGTAGTGATGGCATCCGTAATTCCAAACCCGAACGGTCCCGGCAAAAATAAACATTCGAAAACATGCGCAAAAATAGCCGCTATTCAAGCCACGAAGAAGCGCATAGAATCAACAACAAACTATCAAGTATCCATCACGGCGGCATTCCCGTCAATGTCGATGATTATCGAGCCACTTGCGCTGTAGCAAAAAAATGGCAAGCCAAATAACCACTATCCAGAGTGACTTGATTGGGTATTGATATTTCCAGTGCCGATCTCACCAAAATATGACCGCAGCCACAGCCACTCA
>JBAYVP010000359.1:0-5394 GCA_041674485.1 Sulfuricellaceae bacterium
CCCAAGAATCCACTGCTACATCTTGAACAACTGACACTGTTAAAACCTCAATAAAACAGCAGGAAATTCAAAGTATAACTAGCGATTGAAAAAAGGGAAACAATTAATAGACAGTTTCTAAGCATGTCCCGCCACGCCGGACAAGTGGGCCATGTCCACGCCCAGGATCGCCATTGCGGCGGATAGCCGGTCTTCCCACGGCAGGTCGAAAATCACGTCCGGTTTGGCCGGTACGCTGAGCCAGGCGTTTTGCAGCAACTCGTGCTCCAGTTGTCCCGGCGCCCAGCCGGCATAGCCCAGCGTGACGATGAAGCGGTGCGGCCCCTCGCCCCGTCCCACGGCTTCCAGAATATCCTTGGAAGTGGTCAGGCCGATTTCGTTTCCCACCGCCAGCGTCGAACTCCATGCCCCCATCGGCTGGTGCAGCACAAAGCCGCGGTCGGTCTGCACCGGTCCGCCGAAATACAGCAGCGAGGAAGCGACCGGCGGATTTTCCAGCGCAATGCCGATCTGGTCGAACAACACCTGCAATGTCATGTCGATAGGGCGGTTGACAACTACGCCAAGCGCGCCTTGCTCGTTATGCTCGCAAATATAGGTCAGCGATTTGGCGAAATAGGGATCCGTCATGGCGGGCATGGCGATAAGAAAATGGCCGGTAAAGTCAGCGTTTTGCATGGCGCAATTATGGCATATTTGGGTTTAACCTAGAAAGCTCAGTTGACCGCTTGCCAAGATGTATAACACAGTGGTCCTAAACAACTTTGTCATATATTTCGCGTGTACCCGTATGGTGAGAGCGCTACGGGCTGGATTGCACGGTTTTCCGGGCGCATGGCTGCGTTGCAACTTCTTGCAATGGAAACGACCATTGCGCGTCGTTGCGCCTTGCCCTGCACCCGGAAAACCGCACACTCCAGCCCGTTCAACTGAGCTTTCTAGGTTTAATTATCGGTCGTCAACTGATCGCCTCTGGTGAATGTCCAGGTGCGTGTAATGCTGACGATGTCGGTGTCGCGGCGGATGTTGTCGGGGAAAGCGGCATAGGGCGCCGCCAGGCGCACAATACGTTCGGCTGCGGCGTCCAGCAGCTTGTGACCGGACGAGCGGCTGATTTCTATGCTTTCGACCTCGCCATTGGCACGAATCGACACGGTCAGCGCGAGGTTGCCGTATATCTTGTTGCGGCGCGCTTCCTCGGGATAATTCAGGTTGCCTACCCGCTCCACCTTGGCGCGCCAATCCTCGATATAGCGCGAGAAACGGTATTCCTCGGCGCGTGCGCCGATAAACTTGCGCTTCGGGCGCTCCTGATATTCGTCCCAATCGCGGGAAATCTGCGCTTCCAGGTGTGCTATGTCGAGGCTGCGTTGGCGCAAATCGGCGAGGTTAGGCTTGAATTCGGGCTTGGTCTCCGGCTTGGCCTCGGGTTTAGGTTCAGGCTTGACCTCGGGTCTAGGTTCGGGCTTGGCCTCGGGTTTAGGTTCGGGTTTGACCTCGGGTTTAACTTCAGGCTTGGCGATAGGTGCGACGGCTCTCACTGGCGGCGCCGAGGGTTGCTCGATGACGGCCTTGCTCCTGATCTGGGTCATTAGCGTTTGCGCTTCCCGCTCCTTTTGCGCAACCAGCTTGGCCTGTTCGGCGGCATAGCGCTGAGCCTGAGCCTGGGCCTGAGCTTGGGCTTGTGCTAGAGCTTGGGCTTGTGCTAGAGCTTGGGCGTGAGCTTGGGCTTGAGCCTGAGCTTGGGCTTGAGCTTGTGCTAGAGCTTGGGCTTGTGCCTGAGCTTGTGCTAGAGCCTGAGCGTGGGCGTGTGCCTGAGCCTGAGCTTGTGCCTGAGCTTGAGCCTGTGCCTGAGCTTGTGCCTGAGCTTGTGCCTGAGCCTGAGCCTGAGCTAATGCCTGCGCCTGGGCTTGCAGTGCCTGAGCGAGCGCCTGCGCTTGCGCCAATTCCTGAGTATTTCTCAGCACCGGCATGGGCGCCGGGCCTTCTTCGCGCGGCGCTTGCTCCCGCTTCAGCACCGGCAACGGGCTGCGCGCACGACGTTTGGCATCGGTGTTGCCGCCGCCGTCGAGATTGGCCTGGGCCAGCGTGTCGGCCTTGATCGGTTTCCTGGCGGATTTGCTGTTGACCAACACCACTTCCAGGTTGTTGCTGCTCCTGGCTTTGTTCCATTCCGGCGCCTTGAAGCGGACGCCGAGCAAGACCGCCAGATGGAACGCCAGCGACAGCGCCAGCATCAGCTTGAGGCGACCATCCTGGTCGAGGGCGGAAAAAAAGGAAAGGCGGCGCGGAGCGATCATAACGCTTTGCATTTTAACCTAGAAACCTCCGTTGAACGGGCTGGAGTGTGCGGTTTTCCGGGTGCAGGGCAAGGCGCAACGACGCGCAATGGTCATTCCATTGCAAGGAGTTGCAACGTAGCCATGCGCCCGGAAAACCGTGCAATCCAGCTCGTAGCGCTCTCACCATACGGGTGAACGCAAAATATATGACAAAGTTGTTTAGAACCACTATGTTACACATCCTGGCAAGCGGTCAACGGAGGTTTCTAGGTTTAACAGTAAGGGGGCGTCCATGGATAACTCGAACATTCCGAGTTATCCATGGACAGCCCCTAAGAAATTGTCCATTAATTATCTCCCGATCTGCTTAGCCCGCATGCTGTGCCTACTTGCAGCTCCTCCCCCTTCAAGGGGGAGAGCGTAGCGAGGGGGGCAACTGGGAGGGGGATGGGGTTGAGTTGCACTCATAAAATCGACATGTTGCAACTAAATCAGCGTTTTTAACCCCATCCCCACCCCAGCCCTCCCCTTGAAGGGGAGGGAGCGACACGGCGCCCGAAGGGAAGTAAATGCTGGACAGTTTCTAAGCACGAATCAGGTCGGCGTTTCATGCTCCGGCGGACTTATGAGCGCGATATAGCGGCAACCGAAATCCACATCCAGCAAGTCTATGGCCGAAACCTCCACATTGACCCGCGCACCGGGCGCCAGATCGGGAGGCAGCGACGGCACACGGGTGAACAACGGCACGCGATCCAGCTTGACGAGGTTTTCCTTGACCACCACTGCGCCGCTCGTGCGGATATTTTCCTGGATCAGCCAGCGCAGGCACCAGTAGCGCTCCATATGGCGCTGGATGTTGTTGTAGGCTTCGTAAGCCAGCTCGAAATCGCGGATGACGCCGAACAGCTTATCGCTCCGGTGCGGGTAAGGCGCTTCCTCGCCGCGCAGCCAAGCAAGCAGTTGCCGCTGGTTGAGGAAATCGATATAGCGCCGTAGCGGCGAACTCGACCACATATAATGCGCCACGCCCAGCCCCTGATGCGGTGCGGGAGCGGTGGTCATGCGCACCTTGCCGTTGTCCTGGGCGCGGTAAATCGCCGCGATGACAGCCTCCGCCAACATCTTGCCCCACTGCGAATTGACATGGATCATCAGTTCCGACACCACGCGGTCTATCGGCGTATCGCGGCTGCGCTCCTCTATCGTCACGTGCTCATCCACCACGGTGAAATTGTAGTCGGGGAACATCCGGTTGCCGTCCGGTTTGCCGCGCGCTTCCTTGAGTTTGGTCGCGAATCGCCACAGCAGCAATAGTTCCTGCTTGTAGGGATAATCGCCCGCACCGCTTGCCACGCTGGCCTCGTTGAATACCGGCTCCAGCGTATCGTGGCGCAGATTGGCGACAATATCGACATGATCGACGACGGTTTGCCGGCTGACGATGACCATCTCCGGCGTCACTTCGATATACATCGACAGCGCCGGGCAGCGGCTGTTTTCGCCGAGCGTGAACAGCGCGACAATCTCGTCCGGCAACATGGTGATCTTGCGCCCCGGCATGTAGACGGTGGACAAGCGTTGCGCGGCGATTTCGTCAAGCGGGCTGCCGGGCAATATCGCCAGCGCCGGTGCAGCGATATGCACACCGATGCGCCAGTTGCCGTTGGGTAACGACTTGACGGAAAAAGCATCGTCGATCTCGGTGGTGGTCGCATCGTCGATGCTGAACGCAGCCGCATCGCTCAAAGGGACGGCGGGAATTTCCGGCGCCGCGCCGTAATTGCCGAAGCCCGCGCCGCGCGGGAAATGCTCGAACAGGAAACGCTTGTAATGGTACTCGTGCGAGGACGGAATCGCCCCGCATTTTTCCAGCAGCTTGGGCAACGTCATATGCGCGGTTTCGCACGCCCGTTCCAGCGCCTTGAATTCAAGCGTATTCTTGTCGGGTTGATAAAGCAGCCGATCGACAATGTCCGGGGTGAATTCCGCCGGCAGTTCGCCATGCGCCAATTGCGCCGCATATTCCGCGAGCACTAGCGCCTGGCGGCGTTTCTTCTCTTCCGAGGCGAGCGCCAGCTTGAGCGTTTCAGCGGTGGCGGCCTTGTATTTCCCCTTGCCCTTCTTGTAAAAATACATCGGCGCGCCGTGCAGCTTGAGCAGCAGCCCGGCTGCCTCGGTCGGGCTGGGTGCATGGCCGAAATAATCCTTGCCCAGGTCGGCAAACAGGAATTCGTCCTCGCCGCAACATTCCCACAGGAAATCCACATCCATGTCGGCGGCGATTTCCTGCGCCGTCTCCATGAAGCCCGCCAGCGGCTGCTCGAACCTGAGCAGCACCTTGTCCGCCTTGATCTTGGAACGCTTGCCGTGCAGCGCCTCGACTTGCAGCGAAGCGCCGTTGTCGGCCATCACGCTGCCGATCTTGAAGGCGCCTTCTTCTTCGTAAAATAAGTTCATGCCGGTTCAACTCGACGTAGGAGTTTTGCCAACTGCGGGAAATTAACCGCTTTCAGCACCATCGCGCGCAGATCGCGTTGTTGAATATTATCCGGGTCCATCGCTTGCATCCTTGTATGCGTCATGTTCATGCCTTGAATTTGCCGGGGTAATGGCCATTAAATGAGAGATTTATGTTTTTAAGTAACTACTCAGGGGGCTAGGGATCAGGGGCTACGCGGGGGACGGGAACACGAAAATACAAGCATGGACTCCGCGTTTGCAACCGGCGCAAGAAGCGTTGGGACGCGAAAGACAGGGTTGCCTTCACCGACGGATGTTCTCGCGTAGCCCCTAGCCCCTGCCCCCTGAGCAGTTACTCAATGCGTTAAAAACACGACACGGAATTGGCAGACATTTTATAGCATTTGCCAAACCGGGGTAAGCCGCAAAGTCCAGCATATTTGCCGATTTCCGCCCCTATTCATAAAATTGCTCCGCAACCCTTGCCGTTTCCGCATCCTTTGCGGCGAAAATTATTTTTGCCATTATCCTAGAAACCTCCGTTGAACGGGCTGGAGTGTGCGGTTTTCCGGGTGCAGGGCAAGGCGCAACGACGAAGAATGGTTGTTCCATTCTGAGAAGTTGCAACGCCGCCATGCGCCCGGAAAAC
>JBAYVP010000360.1:0-5365 GCA_041674485.1 Sulfuricellaceae bacterium
CGTTGCAACTACAAGAGAAGGCAATGGAATGACCATTGCGCGTCGTTGCGCCTCTTGTGCCTAGGCCGTAAGGCCGTCGGGTATGCCCTGCACCCGGAAAACCGCACACTCCAGCCCGTTCAATGGAGCTTTCTAGGATGATTAAGGCATTCCGGCACAAAGGCTTGCAGGTCTTTTTTGAAACGGGCGGTAAAGCGGGTATACAGCCGCATCATGAAACGCGATTGCGCCTGCAACTGGCAAAATTGGACGCGTCCAAAACCCCGGAAGACATGGACTTGCCCAATTGGAGGCTACATCCGCTTAAAGGCGATTTGGCCGACCATTGGGCGGTGTGGGTCAGTCGAAACTGGCGCATGACTTTCAAATTTGAAGGCGCCGACGCCGTGTTGGTCGATTATCAGGATTATCACTAAGGAGAATCGAGCATGATGTACAACCCGCCGCACCCCGGCGATGTTCTAAAGGATGGGGTGTTTACAGGAACGGATATTACCATTGTGGACTTTGCCAAGCGTATCGGCGTCACCCGCGTTACATTGTCCCGTATCTTGAACGGCAAAGCATCAGTCAGCCCGGACATGGCGCTAAGGCTTTCCGCCGCCTTGGGTGGGAGCGCCGAAACATGGTTGCACATGCAAGCCAACTACGACTTGTGGCAAGCGCAACAGAAATTTCGCCCGACAATAGAACAACTTCGACTGGTCGCTTGAGCGGGCAAGGCATCCTGCCATCACCCAAAAAAACGCGGGCGTTAAGCCCGCGTCGTATCCTTAGAGTTGCCTCACCAAGTTATTCCCTGAAAGTTCTATATCCGCTAACCATGACGCCGACCATGCTTTGGCGCGACATGATCTCTTCCCGAAGCGCGGCATAGACATGGAGAATCACAAAGCACAGGATGGCCCATGTTACCAGATGATGCCAGGTATGCACGCCCTGGCTCTGGCCGAGCAAGGGGACGACCCAACTGGTGAATACGGCATGGGACCAATGCCCTTCCTGCGCGCCTTCGCCATAGAGGGCGAACCCGGTGACAATCATAATCAGGCCGCTCACGGTGTTTCCAAAGAACATGATTAGATGCGCCACCGGATTATGCCCGACAAATTTTCTCGGCTGCTTCGCCAGGAATAAAAACCAGCGTAGTTCATGCAGCATATCGCCCCACCACTTTGCATTGAGGAGGGGTAGCGTGAAAATCTGCCGCGCATACTGGTTGCCCGCCAGCGCCCAGTAGATGCGCACCATAAAGGCAACGGCAAAAACATAGCCGGCGGCGAAGTGAGTGAAGCGGATATAACCCATCAGAAAGTTATCAGACGCCTCACCGGAGACGCTCGTCAACGGGCTGGCAATCAAATACCCGGTTACCGCCAGCACAGCGATACACAGCGCATTTAGCCAGTGCCATATCCTTACCGGCGCTTCGTACACATACACGCTGGCGCCGGCGGCAGTTTCATCCAAAGCGGATTCTATTTTGATAGACATGACAGTCTCCTTTTCGCGCGCGTTAGCGTACCGTGACCTTGCTCAGTTCCTGCCCCTCGGGTGACATGACATGGGTTGAACATGCCAGACAGGGATCGAAACTGTGCAGGGTGCGCAAGATTTCCAGCGGTTGATCGGCCTTGGCAAGCGGCGTATCCATCAACGCGGCTTCAAATGCGCCAATCTGCCCCTTGGCATCGCGCGGGCTGCCGTTCCAGGTGGTGGGCACCACGCACTGGTAATTCTCGATGCGCGTATCTTTGATTTTGACCCAATGACCCAGCGCGCCGCGTGGCGCTTCGGTGAAACCGACGCCTTTGGCTTCTTTGGGCCAATGGGACGGCTCCCACTTCTCGATATTGGCCGTTGCGGTGTCGCCTGCCTTGAGGTTCGCCATCAATTTGTCGAACTGCTCTTCCTGCAATTTGGCGCAGTAAAGCGTCTCGATGCCGCGCGCGGCAGTCCGCCCCAGCGTGGAGAATAACGCTGTGACCGGGAGATCAAGCTTGTGCAATACGCCGTCTATCGTCTCCTTGATGAACGGAAACTGCTTGGGTTGCACATAGCCCAGCAACATGCGCGACAGGCAGCCGACTTCCATGGCGTTGCCCTTCCAGCGCGGCGCTTTAATCCACGAATACTTGGCGTTTTCGTCCACGCTTTCAATTTTGGTGCGTGTGCCTTTGAAATTAGCCCCTTCGGGATGATAGTTAGGCTCGGTGATCCCGTCCCAGGGATGCAAGCCTTTGGTTTCATCGGGATATTTGTACCAGGAGTGGCTGACGAACTCTTGTATCTCGCCCGGATTGCGCAAATCGACCTCAAGCACATGGCTGAGATCACCATTGAGGATAGCGCCTCGCGGAAACAGCAGGTTCGCGGCGGAATAATCGTTGGCGCGTTGCGGAATGTCGCCGTAGGACAAGACGTTCTTGGACGACAACCCGCCGCCGAACGTCCAATCCTTGTAGAACGATGCAATAGCAAGTAAATCCGGGATATAGACTTTTTCAATGAATTCGCGCGAACGGTCGATGATGCTCTTGACCAGATTCAAGCGCTCCATATTGATCGCGCCCACCGCCCCGGTGTCGTTTAAGTTAATGGCGCACGGCACGCCGCCCACCAGCCAGTTGGGGTGCGGGTTCTTGCCGCCGAAAATAGTATGCACCTTGACGATCTCTTTCTGGAAATCCAGCGCTTCCAGGTAATGCGTCACCGCCATCAGGTTGGCTTCCGGCGGCAGCTTGTACGCCGGGCTGCCCCAATAACCGTTGCTGAACGGGCCGAGTTGGCCGGATTCCACGAACTTCTTTAAACGGTTCTGCACGTCGCGGAAATATCCCGGCGAGGACAGCGGCCAGTCGGAAATGCTTTGCGCCAGCTCCGAGGTTTTCTTGGGGTCGGCCTTTAAGGCGGAAACCACATCCACCCAATCCAGCGCATGCAAATGGTAGAAATGCACCAGATGGTCATGCACATACAGGTTCAACTGCATCAGGTTGCGAATGGTGTTGGCGTTCTCAGGGATATGGATGGCCAGCGCGTCTTCCACCGCCCGCACCGAAGTCAGCGCGTGGGTGCCGGTGCAAACGCCGCAGATGCGTTCGGTGAATGCCCACGCATCGCGCGGATCGCGCCCTTTCAGAATAACTTCCAGGCCGCGCCACATAGTGCCGGTGGATACCGCGTTGCGGATCACGTTGTTGCTGTCGAGGTTCACTTCGACGCGCAGATGCCCCTCAATGCGGCAAACCGGATCGACGACCACACGCTTGCCGCTATTGTCGAGCTTGAAGCCCTGTGTTTCATATGCCGACATGATTACTTGTCTCCCTTGCTCTGATCGTTTCGACTGTTGCGTGCGCGGCTCAAGGCGCTGGCCGCCGCATGTGCCACAACAAAAGCGCCGGCGGCCACAGCAGCCGTGCCGCCGATTTTATCGGCATTGGCTTCGACGCCGAATTGTTTGATGTCGGTGAGACGGTTGTAAAATCCGCCTTTATCCCAGAAACCTTCTTCGGAACAGCCGATGCACCCGTGCCCGGATTGAATCGGGAAGGATACGCCATCGTTCCAGCGCACGGTGGAACAGGCGTTGTAAGTGGTTGGCCCCTTGCAGCCCATCTTGTACAGGCAGTACCCTTTGCGCGCGCCTTCGTCATCCCATTGCTCGACGAATTGACCGGCGTCGAAATGCGGGCGGCGATAACATTTGTCGTGAATGCGTTGACCATAGAACATCTTAGGCCGCCCCTGATGATCCAGTTCAGGAATGCGGTCGAAGGTCAGCATATACGTGACCACCGCCGTCATTACTTCCGCAATAGGCGGGCAACCGGGAACTTTGATAATGGGTTTGTCGGTGATGACCTTATGCACGGGTGTGGCGCGTGTCGGATTCGGCTTGGCCGCCTGCACGCACCCCCATGAGGCGCACGATCCCCAGGAAATAATGGCCTTGGCATCGGCTGCCGTTTCCTTCAACACTTCGACGAACGGACGCCCGCCGTGTATGCAATACATGCCGTCCTCATTGAGCGGCGGGTTGCCTTCCACGGCCAGGATGAAATTCCCTTTGTATTTCTTCCTGATGTCCGCGATGATCTCCTCCGCCTGATGCCCGGCTGCCGCCATCAGCGTATCGTCATAGTCGAGAGAGAGCATGGACAGCACCACATCCTTGGTCAGCGGATGCGCCGAACGGATGAAGGATTCGGAACAGCAGGTGCATTCCAACCCGTGCAACCAGATTACCGGCGTGCGCGGCTTTGTTTCCATCGCATGAGCAATCTGCGGAACCATGCTGGGCGCAAGCCCCAGCGACGCCGCCGTCAAACTGCAAAATTTCAGGAAACTGCGACGCGTAATCCCCTGACGCCTCATCACCTCATAAAACGTTTCAATCTCCATTGCCGCTCCCTTTTTTTCGCTACCCCACCGCTATTATTTTTAATAGCAGCATCACATCCGGCAAGCCGAATTTTCGCAGCACGGCCTGCCTTGCCTGCCACCGGAAAACGATATATCCATACAATTTCCGTGCCACGCATGGGATGTAAGCAACAATCAATATTAATCAGTTGATTGCGACGAATCCAGGGAATATGCAACTATAATTGCGTGGAAACTCAAAGCGAATTATTCCGGTAAGGGTGGTAAGTAAGTTGCCAGTGCAGCGTAAGCTATTGTTGCGAGGCAAGGTATACAACCATCACGAACGCGATCTGGCATCGCGACTGATGGCCCTACAGCACGAGCACCACGATCTCGCTTTATCCACCCTGCATGTCCACCTGGATCATGACAATTGCCTGGAAACCATGATCTTGCGCGGACCGACTGAGTTGGTGCGCAGCTTTGCCGACAGCGTAATCGCCGAGCGCGGGGGGGCGCCACGGCCAGTTGAATTTGGCGCCGGTGGGCATGGATATGCAGCATCATCTCCACGGCGAACATGTTCACAGCCACCCCAAAGACCTGAACCGCGTATGGGGAAGTTTGATGCTGTCTTTGAGCCGCGCTTGCTGAGGCTACATCACCATTTCCTGCCTTATTTTTAATCCGTTCGCCCTGAAGCCCAGTCGAAGGGTGAACGGATTAAACCTAGAAACCTCTGTTGAACGGGCTGGAGTGTGCGGTTTTCCGGGGGCAGGGCATACCCGACGGCCTTCGGCCTGGGCACAAGAGGCGCAACGACGCGCAATGGTCGTTCCATTGCCTTCTCTTAGTTGCAACGCCGCCATGCCGCCCGGAAAACCGTGCAATCCAGCCCGTAGCGTTCTCACCATACGGGTACACGCAAAATAGATAACAAAGTTATTTAGAACCACCATGTTACACATCTTGGCAAGCGGTCAACAGAGGTTTC
>JBAYVP010000361.1:0-5365 GCA_041674485.1 Sulfuricellaceae bacterium
GGTCGCTTCTTCAAACGATACGCCATGCTTTTTCAAGTTTTGCCGCGCTTTTGCCTTGTCCCAATGGAATTCAATCGTCATCGAATATTACCTCTCTCGGGCATTGCGTCACATGGTGGAAAGCATTCAGCGGATTACGCTACGCTAATCCGCCCCACGCGGGCTGGCCTCATACCGCAGCAAGCACCTTGCAGGTCTCGCGCAGGCGTGCCGGGGAAAGCTCCAGCCCGTTCGGCCAGCATAGCGCGCCGGCATCGACGAACAGGCGCCTGAAATAGGCTTCTTCCCGCAAAGGGTCGAGCAGCGCACCGCTACGGCGCAACAGACCGTGCGCGTCGAATACCGCTTCCGCGCCATCGGAAAAGGTCAATTCAACCTGAAAATCGCCCAGGTAGCGGGCGGCCAACACTTTAATCATCCTGATCTGCTCCCGGTATGCGTTCGAGGGGTTCGAAGCGTTGCGCGTTTTCCCAATTTGCCAGCAATTCGGATTGATGGCACAAGCACCACTCCCTGACTATGGCCGCAGCTTTATTGGGCAGCCGCCCTTCGGTAATCTTGCCGCTACGGACATCAATTAATGCCTCGAACCCCTGATATTCGACATGGATATGCGGCGGAGGATGGTCATCGTGCCACATGCGCACGATGATGCCGAAAAATACCGACAGAATGGGCACTGATTTTTTTCCTTGTTCAAATTACCTTGCAAGATAAATCCAGCGAGGCAATTCTATCGTTGAAATCCGATGTTCAGCCAAGTAAGGTGGGCACGCTTTTGTGCCCACCTTACTTGGCTGAATTGACAACGCTCATGTTTGCCGATATATCTATCAGCAGACCTCCCGGAATCAAGGCAAAATGAGCATGAATTTTTGGACGTTTTTTGGCACAAAAATCACATTTCTGTTTGGCATTTTATTATAAACCAATATGTTGCATATTTTCGCCAGCAGTGAAATTGTCCAACAATGTGTGATTATTTAATAACTTCAGTGTATTGCAGCGCATAAAAAATGTTTTTCCGGGAGGCATGCTCAAGATGAAAGCTGAGTTGATTTATCGCTTTGAGCAGGATTTCGATGACGGCGCGATGGTACGGATGATAATCTGGAAAGTGCCCGACACCGTGCCGCCTTCCGAACACTCCCACAAATACCGGCTTGTTTATCTTGAGGAGGGCGCGCGCGTGATAGGTTTCGACAATGAGCGCGGCAAAGGCGATCATCGCCATGATAGCAGTGGCGAGTATCCCTACGCTTTTGTGAATGTTCCATCGTTGGCAAGGGACTTTATAGATGCTGTGAAGCAAAGGAGATTACTATGCGGACTTTGATAATCCGGGTTGAGACGGATGCGATGAGCGCCTTGGAGAACGCGGGAAGGCAATTCACCGAGGCTGGTCAAACCCGTAGCTACATGGGCGAAATCATGAGTTTCGAGTCCCCAGCCGCGCTTTTTCGGTTGCTTACGCCTGCACGGTGGAGCATTCTGGCAGCGCTCCAGAAGGCCGGGCATTGTGGGCTGAAGGAGCTTGCAAGACGTATCGGTCGCGATTCCAGCGCTGTTATGCGCGATGTCGTAGCTTTGTCGGAACGCGGGTTAGTGGAAAAGGATGATGCCGGACGGCTTTTTGTGCCTTTCGGTTGCATCCACACCGAGTTTGACCTGGCTCAAGCCGCTTGACCGAAGCCCAGCACGGGTGGGCACGGTTTTTGTGCCCACGCGGAAATCTACCGATCAGTGACCGCGTGGGCACAAAAGGCGTGCCCACCCTACTCGGCTGCCGATTTATGCCTTGATCCTAATTCCATACGATTCGACATTGCGAGATAGGAGATCAGTGGCCTTGTCTCCAAGAACATGATAGGAAGACGATAAGTTCAAAATCTCGATTTTGAAATGGCCTAGATATCTCGGCAGGCCCTCCATATTGGTTTCGAGGTGACCACCTTGAAAACTACTAAATGCCACTACGCACTTTGCAGCCTTGGCAAGCTTAAGCAATCTGGCAGTGACAATCAGTGCATCACCAATAATGCGTGATCTAGGAACCGACGACCTTTTTTCCACGAACGAGTCTGGTACGAATAGACGTCTAGTATCTTCAATAAATCCTCGGTCGGTCGGCCATTCCAGCGGTTTGCACAAGGCCATAAGATCGGCTCCGAAGCTAATGTCAATTCTGTCGTTAGATAACCGTCTGTGTAACGTGAGAGCCCATTTCAGTACATCCGTTCCCGACCGCATGCTCGATAAGTTGGAAAACCCAGCCATAATGTTGTCGTTGTCGATGTCAAAAAAGCTGCATTGAGAATCCCCGATTCCCTGCGGCTTAAGTTCATCGCATACTTGCCAGAATCTTTGCAATGCGGAAACTCTTGTTTCGAACGGCATAGCACTGTGACCATTCAAGTCGCCAAATAGAAGGTGGGCTGAGAACATAGTGTGGAGACCTAACGTTATTTAGGCGACAAAAATGCGGTATTATGTAGCAACCGCACAAAGCCAGTAATTGGCTTCTAATTAATCAATCAGTTACGAAAATAATAGAAGATTTATCATGTTACGTAACCTATTGTTTTAACTTGATTTGTGCAATAGCTACATAATACCGCAAAAATGTCCCCTAATCTAAAACGACATGTCGCATAATCTAGGAATACAATGCGTAACCGATTGATAGAAACAATAACAATGGTTTCAAACACACCAATTTCCCCGGAAATACCGACACTCCTCGCTTCTCTAAAAATTGCTTGATCGGGTTGCGGCGCGTATTCGTGTAAGGCATTTTAGCATTCACACGGAAGAAACGTATGTACATTGAATTAAACGCTATATTTTGTTTCACGGCAAGAACTGAAAAACAGGGACAGCTTTATTTCCCAGTCAAGTTGAAACTCTTCCCCCCCCCCTCTAATCCAACGTCTTTCGATACCGCTTCAACCCTATCGCCACCACCGTCAGCAAGAACAACCCTATCGGCCACAAATGCGGCAAAGTTTCCATCAAACCGTTGCCCTTCAGCAGGATGCCGCGCACCATGCGCAGGAAGTGAGTGAGCGGCAGCACACTGCCGATATTTTGCGCCCATTGCGGCATGCCGCGAAACGGGAACATGAAGCCGGACAGCAGCATGGACGGGAGGAAGAAGAAAAACGTCATCTGCATCGCCTGCATCTGGTTTTTTGCGACGGTGGAGAACATCAGCCCGACCGCCAGGTTGGCGGCGATGAAGGCGAGCACCACGGTGTACAGCAGTAGTGCACTGCCCAGCATGGGTACGCCGAAAATCAGCCGGGCGGCGAGTAGGATCAGCGTCACCTGGATGTAGCCGACCAGGATGTAGGGCATGATTTTGCCGGCCATCACTTCGAACGGGCGCACTGGGGTTGCGAGCAGGTTTTCCATGGTGCCGCGCTCGCGTTCGCGGGTCATCGCGAGGCCAGTCTGCATGATGGTGGTCAAGGTGAGTATCACCCCCATCAGCCCCGGCACGATGTTGTACTGGGTGATGCCTTCGGGGTTGTAGCGCCGGTGGATGCGCACATCGAACGGGGCGGGCTTGCCTTGCAGCGGCTGGAGCGCGCCGCGTAGGTCGTGGTTGAGCGCGGTCTGCGCCAGTTGGCTCAATGCGCCTACCGCGTTGCCGACGGCGGTCGGGTCGGTGGCGTCGGCTTCGATCAATATCGCCGGGCGCTCGCCGCGCTGGAGTTGGCGCGCGAAATTTGGCGGGATGT
Organism: Sulfuricellaceae bacterium; assembly: GCA_041674485.1. Taxonomy (GTDB): domain Bacteria; phylum Pseudomonadota; class Gammaproteobacteria; order Burkholderiales; family Sulfuricellaceae; genus JAGXQV01. The sequence continues at coordinate 3,744 of JBAYVP010000361.1, forward strand.
TCACCACGAATTGCACTTCGCCCTCGGCGATCAGCCGTTGCGCGTCGCGCTCGCTCGTCGGCAATGCGGTCACTTTGAAGTAGCCGCTGTTTTCCAGCGCGCGCACGAAGCTGCGCGAGAATTCGCTGTGGTCGGCGCAGAGCACCGCAGTGGGCAGGTTTTTGGGGTCGGAATTGATGGCGAAACCGAACAGCACCAACTGGAGCAGCGGGATGCCCACCATCATCGCGAAAGTCAGGCGGTCGCGGCGCATCTGGATGAATTCCTTCATCACCACGGCGATGAAGCGGTGCCAGGCGAAGCGTTCAGACATTGTCGCGCGCCCCTTCCATCATCTGGATGAACACGTCTTCCAGCCCTGGCTGGATGGCTGTCCAGCGGCATCCGGCCTGCGCCCGGAAGGGTGCGATGGACTGTTCCAGCAAGCCCCGGTCTGTGCCGCTGACGTGCAGCACATTGCCGAACGGAACCACCTGGCTGATTCCCGGTCGTTCGCGCAGTTGTGCGCCCAAGGCGTAAACGTCGGAACATTCCACCATCCAGGTGACGATGCCGGATTTTTCCACCACTTCCGCCACCGTGCCCTGGGCGAGCAGCGTGCCGTAGGCGATGTAGGCGAGACGGTGGCAGCGCTCTGCTTCGTCCATGTAGTGGGTGCTGACCAGCACGGTGACGCCCTCGCCGGCGAGGCGATGGATTTCGTCCCAGAAATCGCGCCGCGCCTTGGGATCGACCCCGGCGGTAGGTTCATCGAGCAGCAATAGTTTGGGTTCGTGCAACATGCAGGCGGCCAGCGCCAGACGCTGTTTCCAGCCGCCGGACAAGGCGCCCGCCAGTTGTTTCTGGCGGTCGGTCAGGCCGAGGCGTTCCAACGCCTGATCCACCATGCTGCGGCGGTTGCTCATGCCGTAGATGCGCGCGGTGAAATCGAGGTTCTCGCGGATCGAGAGGTCTTCGTACAGGCTGAACCGTTGCGTCATATAGCCGACTTGGCGCTTGATCTTGGCGGTTTCGCGAATCACGTCGAAGCCAAGACAGGCGCCGCGTCCCTCGTCGGGCGTGAGCAGGCCGCACAACATGCGGATGGTGGTGGTCTTGCCGCTACCGTTGGGGCCGAGAAAACCGTAGATTTCGCCGCGCCGCACCTGGAGCGCGAGGTTGTTCACCGCCACCAGGCCGTTAAAGCGCTTGCACAGCCCCTCGACATTTATAACCAGAGTGGAAGGATGATTTGACGTTGGAGTGGGGAGGGGTGCGCCCTCACTCCAGCCCTCTCCCGCAGGCGGGAGAGCAACTGTGTTCAAGGTCAAGCATTTTTTGTTTCTAAATGCTGTGGGTTCCATGGTTTTTCTGATTTCATGATTGCGTTGAGGATGACGGGCAACTTATGCACACAAGTCCAGTATGTTTGGAAATTCCGGCAAGCATACGGGGACCGATTTCTTCACCGTCGTGGAACGAAAAAATGAAATCAGGCCATCCGGCGCGAGACAATATGCGGTGAGAACCGGATCAGGGTAAATTTGTTTTCGGAAATTCATGATGAAAATCAATAATGGAAAATGTTCATGAATCCCAGGCAATCTTCATGGCGGCAACCCATAAAGACAAAACCTTTTTCA
>JBAYVP010000362.1:0-5363 GCA_041674485.1 Sulfuricellaceae bacterium
AACCTTTTTCACCGCAGAGGACGCGGAGGACGCAGAGGAAACCCCCTCATGCTTTTCCTCTGCGTCCTCCGCGTCCTCTGCGGTGAATCGGTTTTTTCCGTGCCGAGAACAAATTTACCCTGGCACGCTTTTTTACGCCCATTCCATCAGACTTGGAATCGAAATAAAGTTAATAACACTAAAGGAAAACCATGAGCGATCTGTTCGACTATTTTGCCAACAACCCAGGGCGTTTCATGTTAAAGTGGTTTCACTACTTCGATGTGTACGAGCGCCATTTTGCGGCATTTCGCGGCCAGGAAATCACTTTCCTGGAGATTGGGGTTTTCCATGGCGGCTCTATGCAAATGTGGAAAAACTTCTTCGGACCCAACGCAAAAATCATCGGTGTCGATATCAACCCAGCGTGCAAGGAATTCGAGGAAGACCAGATCACCATCGAAATCGGCAGCCAGTCGGACCGCAATTTCCTCAAGGAGCTGGCTGCCAAGCATGGCCCGTTCGATATTGTGCTGGACGATGGCGGACATACCATGGAGCAGCAGATCGTCTCCTTCGAGGAGCTGTATCCTCATGTAAAACGGGATGGGTTGTATCTGTGCGAGGATTTGCACACTTCCTATTGGCACAATTGGGGCGGCGGCTACCGCCAGCCATGGACATTCATCGAATATGCCAAGCGCTTCATTGACGATCTGCACGCCTGGCACAGCCGCGACCCGGAAAGTTTTCGGGTCACTCCTTTTACGCGCTCGGCGTTTGGGCTACACTTTTACGACAGCATACTCGTGATCGAAAAACGCCTGATGACGCCGCCGATACAAAGAGGCACCGGCGTCCCGTCCTTCCCGTCCGAGGCGCCGCAGCAAGTGCAAACGCTACAGGCCGAGCCGACGCAAGCCGAACCCAAGGCGGAAGGAAAACCCAAGGCAGCGAAGAAAAAGAAGGCAAAGTAAAACGTAAAGTTTTTTCCCGGATGGTCGCAAGATGCCTAAATAATAAATAGCCATGAGCGGCATGACCGCATCATGGCATAAGGTCAAATCAACCAAAGCGGAGGCTGGAAACGGAGTGCTATTTTAAAGGAACTTCCATGTACAAGCATGCTGCAATCAAAACAACCGCAGGCATTAGCCTGATGGCCATGTCGTTAGGCGTCTGCGCCGATTTGCACACTTTTGGCGATGCGATGGCCTATTATAAAGTCAGCGGGGCATCCACCGGCTACGCGTATTTCCTGCCGTCCGGCGCAACGGCGACGGACAGCGTCATCTTGCTGGACTTGTTCCAGTCGGGGACGGTGGCTACCTGGGCTTACGCCATGGGCGGCTCAATTGGAGCCGGGCAAGTCGCGGCGCCCTTCACCACCGGCATGTCATCCAGCCCGGCAGGCGGCATCTTTCAGAAAGCAACGGGGGTTATTACCTACATCACGCCCGCAGGCATATCGGCTACGACCTCTTCAACCTCGTTCTACAACGGCGACACGCAAGAATTGTCGCTTTCCTTCACCCAGGTTTCCACCGTCTTCAGCCAGGCATGCAACATGAGTTTTAGCGCCAAGCTGGACACGGATGATTATCTGCAATTTACCAACCTGTCGGTTCTTCCCGCCAACTGGCCGTCGGCGACGGATGACGTATATTACCGCACCAAGCCGGGGACATCGGCATCCGATACGGCGTCGATGGCTTCCAACATTTTTAACGCCTACAACGCGAGCACGACTTCCTCGTTCTATACGTTCTCGGCATGGACGGTTCCCATCGCAGGCGATGCCGCCAATACATTCGCGGTATCGGCGATAACCGGCGGTTTCAGCAAGTGCAACACCGCCGCCAACAACCGCACCTTTTATAACGGCGCAGGCGGAGTAGTCGGCGGCAAGGAAGGCATGATGCGCTTATGGTGAGGGGACATTGCTCAATACTGTATGGCTCGTATTGGGTTTTGAGGGCACGGCTGGGGCGAAGGTTTGTTTGGTTGGACAATATCTACATCATCCTAAACCGGACGATTGCCGGAACCAAAAAATATTTACCGCAGAGACGCAGAGACGCAGAGACGCAGAGATTTTGTGGGGTAAAGGTATGGCTTCACCTTCCGTTATATTTCTCGGCGTCTCTGCGGTGAATGGTTTTTCTCCGGGCAAAGAACAAATTTACCCTGCCCATCCGCCACCCTACGATATTTCGTTTTTCAACGCCATAATCGACGTTACCGTTTCTTTTGCCACGTTGGAAAATTCCCCTGCCAGCATGGCCTTGGCGCCCACTTTGTCGTTGGCTTCGACTTTCCCTACCACCTCTCCCGCGCAACGGTGGAAATGGGCGTGCTTGGACAATAGATCCCCGTAATTCGCAGCATCCTTGTATCGCATCCCGTCCCCATAAATCCATTGTCCCAGGACGCACAGATTGTCTTTGCACACCGTCGCTTTATCGAGCTTCTCTGTGCTGACGCCGTCGATAAATTGTCCCAGCCGGATTTTCCACTTGATATGCGCCGCAATGGCTTCGTCGAAGTGCGTTGCCTTCTTGGATGCATCGGGCAACTGGGCGAGGCCCAAGCGCGAGCCGCCGCCTGCGTCGAGTTTAAACACCGAAACCGCCTGGGACAGGTTATGCGCCTGCTCTTCGAGCGATTCGGCGGCAGCGGCGGCTTCTTCCACCAGCGCGGCATTCTGTTGGGTGACTTCGTCCATCTGGGTGATGGCCAGATTCACCTGCTCTATCCCTGAGCTTTGCTCCACGGATGCCGCAGAGATTTCGGCCATGATGTCCGTAACATGTTTGATGCTGGTGACGATCTCCTCCATCGTATGCCCTGCATCATTGACCAGCCGGGCGCCGTTTTCGACCTTGTCCACGGAATCACCGATCAACGCCTTGATCTCTTTCGCGGCTGCTGCACTTCTCTGAGCAAGATTGCGCACTTCCGCCGCGACTACCGCGAAACCGCGCCCCTGTTCGCCGGCACGGGCGGCCTCCACGGCAGCGTTCAACGCGAGGATGTTGGTCTGAAACGCGATGCCGTCGATCACCGAAATAATATCCACGATCTTGCGCGACGACTCGTTGATCGAGTTCATCGTCCCGACCACCTGGGAAACGACGGCGCCGCCCTTGCCGGCAACATTGGAAGCGTTGATGGCTAGCTGGTTGGCTTGTTTGGCATTTTCGGCATTCTGCTTTACGGTGGAAGTCAGTTGTTCCATGCTGGACGCGGTTTCCTCCAGTGAAGAAGCCTGTTCCTCGGTGCGCTGCGACAAATCGGAATTCCCTATCGCGATTTCCTTGGAGCCGGTGTTAATGCCTTCCACCGCCACCTTGATTTCATCCACCAGCTTCTTGAGATTTTCCACCGTGGCATTGATGCCGTCCTTGGTCTGGCCGAAGAGTCCAGGGTAGTCCTGGGTAATGCTCTGGGTCAGATCGCCCGCCGCCAAGGCATTGGAAACGCGCATGATGTCCCTCAGACCGGTCTCGGTTACGTCGGAGAGTTGGTTGAGAAGCGCCGACAGAGTCTTGTGGTAGCCGGCTTTGTCGGCCATATCCAGCTTGGCGCTGAAATCCCCCTGGCCGGCGGAGAGTGCAATGAACTGAATGTCGATGACGATATCGTTAAGAACTTTCACCGTGCCGTTGACGCCTTGCGCGGTCTGGCCGAATAGTCCGGGATATTCCTGGGTGATTTTTTGCGACAGATCGCCATGCGCCATGGCATCCACCACCCGCATAATGTCGGAAAGGTTCACATGGGCGGTTGCCGCAAGCTGGTTGAGGTTGGCGCCCAATTCTCTGGCATAGCCCTTGTGGCTGTCCACATCTATTCTCTTGCTGAAATCGCCCTGCACGGCGGCGTTCACGATGCCTTCGATATCCGCGACGATCTTTTTCAAAACCTCCTGCATGGTCTGCATCGATTGCAGCATACGCCCGGTTTCATCCCGTCCGGTCACCGTGATCCGACTGGACAAGTCGCCGTCCGCGATTTTTTGCGCAATCTCCATACCGGCAGCAAGCGGGCGGGTAATCGAGCGGGAAATAACCACCGCGACAAACCCGGCCAGCACGACGATGACCAGGTTAAGCAGCAACGCCGCTTTACGCGACCAATCCGCCGTGCCTTCCGCCAAGCCGAGATTGGAATCCATTTCATCCAGTTGGGTTTTGATGAACGGTTCCAACGCGGCATGCAAATCTTCGGCCACCTTATCGAACTCGGCCATCATTTTGTTTCCTGCGGCAGGACCGCCATCGACATAGGCCTGCGCCATCTTGGAACCCTTCGCGTAAAAATCCTCGAAGCGCTCCTTGAGTTTCCGCGTTTTTTCCAAGCCTGCCTGATCCCCTTCGGCGGCGTACATTTGCTGGAATTTTGCCAGATCCACGTTAAACAGGTCGTAGTGCTCCTTGGCTTCCTTGAAGCCGGAATCCAGGCCATCCTGCGCACGCGTGGCCGAAATGTCCTGCAGGAATTGCTGGACTTCGACGACGTTTCTTTCCATGTCTTTTGCATACATCGCAAAAGCGACGCTCTCGGTTTTGGTCTTATGGGTTATCTCGGTGATATGCCCCATCACCGTCCATAACCAGATGCCGAATCCGGCAAACAGCAGCACCGGCGCTGAAAAGCCCAACAGGATTTTTTTACCGACGTCCAAGTCTGAAAATGTCATAACAGCTTCCTTTTCCTACAAACGAAAAGTTACCGCAACTACTCAGGTCTATGCAAAAAATCGACTAAAACGCCGGTTGTGGAGAGGGGAACAGTTGCCGGAACGCAAACGCCCCCATCCCCGGCGTTTCTCCCGCCCCTGCGCCCCAACCGTCAGGCTGTCGGGTGCGGAAGAAGGGAGAAAGTCTGGCTGAGTAGTTACAAGTTTTACCAACGGAAAGTTGCGTCTCCCCAATATGCTTTGCTCTGTCGTATTGACCAAAAATTGACTATTATTACAGGTCATTAGTAACGATTTCAGCTCAATTTTTCCAGCTTACACCAAACGGACTTCGAATGCGAGATAGTGAAGCTGGAGGGGGATTAGAGCAGTTTGGTGAGCGCGGCAGTCGGGTAGGGTGGGCACGTTTTTTGTGCCCACGCGGTGCGGTCATCGAAACCCGTACCCGGTGGGAAACATTAGAGGACGCGGAGGACGCAGAGGAAGAGCATGAGGGTTTTCCTCTGCGTCCTCCGCGGTGAAAAAGGTTTTATCCTAAAATACTCTGTTGAACCGCAGGGACGCAGAGGCGCTGAGAAAAAACAACGAGTTATAGTGTCGTGCGACACCACCCATTTGGTGAAGCGGAAAATTGTTGTAACTTATTTATTTCTCTGCGTCTCTGCGCCTCTGCGGTTAAGCA
>JBAYVP010000363.1:0-5361 GCA_041674485.1 Sulfuricellaceae bacterium
CATCGGCAACCCCGCCGTCGATCTGGTGGCGGCTTACACCACGGCGCGCGGCTAAGTGCCTCCGGGTGGGTGCGCGCGCCCACCCGGAATTTATCGCATTGATCCGCTTGTCGCCTTCCTCCGTTCATCCTGAGCCTGTCGAAGGATGAGCGGAGGAAGGCGACAAGCGGATCAACGTAGGTGCGATAAAACCATGCCAGCCACCCGCCGATGTTTGCCAAAAAAAACCATGAACCTAGAATCCTGTCTGACCCGGTTAGCGCAACTGATCGGCGCGGAAAACAAACAAATCGATCAGCGCCTGAGTGCGTTGGAGCGGCGCTTCGACTTAGCCGCCCTACCGCGCGCGGACGCCTCATTACCCGAGCACATCATCGTCCGCCAGTCCGGCGCGTGGCGTGTGGCCGGTTTGGCGCAGATGCAGGAATGGATGAAAGCGAAAAAAGAAAAGTGAGGAGACACCAATGAGCATCGAAGCAAAAATGATCAAACTCGCGCTGGCGGAAGGCATCGACCTGGCGCGAATGCGCGAAGCCGCAAAATGGGACTATGCCGACGCCGCCGCCCGCACGATGGCGAGCGGCTTCACGCCGAACGACGTGGGGCATGTCGCGTGCCAGCTGGACGACAATTCCTTTTGGGAATTGACGGCCAACGCACCCATCGCCTGGACGCTGCTCGGCGCCGGCGTGGTGATCGGAGAGCATGTGGCGGTGGGCTTGGTCGCGAAGGGCGACAAGGGCGATCCCGGCATTCAGGGCAGTCCGGGCGTGAAGGGCGACAAAGGCGACACCGGTGCAACCGGGGCGCAAGGCGTTAAAGGCGACACCGGCGCGCAAGGCCCGGCGGGCACGGTCGCCAATCTGAACGGCGTGACATGCATTAACGAGGCCATTAACACCGTGGCGGCATCCGGCGCGGCGCAAACGCTTAACGTGAACGCCTATGGCGTGCATGACATGACGCTCAACAACAATTGCGTCATCACGCTCACCGCACCGACGGCCAACAATTTGCTGTATAGCCAGACGGTGTTGTTGCGCCAGGATGCAACCGGCGGGCGGACGCCTTTCGCCACCGGCTCCACCGCAATAGTTTGGGAGGGTGGCGCCGTTCCCGCTTGGCCCACCGGCGCCGGCAAAATGACGCTGGTCACGCTGTTCACCCGCAACCAGGGCGCGACCTGGTACGGAGTGGTCGGCGGTTTGAGTTTTTAAGGGGCAAAAATGTTATCCAAACTCTCAAATAGATGTCTCACCGCTCGCAAGGCCGGTGTTTCCATGATGGGCACTATATCCACATCGGGAGAGGTTGTTGCCGCAACGTCAGCGTTTACGAATGTCGGTAGTGTTGGAGAATATACCCTGACTATCTCCGCAGGCGTCATCCTCCGAAAACTGACCACGGACGGATTCCCGGCGGGATCGAGATTGACCGTTAGAAATAATGGAGCGATTATCGGCTACGGTGGGAAGGGTGGTTGTAGCGACCGGACTGACATGCCTTCTTATGCCGGTCAGATCATTCATATGGATGTAACCGATGGGGGGGATGCCATAAGCGCCAGCTTGCCCTTGATTATCGACAACACCGCTGGCTACATTTTCGGCGGAGGCGGCGGAGGCGCGGGTGCCACCCAATTCTCAGCGCGCTCTTCAGGCATGGCATGGATAGCCTTTTCGGTGCATGTGATGTGCATGGGAGGAGGCGGCGCGGGCGGGGGAGTACCCGGTGACGGGGGTGTGGGTTTTCCAGGCAGGAGTGCTTACCAGCGAAATGTGTCGGACGCGAATAACTCCTTGTTGTTTCCTTACGGATCGGTTATCGCCACCTCGGGAACAACAGGCGTTTCTGGCGTAGCCGGACGTCCCGGAGATTCCACCCCCGCCGGGCACAACCCAGGAGCAGGCGGAGAGTATGGGCAAGCAGGCGGAAATTCCTATGTTTATAATAATATTGGGGATAACGGCGCGGCATATCCAGGGTATTCATACTTCGTCGTTACCGGAGGCGCCGGGGGATACGCGGTAAGAGCCAACGGGAACGCGATAACCTGGCTGGGGGGAAACACCCCGGAACGGGTGAAAGGCGCCGTGGCGTAGCCATCCGGCGGATGCGCGCGAGTTTCGTCATGGTGGAATATCCATTACAATGGCAATCTTCGAACACGCACCAGGGAAGGTGGCATGGAAAAAGACAAGACTAAACCAACGCGTGCATCTACCTCCCCTGCGGCACATGCCGAACGCTATTTGTCGCTACTCAAAAAGAGCTTGCTCAACCAGCTTTATATGGAAAACGAGGCGCGCCTGGTTTTTTTGTTGAACCACCTGCTCAAACAGCGTCCGGTGAACCTCAAGGCGCTTATTCCCGAGTATCTCGGGATACGCGATCAACCGCTCCACCGTGACATTGAGACCATACGCAAGACTGGGGGCTTTCTGGAGTTTTTCGGCAAGGAAGGTGATCTGCTTTTCATGCGAAGCTTCGTTTTCGTCGCCCACACCATGATCGGACAGGCGCGCCTGGATAACCTCCACCAGTGCCTCGACACGATCATTGCCGACAACGTTCCCGGCGATTTAATCGAAACGGGCGTGTGGAAAGGGGGCGCGACGGTGTTCATGCGCGGCTACCTGATGGCGCACGACATCAAAAAGCGCCGCGTCTGGGTGGCGGATTCCTTCGCCGGATTGCCCAAGGCCAGCCATGCGCAGGATCACCTCGAAATGGATTTGTCGGCGGACGCCTTCCCCTACTTGGCCGTCAGCCAGGAAGAAGTGGAAAGCCTGTTCGCCCGTTACGACCTACTCGACGACAAAGTAAAGTTTCTCAAAGGCTGGTTCAAGGACACACTGCCCACCGCCCCGATCAAGAAGCTGGCGTTGCTGCGTCTGGATGGCGACCTGTATGAATCGACCATGGATGCGCTGACGAACCTCTATCATAAGGTTTCACCCGGCGGGTTTGTCATCATAGACGACTACGGCGCGCTTAACGCCTGCAAGACCGCCGTGGAAGAGTTCCGAACCCGCCACGGCATCCTGGACCCGCTGACAAAAATCGATAGCGATGCGGTTTACTGGCGGAAGTCTTTTTAATGTTGACAGTGCCGTAGGATGTGCCTCCGCCGGGAGGCGCATCATTCGCGCACCCCGGAATCCGGCAGCGGAGACAACCGGCGTCTTGCGCGATGGTAGAATGCTAAGCGACCAATAATACAGCGCGGGGAGACAGCATGGGAAAAGGCAAGGGTAAGGATAAATCAACGAGCGCATCTACCGTGCCGGCTCCCCCCACCGTGCATGCCGAACGCTACCTGTCCCTGCTCAAAAAAAGCCTGCTCAACCTGTTGTACCTGGAAAACGAGGCGCGGTTATTATTGTTGTTGAACTACCTGCTCATGAAAAAGCCGGTTAACCTCGAAGCGCTTATTCCCGAGTATCTTGGGATACGCGATCAACCGGCCTACCCGGCTCTTGAGAAAGTACGCAAGGATGGGGGCTTTCTCATATCTGCCTGCGCAAATAAAACCGAGGCGCTCGTCATGAGAAACTTCGTTTTTCTCGCCCACACCATGATCGGGGAGGCGCGCCTGGATAACCTTCATCAGTGCCTGGACGCAATAATCGCCGACAAGATTCCCGGCGACTTGATCGAAACGGGCGTGTGGAAGGGGGGCGCGACGGTGTTTATGCGCGGCTACCTGATGGCGCACGACATCAAGAAACGCCGCGTCTGGGTGGCGGATTCCTTCGCCGGCGTACCCAAGGCCAATTGCGTGCAGGACTTCGGCGTGGATTTTTCGGCGGACGCCTTTCCCTATCTGGCCGTGAGCCAGGAAGCGGTCGAAGACCTGTTCGCCCGTTACGATCTGCTCGACAATAAGGTAAAGTTTCTCAAAGGCTGGTTCAAGGACACGCTACCCACCGCCCCAATCAAAAAGCTGGCATTGCTGCGTCTCGACGGCGACCTGTATGAATCGACTCTGGATGGCTTGAACAACCTTTACCACAAAGTTTCGCCCGGTGGATTTGTCATCGTGGACGACTACTATGCCGTTCCCTCCTGCAAGACCGCGGTGGACGAATTCCGTGCGCGCCACGCCATTCGGGAACCCCTGGAGACGATCGACTGCGCCGCAGTTTTCTGGCGGAAATCTTTTTAATGTAGACAGCGCCGTAGCCGCGTGGGTGCGATAAAGCCGTGCCCCAGGGTAAATTTGTTCTCGGCACGGAAAAAACCGATTCACCGCAGAGGACGCGGAGGACGCAGAGGAAAAGCATGAGGGGGTTTCCTCCGCGTCCTCCGCGTCCTCTGCGGTGAAAAAGGTTTTGTCTTTCGCGAAGACGCGAAATTCGTGTGCTTGTTAACGATACGTTTCGCGCCTTCGCGCCTACGCTTGGCTTGCCGCATCCCGTCTAAAAAATCAAATCAATCCGCGTTCGGCGAACGACATCATCGTTTTTCCGGCGACGATAAAATGGTCCAGCACCTGGACATCGACCAACGCCAGCGATTGTTTCATGGCTTGCGTTATCGTATTGTCGCCGGCGGTGGGTTCGGATGCGCCGCTGGGGTGATTGTGGGCGAAGATGACTGCCGAGGCGTTGTAGTGCAGCGCGCGCCGCGCCACCTCGCGCGGATACGTCGGCACTTGGGTCAAGGTGCCGTAAAACATGGGTTCGACGGAAATCACCCGGTTTTGCGCATTCAGGAACAGCACCATGAAGACTTCCCGCTCCTCTCCGGCCAGCCGCATTTTCAGGTAAGCGCGCACCGCTTCGGGTTGATTCAGCGCTTCGCCTTCTTCGCCCAGTCGTTTTTCAAGAATTCGGATGGCGCGGTAAATCGCCTTATCCTCCCGCGCCCGAATCGTGCCGATTTGCGTATCTTGAGCGGCATTGCAAGAACGGAAAGGCGGCTGCGCAAGGCGCGGAACGGGTATGCCGTGAGGGATGTTTGACATGGTGTGGACTCCTATTGCTTTTGAGATTGAGAAAAACCACCGGGTAAAGGGTGGGGGTACTCTCACTGGGCAATAGACCAGCCGGGGCGTTGCCGCTACCCGATACCCCCATGACCGACGACACGGCGCCATGCGCCATGCTCGATTAAAGAGGGGCAAAAAAATACCGGCTTCACAGCGGTAGCCGGGGTGCTGCTATTGCTTTTGAGAGAGCGCCAAGGCTAGCACCGGGGCGGGTGGCGGTCAAGCCCGTAGGATGTGGCTTCCGAAGGAAGCGCATCAATCGCGAACGATGCGCTTCCTGCGTCAGCACATCCTACGGCGCTGTTTTGATTCACGCGAAGGCGCGAAGCCGCGAAATTCGTGTGCTTGTTGACGATACGTTTCGCGCC
>JBAYVP010000364.1:0-5338 GCA_041674485.1 Sulfuricellaceae bacterium
AAGTTACTCGTCATCCTCAATGCAATCATGAAATCAGGAAAACCATGGAACCCGCAGCATTTAGAGACAAAAAATGCTTGACCTTGAACACAGTTGCTCTCCCGCCTGCGGGAGAGGGGCTTTATGCTGTCTTTTTGCATAGACCTGAGCAGCAGTTATTGCTTGCAAAGATGTGTGTAACGATGAGCGCTGGAGCGTGGGAACGATTCAACCGCAAAAACGCAGAGATTTCGTTGTTTCTCCGCGCCTGAAGCGTGAAGCGTCTCTGCGGCAAATATTTCTCGTTCCGCCACCTCACACCTGCGGATTAACCCGCTCCAGCTTGACGTGCAGCTTGTTCAGCGCGTTCAAATAAGCCTTGGCCGAAGCAATCACGATATCGGTGTCCGCGCCCTGGCCGTTGACGATGCGCCCGGACTTGGACAGGCGCACCGTGACTTCGCCTTGCGCGTCGGTGCCGCTGGTAATGTTGTTGACCGAATACAGCAACAATTCGCTGCCGCTTTTAACGATAGCCTCGATGGCTTTAAACGAAGCATCCACCGGTCCGCCGCCGTCGGCCTCGGCGCGCTTCTCCACCCCGCTTTCCACCACCACCACCTGAGCGTGCGGCGTTTCGCCGGTTTCCGAGCACACCTTGAGCGACACCAGCTTGAACTGCTCCTTGACTAAACTTTGCTCCTCGTCGCTAACCAACGCGAGGATATCCTCGTCGAAAATTTCGTGCTTCTTATCGGCCAAATCCTTGAAGCGGGCGAAGGCGGCGTTCAGAGCTTCTTCCGAATCCAGCACAATGCCCAGCTCGGTCAGGCGCGAGCGGAACGCATTGCGCCCGGAATGCTTGCCCAGCACCATCTTATTGGCGCTCCAGCCGACATCCTCGGCGCGCATAATCTCGTAGGTTTCGCGGTGCTTGAGCACGCCGTCCTGATGAATGCCGGATTCATGCGCGAACGCGTTGGCGCCGACAATAGCCTTATTGGGCTGCACCACAAAGCCGGTGATGCCGGCCACCAAACGGCTGGCCGGCATAATCTGGGTGGTGTCCAGACGCGTGTCGCAGCCGAACAAATCCCGGCGCGTGCGCACCGCCATCACCACCTCCTCCAGCGCGGCGTTGCCGGCGCGCTCGCCCAGACCGTTAATCGTGCATTCCACCTGGCGCGCGCCGTGCAGCACCGCAGACAGCGAATTGGCGACAGCCAGCCCCAGATCGTTATGGCAATGCACCGAAAACACCGCCTTGTCGGAATTCGGAATCCGTTCGCGCAAAGTCCCGATCAACGCGCCGAACACATGCGGCAAATTATAGCCCACCGTATCGGGGATATTAAGCGTGGTGGCGCCGGCATCGATCACCGCTTCCAGAATGCGGCACAGAAAATCGGTTTCCGAGCGCCCGGCGTCCTCGGGCGAAAACTCGACATTATCGGTCCACTGGCGCGCCCATTTCACCGCCTTAACCGCCTGCTCGACCACTTGGTCGGGAGACATGCGCAGCTTCTTCTCCATATGTATCGGGCTGGTGGCGATAAAAGTATGAATGCGCCCGGAAGCCGCACCATGAATCGCCTCCCCGGCACGCTCAATATCGCGCTCCAGCGCGCGCGCCAGACCGCACACCGTGCTATCCTTAATCACGGCGGCAACCGCCTTCACCGACTCGAAATCGCCGTTGCTCGCGGCGGGAAACCCGGCCTCAATCACATCCACCCGCATGCGCTCCAGTTGGCGGGCGATGCGCACCTTCTCTTCCCGCGTCATCGAAGCGCCGGGGCTTTGCTCGCCGTCGCGCAAGGTCGTATCGAAAATAATCAATTTATCAGTCATGACTGGCTCCAAGATAGAATACTCAATTTCGCCTTATGGAAAGCGCAACGCCTGCCGATTTCCGGGCGGGTAAAACTGGAGAAATGCTGGGGACAAAGATTAGCGCCACCGGCGCAGCAGCAGGCCGGACGGCAGGAGAGCATCCGGGGAAGAAATAATGGCGTTTTGGCGTGCGTAGTTCATGAAGCGGAATATAAACGCTTTTTTCCGGCACGGCAAGAACGGGGGCAAAGCAGGGTAGGCTAAATTTGTTCTCCGCCGGGGAAAAACCATTCACCGCAGAGACGCTGAGACGCCGAGGAAAAGCAATGGGTTTTAGAAGTAAATGGTTTCACCCTTTTTATTGATTTCTCTGCGCCTCTGCGTCTCTGCGGTGAAAGCATTTTATAAGCACCACACCCCCCTACCGAAATAAGGAAAGAAAATGGAACACCAAACCCATTGGGATAACATCTACTCACAGCGCCAGCCCACCGACCTATCCTGGCATCAGGTACACCCGGCAATTTCGCTGCGCCTGATCGCCGCCAGCGGCATCGGCCAGGACGCAGCACTGATCGACATCGGCGGCGGCGCATCCCTGCTGGTGGATAAACTGGTCGATGCAGGCTTTACGAATGTAACGGTGCTGGACATTTCCCCCGCAGCGATTCGTACTGCGCAAACGCGCCTGGGACAACGGGCAACGGCGGTGCGTTGGCAAGCGGCGGACATCACCCGCTTTGCCCCGTCGGAAAAATACGCCTTATGGCACGACCGCGCGGTATTCCATTTCCTCACCGCAGCCGCCGAGCGCCGCGCATACCTGACTGCCGCAGCAAGCGCGCTACATCCCGGCGGCCAGATGATCCTCGCCACCTTCGCGCCGGACGGCCCGGAAAAATGCAGCGGCCTGCCGGTGGTGCGCTACGACGCAGACAGCCTGACGCAGGAAGTGGGGGAAAATTTCGAACTGCTGGAATCCTGCGGCGAAACCCATGTCACGCCGGGCGGAGTGCAACAGAGCTTCAGCTATTGCCGATTTCGACGGAGATGAACTTGGGATATTACCTGCAAACATCCTGTTAATAAGGGATGTGAGCCTCAGCCCGACCTACGGTCTTCGATCAGTGTGCTCCATGCCCGCTGCATTTTCTTCTGCACGAAATGCCATAATAACAACTTGACTTTGGCAATATCCATCTGGCACACTATTGCAATATTTTTGTTTAGGCAGCAGAATTTCGGGGATGCGGAGAGTATCAGCACCGTAGGATGTGCCGACGCCAGGAGGCGCATCGCTCGCGCATCTTGGCGGCTACACGCGACAGATGCGCCTCGTTCCTCGGCACATCCTACGGGCTGAAGCGCAAATGTCCTCATCCCCGGCACTTCTCCCGCCTGCGGGAGAAGGGAGCAAACCTGCTGGATAAATCAAAGGCTGTAACTATCGAATGTTGAAAACGCTGTACCTCGAAGTTCCACCGAAAAACCGCTGCAACTGATGTTGAAAGCGCTGTAACATAGCAGCCATTAGGAATCACCGTGAGCATTTTAAAGAACGCAATCGATTCAATAGCTGTCGGACTTGAGGACTATTCCTCACCCGATCAGCGTCGAGTGATTTCATGCACGAGAAATGTTTTCGCCGGGATTCTGCTGTTGTTTAAACACAAGCTGAGCCACCTGAGTTCTCCTGGTTCTGACGAAGCCCTAATCAAACAGCGAGTACTGCCAGTTTTTGATGAAAACGCCCACTTAGAATGGAAAGGGAAAGGCAGTAAGACTGTTGATGTTCAGGGCATTAAGGAGCGGTTTGAGTCGCTCAATATTGATGTCGATTGGAAACGAATCGACAAAATCAATGGTTTTCGGAACGACATCGAACACTACTTCAGCAATCTGAAACACGAGGCAATTCGATCTCTGATATCAGACACCTTCGTCATCATCAACGACTTCATTCGAAAGCACCTCAATGAAGACCCGAAGGAATTGTTAGGGGACGCAACGTGGGCAGTGCTGATTGAAGTAAATGAGGTCTACGAAAAAGAGAAAGCAGAGTGTCTTGCGGCTCTCCAAACGCTAGAGTTTTTCGATGATGAAATTCTTAGTGCCTTCGAAGGCTACTCCTGTGACGAATGCGGTTCTGAGTTGATTATGCCATCGGTTCACGGAGGCGAAGCAACAATCGCCGACTACACATGTAAGTCGTGCGGAAAGACGCTCCCATATGAAGAAATGGTGAGCAAGGCTGTGACGGACTATTTCAGTTACGAAGCCTACTTGTCGCACACTGACGGGGGAGATTCTCCTTTGGCAGACTGTCCCGAATGTGGAGGCACTTACTTGTACGCGCAGGGCATCTGTGCATCCTGTGGGCATACCGCAGAACACGAATGCCAAAGGTGTGGTTCGACAATAATGTCCGAAGAGCTTTCTGAAGAGCCATTTTGCGGATACTGCGCACATGTGATGTCAAAAGGTGACTAAAATGCAAGCCCGGTGGGCATGTTTTTGTGCCCACGCGGTCACGCTACTACGCCTTATTCGGACAACCCGCCCTAAGACAATCAGCCCACGTAGGACACGATAACCAACAGGTCATAGACCTGACCCTTGATGCTTTCTTTTGCTTGATATTCTCTTTTTATGGGATTGGCGCGATAAAGCCGCACCAGCCGGTAAAAACAAAGAAACAAAGGGGACGCTACCCTTTTAGCCCGAACTCCATTTGATTCACAGTGCCGTAGGATGTGCTGACGACAGGAAGCGCATCGTTCGCGCATCCCGGCGGCAACACGCGACAGATGGGCAAACAAAGGGGACGCTACCCTTTTAGTCCGAACTCCATTTGATTCAAGCAAATAAGGGTAGTGCCGTAGAATGTACCGACGCCAGGAGGCGCATCGCTCGCGCATATTGGCGGCTACACGCGACAGATGCGCCTCGTTCCTCGGCACATCCTACGGGCTTAGTTTTCTCAATGGTGTCGTTGTGCATTTGACTTACACGGAGCGCGGCGATGATCTGCACGTCATTAGCTTGCGTAAGGCGGCTGAAAAACATGAAATCCGCTATTTTGCCTAAGAACTTTCCAAATAGCCAAGAAATGTGGGAGAAACTAATTGCCGACGCACCCGGCGAAGACCGTCCACCCACCCATGAGGAAGAGGCGCGCCGGAAAAACGCCGTAGTTAGCCATTCCTTGCCTGAGTTGCGCGAAAAGCTCGCTGCTCGTCGGCGTGGAGCGCAAAAAGCGCCAACCAAAGTTCCAACCACCATCCGCTTTGACGCAGAGGTTCTCGCGGAGCTAAAAGCATCCGGGCGCAGCTGGCAGACGCGCGTGAATGATGCCATGCGTAAGTGGCTCAAGACTCATTCACCAGCGTAGCACCGTAGGATGTGGGTACTGGTTCAGTTTGATTTATTTATCAACACATTGATTTTGATAAATAAAAACGCATCGATGCGTCAAGGATGCTTACATTCAGCGCATCAGGCAGCCTTCTGGAGCATCAACATCTGC